>JAZQVI010000060.1:0-37619 GCA_045631745.1 Eubacteriales bacterium
GCCGACTTCGTCAGCATTTCGCAAGCGAAACCGAAAAGAACGGTGGGATTCCGCGAAACCAGTTACCCGCGCAAAAAAACAGGACACCGATTGGTGTCCTGCTCTTTTTGGTGCGGGTAAGAGGACTTGAACCTCCACGAAGTTGCCCCCACTAGAACCTGAATCTAGCGCGTCTGCCAATTCCGCCATACCCGCGAATATATGCGTCCGGTCGAACCGAACGCGACTATTATATCACAAATGATTTGCTTTGTCAATAGATTTTTTCTGTTTTTCGAAAATATTTTTTATTTTTAAAGAAAAATCCCGACGGACAAATCCTGTCCATCGGGATTTTTTAATTATACCAGCTCGCCCACGTAATACTTTTTCTTTCCGCGGCGAACCACCAGATACTTCCCTGCAATGCAAGCCTCTGCATTGATCTCCATGTTCGCATCCTTCACAGTTTCTCCGTTTACGGTCAGCGCGCCGTTGGAGATGAACTCTCTTGCCTCGCGCTTGGAGGAACAAACGCCTGCCTGAGTCAGAACGTCTGCCAACGCTCCTCCGCTCGTCTGGAAGTGCGGTACATTCTTCAGACCGATCAAGAGATCTCTTGTGGGAATCTCCTTGATGTTTCCTGCGAAAAGCTGCTCGCTGATGCGAACTGCCTCATCGAATGCGCCCTCGCCGTGCAGATCGTTCAGAATCTCACGCGCAAGAACCTTCTGTGCATAGCGTTTCTCCGGAGCGGCGTTGTGCTCTGCCTCTACCGCCTCGATCTCCTCACGAGAGAGGAAGGTCAGACGCTTGAGGTACTCAATGACCATACTATCCTCGGAGTTGAGCAGGAACTGATAGAGCTCATAGGAGCTGGTCTTGTTCTTATCCAGCCAAACGGCGTTGCCCTCGCTCTTGCCGAACTTGTTTCCGTGGGAGTCGGTCACAAGGGGCATGGTAAGCGCGTAAACCTCGTCACCCGTGGTCTTACGGATCAGCTCGATACCCGTGGTGATATTACCCCACTGGTCGGAGCCTGCTACCTGCAGATCAACCCCTCTGGTCTCGTGCAGATACTTGAAATCCAATCCCTGAATAAGCATATAGGAGAACTCGGCATAGGAGATTCCGCTCTCCATCTGGCGGCGGATCAGATCCTTGCTGAGCATATAGCCGACGTTGATATATTTTCCGTAGTCACGGAAGAAATCAATGATATTGAGATCCTTGACCCAGTCGTAGTTGTTCACCACCTCATAGGGGAAGATCTTCTGCAGCTGCTCCTTGAGGCAGCCGTAGTTATGCATAACCTCGTTGCGGTCGGACAGCTTTCTCTCCACCGTTCCGCGAGGGTCGCCAATGAGCGCTGTTGCCATACCAACCAAAAGCAAGGGGGTATGTCCCGCAGCAGCCAGTCGGCGGGTAATGAGGAAAGAGGAATAATGACCAAGGTGCAGACTGTCTGCGGTCGGGTCGGGTCCGATATAGAAGGTCATTCCTCCTGCGTTCAATTTATCAATCAAATCCGGGCTGGAAATATCCTGAATCAGCCCTCTCCATTTTAAATCCTCATAGAGTGTCATTTTTGAAGGAATTCCTTTCTGTTTTGTTCATATCGTATATTATAACACGAAAAAACGGGTTCGTCAAGGAAAAACCAAAAGTTTTCCGACAATCTCCCTTTTGATCGGAACATTACGCTCCTCTGTCTTTCCCAGCCTTGCGCAAAGAAATCAAAAAAACTCTTGACAAAATAAAAATTTATGGTATAATAACAGAAAGAAGATCTATGCGCATCGCGCAAATGAGTATGGGAGCGAATCGCTTCCGCTATTTTTGAGAAGGGGACAAAATCGTGGATAACGGCGACGGGAACAGTCGAAGTACCAATTTTCACTCGTTAAATATCAAAGAAATTTATGCATAACCTGCGTCCAAATGGGCTCAGGCTATGCTTTTTTGCGTTTATCATTAAAATTTATCCGATCTTCGGAAATATTACATCTTTAAGGAGATATCATGCCCGACGGTAGTATAACCAAAATCATTATCATGCTCGTTTGCCTCTTTTTCTCCGGATTTTTCTCAGCGACTGAGACGGCGTTCACCTCATTCAACCACACCAAGATGAAGAACCTTGCGTCCGAGGGAAACAAGCGCGCCTCTCTTGTGCTCAGCCTTGCAGACAAGTACGACAAGCTGCTCTCCACCATTCTGGTCGGAAACAACATTGTAAACATTACCCTTTCCTCTGTTGCCACCGTTTGGTTCATTCAGCTTTTGGTAAACACCCCCGCTCAGAACTACGGTTCGGCAATCGCGACTGCCGTGACCACCGTTGTCGTTCTGATCTTTGGTGAGATTTCCCCCAAGAGTATTGCAAAGGATCATCCCGAGGGATTTGCAATGGCAACCTGCCGCTTTGTCAATTTCCTGATGGTCATCTTGGCTCCCATTAACGCCCTGTTCATGCTTTGGAAGAAGCTGCTCAATCGCATCATCAAGCCCTCCGCCGAGGACACGGTTACCGAGGGCGAGGTGCTGACGCTGATCGACGAGGCGCACGAGGACGGCAGCATTGACGAATACAACAAGGAACTGATTGAAAACATCTTTGACTTCGACGATCTTTCCGCAGGCGAGATCGCAACACACCGCACCGACATCACCATGCTGGAAATGGAGGCAACGCTCGAGGAATGGGAGGAAGCCATCAACAACAGCCGATTCTCCCGTTATCCGATTTGCGGCGAGGACGTAGACGACATCGTTGGAATTTTGGATGCGCGTGAATATTTCCGCCTTGAGGAAAAGACCAAAGATAGCATTATGGAAAACGCGGTCAAGCCCGCTTACTTCGTACCCGAAAGCGTAAAAGCTGACGTTCTCTTCCGTAACATGAAGAAAAACAAAGAAAGCATTGCCATCGTGCTGGACGAGTACGGCGGCGTGCGCGGACTTGTTACCTTTACCGACCTTGTGGAGTGCTTGGTTGGAGAGTTTGCCGAGAACGACGAGGATGAGGAAACCGTTGAGCCTATCATTCCGATTGACGAACATTCTTGGCAGATCAACGGAACGGTCACGATTGCGGACCTTGAGGAGGCGATCGGACAAGAGATCCCCGACTGTGACTCGGATACCTTCAACGGCTTTGCCATGGGTATTTACGGATCTATCCCCGAGGACGGATCCACCTTTGAGGTTTCCACCGACCTCTTTGACATTCAGGTGGTCGAATTCCGCGAACATCGTATCGAATCTGCAATTCTGACTGTGAAGGAACAGAAGAACGAGGAAGACGAGGATTCCGCGAAAGCCCAAAAGGCTGACGCAACATTATAATCCGAAAAAGAGGGAGCTGCTTTTGCAGCTCCCTCTTTTTTCGATGTCACAATGATCAAATTCCAAGAATATACGCCAACATCAAACGGGTTGTGTTTTCAACGCCCGTGATGTGCGTACGCTCCACGCCATGGCTGGAATACACGCCCATACCAAAAGCCGCCGTGCGCACGTTGTTACCTCCGCGGAACGCCTGCCCTGCATCCGAGCCGTAGCGGTAGAACAGATCCACTGCATACTCACATCCCATACGCTCTGCGGCAGCGATCAAACGATTGGTCAAATCGTAATCGTATGGCAAGGTCGCATCCTTGGCACAGATTGTGACCGCGTACTCACTCCCCTCCGAATCGGGGCCGAGGATCGCAATATCCACCGCCACGTATTCGGAAATCCCCTTTGGAACAAAGGTTCCGCCAAGTCCTACCTCCTCATAGAAGGAGAACGCAAAAACGGTATTGTACTTTGGTTTGAGTCGATTCTCCGTCAGATACTTCAGAGATGCAAAGGCGCACGCCATCGCCGCCTTGTTGTCTAAAAATCGGGATTTGATATACCCCTTCTCGGTCAGAGCAAAACGGGGATCGATGGAAATATAATCTCCGTTGTTGATCTTGAGCTGCTTGACATCATCCGCACTCCGAGCAGGCTCGTCGAGAAGCACGAATACTGTATTTTCATTGCGTTCCAGCGTTTTGGCATCGTCATAGGCGTGAGAGGAATGATGAGAGCAAACCAGCATACCGGTATACGTCTTCTCACCTCTGGCGTGAATCGTTACGTTTTCCCCCTCCACGTTGGCATAATTGATCCCTCCAAGCGCACGGACGCGCAGGGTTCCGTCTCGGTTGATCCCTCTGACCATGAATCCAAGGGTGTCGGCGTGCGTGCTGACGCAAACCGTCTTGGACGTATCCTCCCCCTCCACCGTGATATAGGCGGTGCTTCGGTTATCATAGGCAACCGCGTACCCGAAATTCGCCGCATATTCCTCGATAAGCGGCTTCATTTTCTCATAATAACCCGTCGGGCTGGGAACCTCGATCAGGTTTTTCATGGTGTGAACCAAAAATGCGCGATCAATCTTCATATCCGTATCTCCTTGAAGTGCTTGATAGATAACGTTACATTTTCATTCATTATATCACAGAAAAAACGGAATTACAAGTGATTTGCGACAAAAAAGACAAAACCCCTGCGTATCCAAACCGGATACGCAGGGGTTTCTGAATCAAATATTATGAAAGAATCTCAATTGTGATGGGAATGGGTACAAACATCTTTCTTTTTGCACTTCGGACACTTCACACGAAAGCCGTTTGCAAGGTAATAAGAAGGAAGCCGATACCAAGCCTGCCGCATCTTCACCTTGAACCGATGACCGCAATTCGGACATACAAAGGGCTCGTCCAGTACGTCACGCATCTCCGAGAAAATCGGGTACCGTATGACGAAAAATATGAGTACTGGAAGAACAATGATCAAGCCGGTAAAAGCAAAAACAACTACACCCATATCAAATCTCCTCTCAATTTATCTTCTCGAAAAAGTTCAATTCTTTTTCTCCGCCAGCGCCTCGTCGATCGCCTTGGCTGCAGTCTTACCTGCTCCCATTGCTGAGATCACAGTAGCCGCGCCCGTAACAGCGTCTCCTCCTGCATACACGGCAGCGCGGGACGTCAGACCGTCCTCGTTGACGGTGATTCCGCCTCTTGCGTTGACCTCCAGCCCCTCGGTCGTCGACTTGATCAAGGGATTGGGAGATGTACCGATAGACATGATCACAGTGTCCACGTCAATGGTAAACTCACTACCCTCGACAACCACGGGACGTCGTCTGCCCCGCTCGTCAGGCTCACCAAGCTCCATTCTCACGCAACGCATCCCCTTAACAAAGCCGTTCTTGGGGTCGCGAGGATCGTCCGGATTCTGATACCCGAGAATCTCGGTGGGATTGCAAAGAAGCAGGAATTCGACTCCCTCCTCCTCGGCATGCTCCACCTCTTCCCTTCTCGCGGGAAGCTCCTCCATGGAACGGCGGTAAACGATGTAAACCTTCTCCGCGCCAAGACGAAGAGCCGTTCTTGCCGCGTCCATCGCGACGTTTCCGCCGCCCACAACGGCTACCTTTCCCCCCTTCATAATGGGGGTCTCGGGGTTATCCAAATAAGCCTTCATAAGGTTGCTTCTGGTCAAAAATTCATTGGCGGAATAAACGCCGCAAAGCGCCTCGCCGGGGATCCCCATGAAGTTGGGAAGTCCGGCACCCGCGCCTACGAAAACAGCCTCATAGCCCATCTCAAACAGCTCGTCAATGGTGCGCGTCTTGCCGATCACCACGCTGGTTTCGCTCTTTACGCCAAGCTTCTGAAGTGTTTCAACCTCCTTGGCAACGATCCGCTTGGGCAAACGGAACTCGGGGATTCCGTAAACCAGCACACCGCCGGCAGTATGCAAGGCTTCAAAAACAGTCACGTCATAGCCCTTCTTTGCAAGGTCTCCCGCACAGGTCAGTCCCGACGGGCCCGAGCCGACGATGGCAACACGGTGACCGTTGGAGGCAGGACGCGCGGGCTCCTCAGAGCAGAACAGATTGTGCCAATCAGCAACGAATCTCTCCAGTCTTCCAATACCGACCGACTCGCCCTTGATGCCCCGTACACATTTGGATTCGCACTGCGTTTCCTGGGGGCAAACTCTGCCGCATACGGCAGGAAGTGAGGAGGATTTTGAGATAATCTGATATGCTCCCTCAAAGTCTCCCTCTTTGATTTTGGAAATAAACTCGGGAATTCGAATCTTCACGGGACAGCCATCCACGCAGGGCATATTCTTGCAAGCAAGACATCTCATCGCCTCGTCGATCGCGGTTTCTTCGGAATAGCCCAGTGCGACCTCATCAAAGTTGTGCGCTCTGACCCCCGCATCCTGCGTAGGCATCTCGTTTCTTTTGGGATTCATGTTCGCCTTTGCCATCTTACTGCACCTCCTTTTGATAGAGATTGCAGGTGGCTTCATACGCATGACGCTCGAATGCGCCGTACATTCTTCCTCTCGCCATCGCTTCGTCAAAGTCAATCTCATAGCCGTTGAAATCAGGTCCGTCCACACAAGCGAACTTGGTGACCTTTTTGCCGTCCACATTTAAAGTCAGACGGCATCCGCCGCACATACCTGTTCCATCGATCATAATCGGATTCATGGAAACGGTCACAGGCGTACCAAAGGGCTTTGCCGTTGCCACCACGAATTTCATCATAATCAGAGGGCCGATGGTGATGATCATATCAAACTGTTCCCCTGCCTCAAGCATCTCGCGCAGCGGGACGGTCACGTTCCCCTTTTCTCCGTAGGAGCCGTCATCGGTCATGATACGAAGCTTGTTCGAGCAAGCTCTGAACTCCTCCTCAAGAATGAGAAGTTCCTTGTTTCGAAATCCGATGATGCTCGTCACATCAGCCCCCATCTCATGGAGCGCCTCTGCCACAGGCATCGCAATCGCGCATCCCACACCGCCGCCAACAATGCAGACCTTCCTCAGTCCATCGAGATGTGTTGCCACGCCCAAAGGACCTACAAAGTCCGCAAGACTGTCTCCCTCCTGCTTTTCCGAGAGCTTCTTTGTGGTCGCGCCCACAATCTGACAGATGATCTTCACAGTTCCGCGCAGCTTGTCCACGCCTGCAACAGTCAGAGGGATTCGCTCCCCCGCCTCATCCACGCGCAGAATGATAAACTGCCCCGGACGCGCCTTGTTTGCAACCAAGGGAGCCGCAATCTCCAACTGAACCACCGTGGGATTCAGCATCTTTTTTTCAACGATTTTGTACATACTGTTCTCCGTGTAAACCCAAGGCTTTGAAAAAAACTCCGCCTCATTTTCTTATTGTATGATTATATCACAATCATTCCAAAAAATCAAGATAAAAACGCATTTCCGCAACAGAATCTCAAATCTTTGGCAGATCCTGATTTTTGCATGGTGTTACCAGCTCCTCAAGCGTGCGATCGGCGCAGATCTCAACGAAAAATCTCTTTTCCTCGTTCGCAATCTCCAGGTAAAAAGCTTGTTCGGGAAACATCTCGGACACGTAGCGATAGACCTCTGCATCACGTCTTCCTTCCAATTTTGAAAAGAGGGTGCGCGGAAGGATGCTTCTCACATCCGCAAGCGACACACGGCACACCACGGTCTGCTTTTTTCCAAGAATTTCGACGATGACAAGCTCGTACGCCTCACCGCCTTCGTCCGCATGAATCGCGTATACGTAATCGCGCAAAAGATAGCGGACGATCACCAAAACCGCACCTGCCAAAAGGGTCACGGCAAGAAGCTGATAGAGGGCAGGATAGGAGAAAAATCCGCTCACGCCATAGGCAAGAGAGCCAAGAAGCAGACACGCACTCATAACGATCTTCTCTCTGATCTTGTTGAGCCTCGGTGCAAATTCATAAAGTTTATTCATCGCTCTGTCCCTCCTTGCTTATGATCTCAAGCAGTAACCGCTCCGCCGTCACGGGATTGGCGCGTCCACGGCTCTTGGCCATGAGCTTTCCCTGAAGTGCACGGAGAGCGTTGCTCTTTCCGCCGCGATAATCGGATGCGGACTTGGAATTCTCCGCCACAACCTCCTTCGCCCATGCAAGGATCACCGCCTCGTCACCGATCTGCATCAGCCCTTCGCGACCTGCCACCTCAAGAGGGGAGAAATCCTCCTCCACAAGTCGCAGGAGCAGACTCTTGGCAACGGCTCTTGTGATCTGCGCCTCACCAAGCATATCCGAAAGCTCTCCCAGCCGATTTGCTTGGACAGGACTGTTAAATGGGTCGCTTTGACAGAAACGGAGCAGATCGTTGACAAGCAGATTACAGACCTGTCTTGGGTAGGCGCTCCGTGCAACCGTATCCTCAAAATAAGACGCAAGCCCCTCGTCCGACACCAATACTGCCGCATCCGCCTCGGGAATTCCGTATTGCGAGCAGAAGCGCGCCTTCTTTGCATCGGGAAGCTCGGGGAGCGCAGCCCGCAGTGCCTCGATCTCCTCTTCTTGAATATGAATGGGGGAGAGATTCGGCTCCGGAAAAAAGCGATAATCGGATGCCTTTTCCTTGGAACGCATGGGCTCGGTCAAAGCGTTCTCCGGCAAAAAACGAACCGTGCGCATAAGAACCCTTCCCTTCTCCGCTATCTCCCGCCTTTGCCGCTCGATTTCGGCACAAATCGCCTTTTCCATAAAGGAGAAGGAATTGAGATTTTTGATCTCGGTTCGAACGCCCATCTCCCGACTGCCGACGGGACGAATGGAGAGGTTCACATCGCATCGAAGAGACCCCTCTTGCATCTTGCAATCGGACACCCTGCAAGCAAGCAGGATCGCGCGGAGTGCCTTAAGATATGCCACCGCCTCCTCGGCAGAACGCAGATCCGGCTCGGAAACAATCTCGATCAATCCCACTCCGCAACGGTTGCAATCCACCTGCGTACCGGTTTCGGTGTGGTTCAGCTTTCCCGCATCCTCCTCCAAATGAATCCGCGTAATGCCGATCCGTTTTCTCCCATGGGCAGTCTCGATCTCCAGATAACCGTTTTTGCAAATGGGGTACTCATTTTGCGAGATCTGATATGCCTTTGGCAGATCGGGATAAAAATACTGTTTTCGATCCATACGGCATACCGACGCGATCTCACAGTGCAGGGCAAGTCCTGCAGTGATCGCCTTTTCCACGGCAGACCGATTCAACCGCGGAAGTGCTCCCGGCAATCCCGCACATACGGGGCAGCACAGGGTATTCGGCTCTGCGCCAAACACGTTCGGGCAGGCACAAAAAATTTTTGTCGCAGTATTCAGCTCGGCATGGACCTCCAGCCCGATAACCGTTTCATAATCGTTTTGTAGATTCATAAAGTTATTCATGCGCGTCCCCCTCCTCTCGGAATGTGACCGCGTCAAAAAGCAATCGGCCTCTCTCCTCACTCGTCATGAGAATCATTCGGTCTACTGCTACCGCCGAAAGTCCAAGATAACTTGGGAGGCAAGCGGTCTGCTCTGAAAGCGGAATCCGAATCACATCGGCACGCGTCAAAATCGTGTCAACCTTTTTTCTAACCTCCTCACGATAGGAACGAGCCGACAAATAACACGTTTCCCGACGTCCGTCCATAAGCAGAGCCGTCCCGAGAAGAATCATTTTCTTTTCATCATAGGAGAAAAAGGTTCCTCTTGTTTTGGATACACGTGCATCAACGGATTCAGATTCGTCCGCGCTTGCGCCAAAACGAATGCCATCGTATAACGCCATTTCGGACGCCGTCTCCACAGCTGAGAGAATACGATAAGATTTTCTTACTTTTTCCAAGGAAAAATCCGTTAGATCAAGATCTATAATGCCTGGAGAGTTCCCTTTTTTCAAACATCTCGGTTCATTTACGAAACTCGATAAAATCTCAAAAAGGAGCGCTGCATCTCCTATACTTTGCGTCACCGCGGCGATTCCGTCAAAGGACGGAGCTGCGGAGATCAATCCGCTACGGTCAAGCGGTTGATTGGGAAATCGAGACACAACAGCCTTCGCCTCCTCACAGAAAGCAGACCCACCGGTATCGGCACAGATTGCAAATGGGAACGCCCCCTCCGCCAGCATCTTAGTTGTAATCGCGGCTGCGCGCTTGATTTGCACAGAGCCTGCCAAAAAGCCATCGGTTGCCAGTTTTCCAAGAAGAATCGCCCCTTCTGCTCGCAACCGATTTACGATCTCGGCATCATACACAGGAACATATCCCGAGAGCATATGACACCCGTTTTCGGTTGGCATCCCTTTTGTGCAAAATCGATCCTCCAGGGCATAAGGAATTCCGTCAAGCACCCCTCGCGCAATTCCTTTCTTTCGCCTCTCGTCGGATGCACGAGCCGATGCAAGCGCACGCTCGGCATCCAAAAACACAAACGCGTCCTGCGAGGGAAAGGACTCCACTCGGCGGATGCACTCCGCAACAAGTGCCTCGGAGGTGATCTCTCCTGCCTGAAAGCGTGCGGAAAGCGCACAAACAGTCCAGTCTCTCATGACGTCTCCCCCTCACCGCCCAAGACCCTGGGCACAAGGAAACAGGACGCATCGTGAAATACCGACCGGGTGAGCAAATCCTCACGATTGATACAATTACCCGTGCAATCCTCTCGAAGCGCATCAAGCCCCACCGCCCTATCCTGCCAGTGCTCGGGGGCAGATTCAAAGACTGTTTCTGACAGATCGGACAATTCCCTTCCTACATCCGCTCCAAGAAGAGCACTCTCCTCAGCCGTCAAGCAAAGTCTTGCCGCCACAGCAATTCGATTGATCCATTCTGCGTTTTTCTCTATCTCTGACATATATCGATCCATCTTTTCGATTTATTTTCCAACACAAAAATGGGAGAAGATCTCCGACACCAGATCCTCAGACACCGCTCTGCCGTCCAGCTCTGCCAGGGCCTCCATCGCCCCCTCTGCATCCGAGCAGCAAACGTCAACGGGGAATCCCTCCTTCAGCGACGTGGTCGCGGCCTCCAAAAGGCGAAGCGCCTTGAGTGCCGCCGCGTACTGACGCGCATTGGTGAGCACCGCATCGGATCGGATATCCAATGCACCGTCGATAAAGAGCCTTTCGACCAACGCGGTCAAAGCATCCATTCCCTGTCCTTCTTTTGCGGATAACGAAACGGTATGTGTAAAATAATTCGCATAGAAATCGGGTTCTGCACCGCTTGCAAGATCATTCTTGTTCAAAATGGCGATCTTAGCACAGTCCATGTCCCCTAATCTCTCACACAGGGCAAGATCCTCGGACGTGGGAGGCGCGGAGGAATCAAACACCGCCAAAACCAGCTCGGCCTCCGCTAAAGCGCCCTGTGCACGATCGATCCCGATCTGTTCCACGCGGTCGCTTGTCTCGTGCAGTCCTGCCGTATCGCTCAAACGAAGCGTCACGCGGCCGAGATGCGTGCTTTCGGTCAGAACGTCTCGGGTCGTGCCCTCAATCTCGGTCACGATCGCAGCCTCACGCCCCACAAGTTGATTGTAGAGCGAGCTTTTTCCAACGTTCGGACGTCCGCAGATGACCGTTTTGACTCCCTCCGCAACCGCGTGTCCCGTGCGATAGGTCTCGGCAAGCGCACGCACCTCGCTCTCACACGATGCAAGCCCCTCAAAAATTTCCTCACGGCTAAGCTCCGCCAAGTCTTCATCGGGATAGTCAATGCAGACATACACCGAGGCGAGAATATGACGCAGCCTTGCATAGATTTCTCCGCTTCTCCGCTCGGTTTTCCCCCTCATACCCGAATGTGCCAGTAAAATTTGCTCGCGGCTGCCTGCCTCCAAAAGATTTCCCAGTGCCTCGGCAGAGGACAATCCCATTTTACCATTGAGAAAGGCGCGGCGTGTAAATTCCCCTGCCTCTGCCGCTCTCGCGCCTGCTGCAAGAATTGAAGACAGAACCGTCTCGGTGAGCAAAACCCCACCATGACAGCAGATCTCCACCGTATCCTCCCCTGTAAAGGAAGCCGGCGCACGGAACACCGTTGCGAGCCCATCGTCGATCTCAACGCGTATTCCGTCTGCATCCATCGTATAAATCCGCCCGTAGATCGCGTATCTTGCGGGGCAGTCCGAAAGCTTTTTCCCCTGACACGGTTCAAACACCGCCTCACAGATCCGCACGGCATCCGCGCCGCTCACCCGAAGCAGAGCAACACCGCCCTTTCCTCTGGGCGTACTGAGGGCAACTATGGTATCATTCAACATGGATCATTTATCCTTTCTTCATCTGAAAAAAACAAGGCCGTCCCGAGCAGAGGGGCGCGGAACAAAGGTCCCGGCGCTCCGAACGTCGGAAACGGCCTTGTGACTTAAGATCTAACCAACCGGCAAGATCAGTCCTCTGCTTCTGCCGAGGTCTTACTATCGTCCAGGAACATCACCACACGGCGATTGTTTTCAGATCCGATAGAATTGGTGGAAACACCCTCGATCTTCTGAACCTCGGAGTGAACGATTCTTCTCTCGTAGGGGTTCATGGGCTCGAGCATTACGCTCTTCTTGTACTTGAGAACGGCAGCAGCCTTCTTTCTCGCCATGCTGCGCAGAGCCGCCTCGCGCTTTGCGCGGTAGCCCTCGATATCCAGTGTGATCTTTGCATATTCGCGCTTCTCACCGTTCACCTTCTTGTTTGCGGCAAGATTTGCAAGATACTGGAGTGCATCCATAGTCTCACCATGATGACCGATCAGAACACCTGCGTTCTTTCCGTCAACGGTAATCAGCACGTCATCGTTGTTGCCTTCCTTCTTCTCTACGGCAATATCCTCCAGACCCATGTCTGCAATTACGGTTTTGATGAACTCCACCGCACTGTCCTCCCCCTTTACCGAGTAGGACACTGCAATTTTTGCCTCCGTTGCACCGATTCCGAGGAATCCCTTCTTGCCCTCGTCCAAAACGGTAATCGTCAGCGCTTCCTCTGCCACGTTGAGCTCAGCAGCCGCCTTCTTGCGCGCTTCCTCGACGGTTTTTGCCGTGATAATCAATTCCTTTTTCACTGTCATTTCCTCTTTCGTTATTCGATTCAATTTTGAGCATCATTTTGGGAGTCTGCCGCCTCGGGCTCCTCCTTGGGCGCCTCGATTTTTTCCTTTTCGGCGCGGTCGGGCTTCATCGTGGGAGCGCTGAAGGGAGTCTTCTTTGCCTTCTCCTCCTGCTCCGCCTTCTCCTTTGCCGCAATCGCATCTGCACGCTTTTGCGCTCTCTCGCGAGTATCCTCGTAGTCCTCATCATCAATGTGATGCAAGGAACGAACGGTACCCGCACGCTCGGATTTTTCAACCTTCTTGGGAGCCTTTCCTGCCATTTCCTTTGCGGCAGCCTTGTAATCCTCCTCGCTAAACTCGGGAAGGGGCATCACACGGCTCATGATATACTGCTTGAGCGTGCCCAGCACACTTCTGAACATCCAGTAAACACCGACGATCGCAGGCACTGCAAATGCAAAGAAGGTGGACATGAGGGGCATGCTGACATCCATCATGGTGTTGGAACAAGCAACCTGGCGGTCGTTGCCCTCAGCCTGGGTGGGCTGATACATAAACTTGCGGCTGATTCTCATGCTGAAGAAATATACCACAAAGGTCAATACGGGTACGAGTAGGAGAATATAGTTTCCGTTCATACCGGGGGTATTACCAAAGTTGATTCCAAAAATGTTGAAGTTCGGGATTCCCTTCTCAAAAACCTGCTCAATAGATTCCCAAATTTCACCGCTGTTGTTAAAATAACCGAAATCCTTAATTCCGCTAAAGTTCAGGTTCTTGTCAGAAAGCAATGCAATGGTGCTGTTGGTGGAGCCGCTGAGGGTCTGACCCAAGCCGCCCGCCGCTCTCGCCGCGGTATAGTAGGACTTCATCGCTGCAGAAATACCTGCCCCCTGTCCCAGCACATAATGCAAAGGGTCGATCACGATGTTGTAAAGTGCAATCAGAATCGGGAACTGGAGCAACAGCTGGAGGCATCCGCTGGCAGGGCTGTAATTCTCACGCTGATACAGCTCCTGGATCTCCTGCGCTACCTTCTGCTGGGTAACCTGGTCGGTTCTTCCCTTGTACTTGTTGCGAATTGCCATTTCCTTGGGGCGAAGGGTCGCCTGACGGATGGTGTTCTTCTGCTGCTTAACGGCAAACGGAAGCATCAGAATCTCCACGAGAATCGCAAAGATACAAATACCCACGATATAGCTGCCAAAGCCAAGATTACGAGTGATCCATCCCAGGCACACACCGATCGTACAAAGGATCTTGTCCCAAAGGCCGCCCTTTGCCTCGGTGTCAACCGTAGTCTTGAAGGAGGCGATCAGCTTATCCAAATCAGCCGCATTCATCTTGTTGATGCACTCGTTGGAAATCTTATTTGCATCCTTTGCTCTCTCATTTGCAGAAACGAGAACCTTCTTTGCCGTCTCCACAGGATCCTTGGTTCCGAGCGTCACATTGTCTGCCGCATCGCCGTCACTCAAAAGGTCATATCCTCTGGATGCCGCGATCAGCATATCCTGAACGTCAAAATCCGCATCACTGTAAACAGACTCCAGCATTTTTCCGACAGAATCAATTTCTGCGGAGCTCCAGCTGTTGGAGGAATCCAAGCTGACTGCCTGATATGTGATGGTGGTAGCTGCCGTCTTTCTTGCACATCCGCTGAAAACCAGCATCACAGCAAGAAGCAGCACGGTCAATGAAACGATCCGTTTCATCATTGTTTTCTTGTTCATGTTTTTTTGTTTCCCTTCTTGTTATTGGGATTTTACACCGCCGATGTGGATGACTCTGCGCGGTGTCGCAGAGGTTCATTGTGTGTCTCGTTTTTGCTCCAGGTCGTATTCCTCGGGATAGTAGTATTTCGTCATAGGCTGAGGGACATACTTGTTTCTGATCCCGCGCTCGGGGACAGGATCCCATCCTCCCGCCGAAAAGGGATTGCACCGCAGAATGCGCGTAACAGTCAGCCACAGCGCCACCGGAAAAAAGCGCTTTTCAAACGCTTCCAGCGCATACCCCGAACAGGTCGGCGTAAAGCGGCAGGTGGGTGTTTTCTTGAGGGGGGACAGGTATTTTCGGTAGAATTTGATCAGCCAGATACAAAGATACTTCATAGAGCAGTTGTGCGGAACATCTCCAGTTTCTCAAAGCCACGGCGGAGATCCTTTTCGACATCGGTAGACTTCGCCTCCAAGATCCCGTTTCGGGGGGTGACCACCACGAGAAATCCCGTTTTGAGCTCGGGCTCAACCGCTCGGTATCCTGCGCGCAGGATCCGCTTGACGCGGCTTCTCTGCACAGCACCCCCAACCTTTTTGGAGACCGATACGCCAAAGCGATTGTAGTATTTCTTCTCGGGGTTTTCCTTCATCAGACGCTTTGCGGCGTAATCACGCAAAACAAATACGGATACATACCGTCCGCCAAAGCGGGCGCCCTTCCGAAAGGCCTTGTCATAGAGATGATGTTCCTTGATGGTTGTGTACTTCATGTTGCTTCCTTTGCGACCATTGCTTCCGTCAATAAAAATCTGTTGTTTGGGAAAATAACAAATAAAAACACCGACTCCTGGGCGAGGAACGCTTCATCGGCAGTCGGTGTTCTTATGTGATGGGGAACGGCATGCCAAAGACAGCCATTCCGGCAATGAGATCAAGAGATTAGTAAGTCAGTCTCTTTCTGCCCTTTGCACGTCTTCTTTTCAAGACATTTCTGCCGTCAGCGGTCTTCATTCTCTTTCTGAAACCGTGTTCCTTTTTTCTCTGACGCTTTTTCGGTTGATACGTTCTAAGCATTTGTCTGCACCTCCTTTATGTTAAATCGGAAGCGTTTCGCCTCTACAGCTGATTCACACGCTTTTACACAATGACATTCTATATTATAACCGCAATACCCCTCTTTTGTCAAGCCTTTTTTAAAAAAAATAACTTTGTTTGGCAAAAAAACTTCTTTTTATTGACAAAATCAAAGCAGACATGATATAATGGACGAAGAAAATGGTTCGCTGTACGAATCGGGAAGGGAGACTGCCTGTGGAAATCCTCAAGGATACAGATTTCAAAAAAGAACTGAAATCCTCACTCCGCCGAGGATACCTGTTTTTCGGTGAGGAGGATTATCTCAAAAGCTTTGCCGTTCGCTCTGCAGAGGAGGCACTCTGCCCCGACGTCACCTTCTCCTTTTTCAACGTGATCAAGCTTGATGCCCTGGATTTCACCCCTGCAAAGCTATTGGATGCACTGATGCCCATGCCCATGATGGCAGAGAGAAAGCTTGTGATCCTGTCCGGCTTGAATTTCAACACGATGCGGTCAAGCGAATTGGACGAGCTCTGCGACGGGCTGTCCGCATTGGAGGAATACGATTATAATACCCTCATTGTCACGGCTGCGTCCGACTGTCTGGATGCGGGATATCTGCCAAACAAACCCTCCTCCGCGCTCAAAAAGCTTGCCGAACACCTCACCCCCGTTCAATTTGACCGATGCACCCCCTCGCGACTGAATTCCTGGGTGCAAAAGCATTTTGCTCACAACGGTGTCCATGCCGAGCCTGCCTTCTGCTCCAAGATGATCGACTACTGCGGCAGGGGAATGTTCCAGCTGGCAAGCGAAATTGACAAGCTGAGCTTCTATGAGCGCTTCCATGACCGCGACACAGTCAGCGAAAAAGACCTCTATCTGGTCTGCACGCCCTTGGTCGAATATGACGTTTTCGCCTTTGTAAACGCCATTATGGAGGGCAATCAGGATGCAGCCCTCGCGATCCTTTCCGACTACAAGTTCCGCCGCATCGATCCCATTGTCATTCTCTCTGACGTAATCCGCGTATTTTGCGATATGGAGAGCATCCGCGCGATGCAGGCAGACGGCGTCCCCTTTCAGGAGATCGCCGCATATTTCAAGCAAAACTTCAGATACCACGAATACAAAGTGGGACTGTATCAAAAAAGTCTGCGTCAGACCTCGGAAAAGCGACTTCGTCGCGCCATTGAGGCTTGTGTTGCCGCAGACACCGCGCTCAAGCGTTCGCCTCAAGGGTACACCGCGTTAGAAAAATTGATCTGCGCCATATAAAATAAAGCAAGCGGCTCCGACGAGTAAATCGTCGGGGCCGCTTGCTTTATTCTGTTGGGTTGGTTCCGCGCATCCTCCATGTTCTTCGCCGGCCTTGAAAAGACCGTCGCGTTCTTGCAAAAATTTCTCGCAGAACACCAAGCGTTTTCTCATCGTTTGGGAAAAACCAACGCAAAAGCAGAATGGCGATCGCAAGTGTCAAAAGTTTTTCGGGCGTCATGGGAATCCAGAGCAACGTCAGATATGTGCCTGCAACAGCAATCGCCCAGCTAATATCAAACAAAACGCCAAATCCCAGCAGCACGTACGCCCATCCGTTCGTGATCATCCAGCCAATTCCAAAGCAAAGAAGAAATCTGGGATTGAGCAGCAGTCCAACCCATTTGAGGACAACCACTCTGACCGTTTCTCTTTGCTTGGATCTTGGCATGGCATCTCCCTCTCTCCCTCAAGGGGAATCAACTTGAAATCACGAAGGATCGGTTACCAGCTGCGCCGCCATAAAGGCTTCAAGCTCTCCGAGAAATTCCGAAAGCACCGCGCTCTGAACATAGAATCTTCCCTGTCCGTTTGCAGGATTGGGCGTAGCGCCCTCGTCCAGCATCTCAATGGTCAAAAGCAAGCGTCGCTCGTTTCCGGGATATTCGTAGAATCGGAGCACAACGTCTCTCTTGTTATTCTTCACCGGTTCCTCGCCCTCCTTGGGAGGATCTGCGAAGAAGGAAGCCATATCCTCAAGAGAATACCGTATCTCTGCAACAGGACTGTTTTCCGTGATGTAACTATTCAGATCAGGTGCAAACAAGCTCAGATCTGCATCTCCCTCAATGGAATACTGGAGCAACGTTGTGTACAGTCTGCGGAAATTGTCCGCCGCCGTGTAGGTCTTATTCTCCGGCGTTCCCGTATACCCGTTGTCCTCCATCCTGTTGATTACATAATCAATCAGCCGATTTCCGTCCGCCGTTTTCTGATAAATTTGGAGATTGATATTATTGGGCGCGATCTCAACCAAAACCTTTCCTTTGTCTCCCTGTCCGAGATAGTAGGCCTTTTGAGAGGCTGCATCGTAGTAGGTTTCGCCGTTTTCAAGATCCATGCGGTACACCTTGTAACTCTTGTTGGTCTTCGTTACGGTATAGGTGTCACCCGAAAGCGTTCCCTGAGAAAGATTGATTCTCTCTCCGGTTCCGTCTCCTTTATCATAGTATGCGTAGGAGAGCGAATTGTCAAGCAGGAAATCATAGGAAACACCGTTAATCTTAAAGGACATCTCCTTCATATAAGATATATCGTTTTGGAAGAAGGAGGAATTATACCAATCATGCTTCTCCCAATTCAGGAAGGACAAGTAGTACTCATCCACCTCAACGATCATATCATATAGATTGGAGTAAACGTAATACGTTCCGTCCTCCGTCCGTTGGCTGATGAGCAGATCGTTTTCAATGTAATTGGTCTCTGTGTCCGTCTCACTTGCCACATTGATATCATACTTAAAAGAGATTCGGTAGGAGCTCTGATCAAAGCCGTATTCCGGGAAGTCATCCTCGACGGAAGGATTGAGTTTTTTGCAACTCAAAAATTCCATCTTGTAAAGTAGCTCCATTACCTTGCTTACACGGTCGCTGTTCAATTTATATCCACTCATGAAATCCACGAGATTCTCGTATGGCTCCAGCGTCAGGATCGATCCGTTTCTGTTCGAGATGTCCACATAACTGAAGGCGGCAATCTCGGTTTCCTCTTTTCCGAGCAGCGATTTCAGAGAAAACTCATAAACCATCGTATAGGTGCTGACCTGCATGGGGTAAACCGCCATGGGCATGACCAGCGCCTCTACCGATTTCAGCACCGTATTCTCAATTTCAGAACTGACAATATAAACGGTGTCTCTTCCCTCCAGCTGGACATAATAGCCGCCGCCGGAAAGGATCTGATATCCAACCTTTACGGTGTATTCCACCTGACGCGTTTCCTTCTGTCCGTTGATCTCAACCGTCTGCAGAGCAGGAGAACAGTACCCATCGGCATCATATTCTCCCTTAACAATGGTATACACGGCAGGCGCATAGGTCAGATTTCCGTTTTCGTCGTAAACATTTTCAAGGCCATAGTCCGCGTATCTGACGTTTCCGTTTTCGTCTCGAGGCGTTTGGGGATCCTTGAAATCAAGCTTTTGGATACACGTGGTATAACCGCAGCTCACGCACAGGCTGGCAAACAGCTCCGCGCTGTAGGTCGCCATCGACCCCTCCGTGCCTCTGATTTTCACCTCGGTAGTATATTTCTCACCTGAGGATGCCGAATTGAGCACATTCTGACGGTATACCTCATAGCTTCCGTACTGATTGCTGACGCGAATGGAATAGGTTTCATCCTGCGAAATACGCGGGAAGATCATCACACGCTTGGAGCTCGTGGTGTCACTCAGCGTCTCTCCTGCACTCGCATCATAGTCTACCACCGCATACAGCTCGTATTCACCGGTGGAAGAATTGATCATATACTGATTTCCACTATTCTCGGCAATATAGACGTAGTGCCACGTCTTGTCAGAGGAGGACTGATAACTATACTCCTCGGCGATCTCCATGAGATCCCCTTCGCGGTTAAACATCTTGTAGCTTCCGCTCTCACGCTTGACGGTGTAACGATCGGTCTGTTTTTGACCGCTTGCATCGATATACTCGTCATGAATGTAATAAATTGCAACGAAGTGGTTTGCAACCGCAATCGCAATTCCCAAAAACAGAATACAAAACGCCATTGCAAATGCCGCAATCTTCTGCTTTTGCATAACGGACTTTTTCTTCTCCGTCTTGCTTTCATTGTCCTCGCCAACCATCGTTACATCAATTTCTTGATTTTTCATTCCGAAATTCACACATACCTTTCTTTCGGGATTTATCCATCAGGTTCTCATTCTCCGCTTCACGAGCAAAACTATGCCCACCAAGGCAAATCCGACCGCAGGAAGTGCCATCAGCACCACCGTCCATGCGATCAATCCCGTTTGCGTGAAATACAGTTCCCCTGTATCGGGAGACTCCTGTGTCATCTCACTGGTGTACATCGGTTTGAACTCGATACCGATCGGCTCCATCTCTTTTCCAATGGCGCGCAGAGTTTCGAGCAGCAGATCGGTGTTCCCGTAGGCATTGCTGCCCAAAATCGCATTGCTTGCGAACTCGGTCGATCCCACTGCACATACATAGGACACCTGGTCCACCGTTGTATATCCCTTTCCTTCGCTGAAGGTTCGGTTTTCCATAGAGAGCGTCATGAGCTTGTAGTCCCCGCGTGTGTCAACCTTGAGCGGTTGTCCTTCCTCATCCAGTATCCGCTCACCGTCCTTAAGGGCATACGCCACGGAGGTATCGTTGGCTCTGAAGATATCAAAAATATCTCTTGGGTGATTGTTACGGTAATACGATCCGTAGGAATACGCCCCCGTTCCGTAGGTTTCATCGGCCAAAACAAAATGGGTTTCATATCGGTCAGAGTAGGAAATGGACATGGCGTTTCCAAACACCACCTTTGGAGAGCCGCCCAGGTCTCTCATGTTCTCGGTAACCGAGGCTCCAACGCCATCCTTTTCGTAAACACCAACCACCGATGCGCCTGCGGCGTCGATCGATGCACTGGAATTGATCTGATAATTTCCGAGAATGTTCTTATCATTTCCTTCCTCGGTGTAGCGATCAAAGGAAATCCCCCATTCCTCCAGAATTTCTTCCAAATTCATGAGCCTTGGCGTATCGGCGTCTACAAACACCATAAAGGAGTGTGATTGCGCCAGGAAAGCATCAATCTTTGTCAGCTCAGATTTTCCGCTTGCGGACTGACTGGCAGGCTTGAAATCGGTTTGGGGATCAAATGTGATAATCAAGCGGCAGTCCTCGGGAATTTCTTCGGTTTCCAGGTTGAGAAACTGAATATCATATCCCGCGTTCTCGATCACATGGAGCAATTCACTGTATTGTTGATCCTCACGGCTTGCGTTGGGATCAAAGGGCTCTCCGTGATTATAGGTGATAGCACAAATCGGCGCCTCCGCCTTGGTTACGTTGGTGATGTTCTGAACCAGCTTCTTTTCACCGTTGTATGCCCAGGGCTCGCTGTCGGTGGTATCGCTATAGATGTAATAGTTTTTGATACCGGTCACACGGAACTCGCTTCCGCTTGCAATAATAATATTCGATTGGTAAATCGAAGAATAGGAGTTCGTTCGGTAGGCATCAACCGCCGACGGATTCTCCCAGACGTTGACCGTCGATACGCGAATGGTATCCGGGAAAGCCTTCTGCATATTCAGAGCAGTATAGTAAACGTACCGCATCTGCTCATTTGCCACAATCATATCGGGATCGGCGCAGAAGATGATATCCACGCTCACGTCTTCCTCGCCGCTCTGCCGTCTCTCCTCGTTCACCTTATCAAAGGTTTCCGCCAAACGGTCAATCGTTACATCGGTGATGGTGTACAGCTTGTCTCCGGTCATATCGGAATACAGAAGAAATCTGCGGCAAAGCACAGTCATTCCTGCATTCAAGAGAAGAACGGCAACCAGCACCAGAGCGATCAGCGAAGCAGAACGCATACCGTATCCCAGGTTTCTCTTAAATTTCAAATTCATGTTCAGCGTTCATCCTTTCTTGCTCAGGCGCGTTTACGCTTCACTAAAATCACGGTTGCAGCCGCGACAGCAACAACGGCGGGAGTAATCGACAAAGCCAACGTCCACTTCCACATCTGCGCCGTGGTAACGGTACTGATTTTGGTGGATACAAGCGGCTTAATCTTCAGTCCCATGGGGGTGCGATTTCTTCCCACTGTTTCAAAAATCTGCAGCATGGTATCGGTGTTTCCATAGACTGCCGACTGCAAAAACGCCTCTGAAATCATCTCCACGGAGGAGCAAACGCCCACATACGAGGATGCTGCGCCTTCCGTTTTTTGCTCCGTCAGAGCAAACAGGATAGATTTGGAATCATCCACGGGTACTCCGTTTGCCCAGGACAATGCATTCTCCCCTGATGTAAACAGTCCGTACATGGTTCGATTCCCCTTGGTGTAGCTTCCGTCTCCGTTGGATACGTAGCCATTTGCAGCTCTGAGGGCGGTCGCATTCTTAAACACCGTTCCCCCATTCATTTCGTCAAGCAGACCGGCACCTGCCCCCGAGGCAAGCTGCCCATAAACCGTACAGCCGTCCGAGGTCAAGGATCCTTTTTCATCCTGCACCGTGTAACGGTAGGATCTGCCGCTCTGCTTGGAGTACATCGTCTCCACTCCCCACGATGCCAAAAAGCCCTCCAGATTCGGGAGCATTGGCGTCGCATTTCCAAGGAACACCAGATAGGAATGTCCGGGCGTTGCTAGGAATGCATTGAGCTTGTCCACCTCCGAGGTATCGGAGGATCCGTCGGTCACGGCGAGATCCGAATTGGGGTTATAGCTCACAATCAACTCACAATTCTCCGGAATGGGATCGGAGTACAGATCAAAATGAAGGATCGAATAGCCTGCATCATCCAGCAAATAGAGCAGTTCATAATCGGAGAGGATCTCCCCGTGGTTGTTGGTGATGCCCACCACTGCCCCATTGGGCTCCGCCGCGCGGAGAACTGCGGACGCCAGCTTTTTCTCTCCCTTGTATGCCCAAAGCTTGGAGGTATCTCCCTCTGCAAAGGCATAAAACTCGGTTCGGTCGTACACACGGTAATAGGAGCCGTGAGAAACGATCACGTTATCGGCAGACAGCGTGGTCTCTACAAGCTCGCCCTTGGAATGATCCATCACCTTGTTGAAATGCTGGACACTCAAGGGATCGAGCCAAATATCATGCGTGGAAACCTTAATCTTTCCCGCAAAGCGCTCTTCCAAATCCTTGGCATTCAGGTAGATGTATCTCATCGTAACCTCGTCCAAGAGGTTTTCCTCGGTATCGCAGAAGATGATCTCAATATCCGCGTCCTTTCCGGCAAGTGCCGAGCCAATCAGCGTGTAGCAATCCTCCGACAGGTCGTACTCCATCGCGTCATTCAGATCTGCATACCAATAATACCGATTCGCAAGCGTCGAAAAAAGAACGTTTGTCATGACCACTACGGTAATCAACAATACGGTCAGGAGCACCGTCATGCCGCCATATCGCGCGCGGCGGCTGCGAATGATCCGTTTTTTCATAATTCAAACAGAAATCCTTTCTGAGTATTTTCCTCTGAAGACAAAGCAGTCAACGCCTTATCCCCAACGACGCTTTTCATACACGCGAACCGTCAAAAACAGGAATACAAATGCAAGAGACACGTAGTACAGCAGCGCGGTAAAATCAAAGTATCCCTGACCGAAGAACGTGTAGCGGCTGACCACCGAAACCCAATCCAGGACAAAACGAATTACATAGCTTGCAATGATAGGCTGTCCGTTGCTGTCGGTTAAAGAATTGAAAATGTTGAGCAACACCATTGCGGCAATGACGCCAATGGTAATCACCGCTGCCGAGAGCTGATTCTCAGTAAGCGAGGAAACCAGCGTACCAACCGCGATCAAAGCCGCCCCCAACAAAAGCAGAGCAAGCAGGCTGCCTGCAATCTCAGACGTCACAGGGCCAATGTGCAGGGTGGAGTAAGGATCCCCCGCTCTCTCGGCCGCGCCGATAATATAGAGGGGCAGGAAGTTGATACAAGACAGTAACACACCCGTAGCATAAATCGTCAAGGCAGCAAAATACTTTCCAAGCACCATTCCCGTAATCGACACGGGCGCCGTCAGCAGGAGCTGCTCGGTGCGCATTTTCCTTTCCTCTGCAAACAGGCGCATGGTCAGAATGGGAATGAGAATGATAAACGAGTAGATCAGATACGAAAAATAGTTGGACGTATCATAGGTTCCCGCAATCAGGGTTGTGTAGCAACACAGGAGCGCGGAGAACACCAGAAAAACACCCAGGTAGATGTATCCGATAGGGTTGATAAAATAAGAGCGCATCTCTTTGCGATAGATGGCAAGCATAATAAAATTCCTTTCTTTCTCTGTACTGTGGACAAGTGTGATCCCCGAAAAGGATTAGTCGTCGTCCTCGACCTCACGCAGTGCCGCCTCGGCATTCTGCTTTTGCGCATTCTCCAAAAGAGTCGCACCCAAATCCTGCTCTCTTGAGCGGTTCTTGCTTTCTGTTCCTCTTTGGCGACGGTTGCGAGGAGCTGCAGTTCTTGAGACAGGTGCCTCAGACTGATCCACAACGGAAATAAAGATGTCCTCCAGATTCATCCCCAGCGCCTCAAGCCCGATCAGCGCCCAGTTCCGCGAGGCAAGCTCGTAGAAGAGCTTCTTGCGGATATCCACACCATACTCACTCTCCAAAAGATAGGTGTAAGCGTCTCCGTCGCGCTCCGCCAGCACATCGGCATAGGAAATTCCAGACATCCCGCGCAGGAAGGTCAGGATATCCTTCTGCGGTCCGCAGATCTTTGCATTAAACCGGCGGCTCTTGTCAACCACCGCCGAGATGTTCTCGGTCTTTTCGTTGGCAACCAGCTTTCCCTTATTGATGATGACGATGCGGTCACATACGGCTTGCACCTCCTGCAAAATGTGGGTGGACAAAATAACCGTGTGCGACTTTCCGAGCCCGCGGATCAGATTCCGGATCTCAATGATCTGCTTGGGGTCAAGTCCTACGGTAGGCTCGTCAAAAATGATGACCTTGGGATTGCCGATGAGTGCCTGCGCGATGCCGACTCTCTGGCGATATCCCTTGGAAAGCGCACGGATGACGCGATGATATACATCCTTGATCTTCACCGTCTCGCAGATCTGATCGAGGTGCTCACGTCGATTCAGCTTACAACCCTTCAGATCGTAGTTGAAATTCAGATATTCCTCAACCGTCATATCAAGATAGAGAGGAGGTTGCTCGGGCAGATAACCAATCAACCGTTTTGCGGCAATGGGGTTGGACAACATATCAATCCCGTCGATAGACACCTTTCCGGATGTAGAGGACAAGTATCCCGTGAGAATGTTCATCGTCGTGCTCTTTCCCGCACCATTCGGTCCGAGGAAGCCTACGATTTCCCCTTCCTCAACCTCAAAGCTGATATCGTCCACGGCGCAATTCGGACCGTAGTTTTTTATGAGATGCTCGATTTTGATCATAAAATAGAAATTCCCTTCCGTCTGACTTTTTACGTTCTCGTTTTTTGACAGCGTCAAACAAAATCTTCAGAATATCATATCATAAAAATATGAACGTATCGTGAATGTTAAGGAAAATATATTAAAGAAACCACTGAAAACGCAATTATTTTTTGTGGAATTGACAGAAAAAAACAAATCTGAAAAAAACGTCAAACTTTTTCTGCCTCCCCTGCATAATCCGCCCGCAAGAGGCAAAAATAAAATCAGCACGATACACCGAGGACATTCCAGTGCCGCGGGGTCCGCAATTTCAGAAAAAAAGGAGCCATAAATACCATGTGGAACAAATGGAAAGAATCCAAACTCTATCACAAGCTCAAGGAGATCCGCGTCAACCGCGCGCTCTACGTCTCCTCCATCGTCATCCTTCTCTCACTTGCTGTTGTTCTCGCAATCACAGCGGCTACAAACCGCGCAAAAAAGCAGAACGCTGACAACACCCCCGACACCCTTGTAACCGAGCCCCCTCAGACCGAGACGCCCTCCACCGATGAAACGCCTACCGGAAACACCCCCACCGACACCATTCCCGAGTTGGTGCTCCCCGTGAGCGGAAAGCTCTCAAAGGTGCATGATGCCGAGGTTCAGGTCTTCTCCCCCACCCTGCAGGATTGGCGCGTGCATCTTGGCATGGATATCACCACCGAGGAAAACGCCGAAGTCTTTGCAGCCGCTGACGGAACGGTAAAGAAGATCTGGGAGGACCCCATGATGGGCTGGTGTATTGCCATTAGTCACAGCGGAGATTGCATTACGGTATACAAAAATCTCGCAGAGGAGATGGCTGGCGGCATCGCCGAGGGCGCGGCAGTCCGCGCAGGTCAGCTGATCGGAAATGTAGGAGACAGCGCTCTGATCGAGATCGCAGAGGAACCGCACCTGCACATGGAGATGACGGTCAAGGGACTTCAGGTCGACCCTTTGGACTATTTCAGCAAGACGGTAGTTGCAACACTCTCTGAGGACACCGCATTTGAAAAGCCTGTAAGCGAGAACAAATAAAAAAAGGGGGAGCATTTGCTCCCTCTCTTTCTTTACTTCACCAAAACACGTTCAATCTCACACACATAAAAGCGATGAAAATCGCCCTGCGCGTAGACCTTTTCGATCAGAGACGTATCTACAAATGCACCCTCACGAATGTCATCAGCATACAGTTTCCTGCACACCAGAACCGTCTCACCTTCTGCCGCATAGGGTGTACCTTCCTCGGTAAAGGCACAGGTCAGTTCCGCCTCCTTGAACTTGTCGCAGTCCCGTCCGCTCGTCCTTCCGCAAAAGTTCATCGCCGCACGGTATTCCTCCGGAAGAGCGGTCAAGGTCAGACGGTCTGTTTTCTCCAAAATTCCAAACGTATGACGCTGCGGGCGAACGTAGCAGATCGCCACAGCCTTGTTCCAAAGCTCTCCGACCGTCGCCCAGCTCACCGTCATGGTGTTTGTTCTCTCTCCGTCACTCGCGGAAAGCAGAAACCATCCCTTCTTAATGCGGTCAAAAATGGGATCCATTTCATTCGCTGCAATCACCCGAAATTCACTCATGTCCTACCTCCTGTTTGTTTTTTCTTCTATACATATGCAGAAATTCCGATTTATTTGCAGAGCGACTCCGCAAAGCGTACCGCCTCCATCGCATCCTTGCAGTAGTGATCCGCGCCGATCATGTCGGCATACTCCTTTGTAAGCACCGCACCGCCGACCACAACCTTGCACCAGGGGGCGCTCTCGTGAATCAAGCGCACCGTCTCCTCCATTGCGGGAACGGTCGTGGTCATCAACGCACTCAATCCTACCATGGGGGCGTGCTGGCGCACGACCTCCTCAACAATCACGTTTGCAGGAACGTCCTTCCCAAGATCTGTCACCTCGAAGCCGTAGTTCTCCAAGAGCAGACGAACGATATTTTTACCAATATCGTGAATGTCACCGTGAACCGTCGCAAGAACGATCTTGATCCGCGAGGAATCGCCCTTCTGCGGATTTTTCTCCATGAATTTCTTGATCTCTCCAAACGCCGCTCTCGATGCCTCAGCACTCATCAAAAGCTGGGGAAGATAGACCGTTTTGCTCTCAAAACCCTTCCCCACCACATCAAGAGCGGGAATGATCTCACCCTGAACGATCTCCAAGGGCTCTCTCGTTTCCAACAGCATCGCCGTCAGCATCGCCGCACGATCTCCAAGCCCCTTTGCGATCGCCTTTTGCAATTCGCTGCCATACTCGGTCTCGGTCCTCTTTTCAGATGCTTGATTTGCCGCTGCAACGGGTGTTTGTGCCACACAGGTCTGCGAAAACGCCAGATAATCAGCGCAGTTCTCGTCCAATCCGTGAAGCACGCAATGGGTGTACCAAGCCATTCTCATGGCATCCGAATCCGGGTTCATAATGGCAGCAGACAGTCCGTTTTCCATCGCCTGCGCAAAAAAGGTGCTGTTCACAGCGTCTCGATTGGGAAGTCCAAAGGAGACGTTTGACACACCAAGAGAGGTATGACAGCCAAGCTTTTCTTGGATCAGCCGAACCGATCGAAGCGTTTCGATGGCCGCACTGCTGTCCGAGCTGACAGACATGGCGAGAGGATCAAAGATCAGATCCTCCTTTTTAATTCCGTACTCAGCAGCAACGCGCAGGATTTTCTCTGCGATCTCCAGCCGCTCCTCCGCGCTCTGCGGGATCCCGCGCTCGTCGAGTGTGAGCGCTACGACCAGTCCGCCGTATTTTTTCACAAGCGGGAAGACCGCTCGCATACTCTCCTCCTTGCCGTTGACCGAGTTGACCATCGGCTTTCCGTTGTAGCGGCGCATGGCGGCTTCCATCGCACAGGGGTCTGCCGTATCGATCTGGAGCGGCAGGTCTATGATCGCCTGAAGCTCGCGGCAGACACGCACCAGCATTTCCCGCTCATCGATCTCGGGGAGTCCCACGTTGACGTCCAAAATATGAGAGCCCTTCTCCTGTTGGCGAAGTCCCTCTTGCAGTATATAATCAAGATCTCCCTCGGCAAGCGCCTGCTTGAATCTCTTCTTTCCCGTAGGATTGATGCGCTCGCCAATCAGGATCGGCTTGCCTCCAAATTCCACCGCGTGGGTGTAGGACGACACTACCGTACGTTTCTTTTCCGTCAACGGGACGGGCTTTGATGTCGTAACCTTCTCTGAAAGAGAGGCAATATACAAAGGCGTTGTTCCACAGCATCCGCCAACGATCCGCACACCCGCGTCAGCCATTTCCTTTACTTCAGCAGCGAATTCCTCTACCGTCACATCAAATACCGTCTCTCCATCGCGGCTGATCGGCAGACCTGCGTTGGGCTTGAGAAGGATGGGAACCGTCGCGCTTGCAAGCAATTTTTCCATCACGGGTCGCAGTTGGCGGGGGCCCTGGGAGCAGTTCGCACCGATCGCATCCGCCCCCATGCCCTCCAACATAGCAACCATCGCCTCGGGAGTTGCACCCGTCATCAGTTTTCCATCAGCACCATAAGCATTGGAAACAAACACGGGCAGGTCACTGTTTTCCTTGGCGGCAAGGAGAGCCGCCTTGGTTTCGTAGCTATCGCTCATGGTCTCAATGAAAATCAGATCGACCCCATATTTGACACCCAGTCGCACGGTTTCAGCAAAAATCTCCACCGCGTCCTCAAATTCCAGGTCGCCGTAGGGCTTGAGCAGCTTTCCCGTTGGCCCAATATCAAGCGCAACGAACCGCTCACCACCAACAGCCTCTCGCGCTGCATTTGCGTGCTCTACCGCACACGCAACGATCTCATCCAACTCATCCTGAGAAAACTTGAGACGATTTGCTCCAAAGGTGTTCGTGCTCACTACATGGCTTCCCGCCTCATAATACGCCTGATGAATTCCGCGAATGATCTCGGGATGCGTCAAATTCCACGTCTCGGGATATTCCCCCGGCTTCAGTCCGGCATCCTGCAAAAGTGTTCCCATTCCGCCGTCCAGGATCAAAATATTCTCTTTCAAAAATTCAAGCAACTTCATTTTTCGTCCTTTCTGATCCCAATAATCGCCGTTACGGATTTGGTAGGCGACATGAGAAGGCTCTCGCTCAGCGAAACACCGATACGCTTGGGGCAATCCAGCACACGGAACAGATCTCTTTGCAAAGAGATCGACAGATCGCCGTATCCCGCGCTGAAGCGTGAAACCGTTACATAGCCTGTTTTTTGCACCCGTTCCTGCATTTCGGCGCAAAAAGCATCGCACAGCGCCTCAATTCTTTCGCTTCCCAACGCCTGCAAACAGAGTGCCTTGGCTGGGGAAATATGCGAATATTTTGCAATCAAGCGATCAATCTCAAGTCCAACCGTTGCAGCAAAAACAACGGCTCGCTCACACCCATGAAGCCTTTGAGACAGACTTCGGCTTTCAATCTCCCCAAATGAGAGATCCACTCCGCTCTCCGTATGTCGCACCGGCAATTCACAGTAGCATACACGTCCCATAAAACAATCTTCGGCCTCACGCGCACAGTCCTCTGCCATACATTCCAATTCAGCAGATGGATGGGGCGCCCCCATATAACGAAACCATTCCCTGCGGTCAATGGGGGGCAACTCGCAGGAATATGTCAATACGTTCATCTTATTTTCCAATCATGGCAGAGAGATTCCTCTGAATCTGCTCGGCAACGTCGGGCTTGTTCATGGAATACACGTGTACGTTGGTCACGTTGTTTGCGAAGAGATCAATGATCTGATCGGTCGCATAGGCGATCCCCGCCTGCTTCATGGCAGCATCGTCCGAGCCGAATTTGTCCACAAGTGCCTTGAATCTCTGCGGGACAAATGAGCCTGACAGCTTGATCGCTCGCTCCACCTGCTTTCCACTCGTGATGGGCATAATTCCGGCAACCACGGGCACGGTGATCCCTGCTTCACGAATTTTGTAGAGAAAATTATAGAGCAGGTGATTGTCAAAAAACATCTGCGTGGTGAGAAAATCACACCCCGCATCCACCTTTTCCTTCAGATAACGGATATCATCCTTTTGGTTTATACTCTCGGGATGGATCTCGGGGTAACACGCACCACCAATGCAAAAGTCAGCCCCCGAATCCTTCAGCTCACGCACAAGATCGATGGCATAGCGGTAGTCCCAGCCCGAGCGATCCTCTCCGAGTCGGTTTTCGGGAATGTCTCCGCGCAACGCCATGACGTTCTCAATTCCCGCCGCACACATTGCCGCAATCTTCTCCCGAACGGTCTCCTTCGTAGAGGACACGCAGGTCAGGTGCGCCAGGGTGGGCACGCCATGCAGCTTGGCAATATTTTGCGCGATGTCAAGCGTATATTGACTGGTTCCTCCGCCCGCTCCATAGGTCACACTCATAAACGCGGGATGAAGCTCGGCAATGGTCTCCACAGCCGCCTTCACACTCTCAAAGGCGGTATCCGTTTTTGGCGGAAACACCTCAAACGACAGGGAGAGCTTGTCATCCTTTAATATGGGAAGTAACTTCAAGTCAATCACACCTTCCTCCGAAAACACGGTCAGTTTAGCATATCAAAATTATATCACATCCCCTCACTTTCGTCAAGGGAAGGATTACATTTTTTGAAATTTAAAAGCAAGAACGCGCCCGATGCTTTTCGCATCGGGCGCGCCCTGTTATACATGTTTAGTCCTCATCCTCGGACTTTTTCTTTTTCATGACAACCCATGCCGCAGACAGGCTCATGAGTGCGACCGAAACCGCACCGCCCATAACCGACTCACAGCCGGGAATCGAAAGTTCAATTTCGTCAGAACCCGTCGTTGTTGTCGCGGGGGCAGGCTTTTGCGTTGCCGGCGCACTTGTTTCGGGTACAATATCATAGGTGGTAATCTCTTGATAATCACAATAGCGGCAGGTATATGTTTTAATACCCTTCAGCTCATTTTCGGGATCGACCGTATCCACTCCATCGTCCAGACGGTGATCCTCGTATTGAACCTCTTCTCCACAATCACACACCATTTTGTGCTGCTTGTCGGAGTCGTTCTCCCAGAATCCGTTCAAATAAATATGATTTCCTTCTGAGCAGTAATCGTAGTGATAATCAGGCTTTTCTGCCTTGTCATCAGCCAAGAAGAGACAAGCATTGCCAAATCCGATTCCGCTATAGCCGTGAGAGGTTGCCCCCTTCTTCATGATCACGTCGATCAAAAGCAGCTTCACACCCTTAACATTGACGTTAAATTCACCGAGCTCGTATCCCTTCACCAACTCGGATGCGGCAAGCAACTCATAATGCGCCCCATCTCCGACCTTATCACCGTAGATGTATGCGTATACACCTTGAGAATCCTCTCTTTTTTCAGCGGCGGTCAATCCGACCAGCGCATAGAAGGTGTCGGCAGGCGTTTGACTGCCCGAAGCGGTATACGCACTGATGTCGTAAATGGTCCAGGAGTCGGTACGACCACCGACGTTAGAATTCCAACTGGTACTCTTCGGGTGCATACCAATGCCCTTGGAGACCGTCCACGCTGCATCGCCCTCACCAAAGGAGAATTTATCCTTGGAATCCGCTGCATAAGGATAGCCTACTGTAGTGGGCTGACCATAAATATAGTCATTATTCGTCGTGTTCGAGGACTCGAGATAGGTCATATCCGACAGGAAATACTTCGTGTTATACCCCGCCATCCACGTTCCGTAGGGCTTGCCGTACCAGTTTGTCGCATCGCTTCCGGGAGTCGAAATTATCTCGTAGGCATCGGTCTGCGCAGGGGTAGCTGTCGGTTCAGGACGCTTGGGAATCGAAGGGGGGGTAAACGCCGCTGCGGCAATCGCCGTCAAGGGCAGAATCACACTCACCAGCATCGCTGTCAGGATCAAGATCGTTGACAAACGAAAAATTGCTTTTTTCATCTTTGTTTTCCTCCAAAAGGATAAAATCATTAAGCTTGTGCGTCTATTATACCACCTTTTTTCCCTTTTGTAAAGGCTTTCCAAGAAAAAACTCCGATATTCAATCCGGCGCGACCTGCGCTTGATTGAATATCGGAGTTTGTTTTTAATCAGAACAGTCCTACGATCTTACCCTCATCGTCCACGTCGATTTTCTCGGCTGCGGGGATCTTGGGAAGTCCGGGCATGGTCATGATGTCACCCGTGAGAACAACGACAAATCCCGCACCTGCGGAGATCTTGACGTTCTTAACGGTAACGGTAAATCCTTCGGGTGCGCCCAGGAGTGTGGGATCATCCGAGAAGCTGTACTGCGTCTTTGCGACACATACGGGGTAGTTGCCAAAGCCAAGTGCCTCCAGCTCTGCGATCTGCTTCTTGGCGGCGGGCAGAATGTTCACGCCCTCACCGCGATAGATACGGCGAACGATCGCCTCGATCTTTTCGGTAATCGACAGATCATCGGAATAGCTGAAGGTAAAGTCTCCCTTTTCCTCCTCACACAGACGTACCACCTCGCGTGCCAGATCCTCGCCGCCGCGTCCGCCCTCTGCCCAAACGTTGGAGAGAACGGTATTGACACCAAGCTCCTTGCACTTTTTGATGATGAAGTCGATCTCGGCATCGGTGTCGGTGGGGAAACGGTTGACCGCTACCACGCAGGGCAAACGGTACACATCCTTAATATTCTCCACGTGGCGGAGCAGATTGGGAATTCCCTTCTCCAGCGCCGTAAGATTTTCCGCACCAAGCTCGGTCTTTGCAAGTCCGCCGTGCATCTTGAGCGCGCGAACGGTTGCAACCATCACGACTGCATCGGGAACAAGACCCGCCAGTCGGCACTTGATATCCAAGAACTTCTCCGCGCCGAGATCTGCACCAAAGCCGGCCTCGGTCACGGTGTAGTCACCCATCTTGAGCGCCATTTGCGTTGCCATCACCGAATTGCATCCGTGCGCGATGTTGGCAAAGGGGCCGCCGTGCACGAATGCAGGCGTTCCCTCAAGCGTTTGCACAAGGTTTGGCTTGATGGCGTCCTTAAGCAGAGCCGTCATCGCACCTGCCGCCTTGAGATCCCCCGCTGTGACGGGTTTTCCTTCATACGTGTATGCAACAATGATCTTCGAGAGCTTTTCCTTCAGATCCTTCAGAGAGGTCGCAAGGCAGAACACCGCCATGATCTCGGATGCTACAGTAATGTCAAAGCCGTCCTCGCGAGGCACGCCGTTGACTCTGCCGCCCAGTCCGTCGATCACGTTTCGAAGCTGACGGTCGTTCATGTCCACGCATCTCTTCCAAGTGATGCGCTTGATGTCAATCCCCAGCGCATTTCCCTGCTGGATGTGATTGTCCAGCATCGCAGCGAGGAGATTGTTTGCCGCGCCGATCGCGTGGAAATCACCCGTAAAGTGCAGATTGATGTCCTCCATGGGAACCACCTGTGCATATCCTCCGCCTGCGGCGCCTCCCTTGACCCCGAACACGGGGCCGAGGGAGGGCTCGCGGAGCGCAACCGTTACATTTTTTCCAATACGGCGCAAACCGTCTGCCAGACCGATCGTGGTCGTGGTCTTTCCCTCACCCGCAGGAGTGGGGGTGATCGCGGTCACCAGGATCAGCTTTCCGCTCGGACGGTCCTCAGAGAGGAGCTTCGGATCGATCTTTGCCTTATAATTGCCATACTGCTCCACATATTCATCTTTGATATTCGCTCTCTTGGCAATCGCACAAATGTGCTCGGGTTGACAGGATTGCGCAATTTCAATATCGGATTTATAAGACATCTTTCATCCTCCGTTATTTGAAGTACTTCACGGCTGCGCGGAACATCTGAATATCGTATTCGCCGGGGACGTTCTTGTAAAGTCCCGCACCGATACGCTCGCTGTGTCCCATCTTACCAATAACTCTGCCGTCGGGGGATGTGATACCCTCGATCGCATACATCGAATCGTTGGGATTGAAGTGTACGTCGCTGGTAGCGTTGCCGTCGAAATCAACGTACTGCGTTGCAATCTGACCGTTCTCTGCCAGCTGACGAATGAGAGCCTCATCTGCGAGGAAGCGTCCCTCACCGTGGGAGATCGGCACACTGTAAACGTCACCGACATTGGTCAGAGCCAACCAAGGCGACTTATTGGAAGCCACGCGCGTACGTACGATTCTCGACTGGTGGCGCGCGATGGTGTTAAAGGTCAGAGTGGGGCAGGTCTCATCGGTGTCGATGATCTTGCCATAGGGAACGAGTCCGAGCTTGATGAGCGCCTGGAATCCGTTACAAATACCGCACATCAGACCGTCTCTGTTCTCGAGGAGGTCGGTCACGCCCTCCTTGATCGCAGCATTGCGGAAGAAGGCGGTGATGAACTTTCCGCTTCCGTCCGGCTCGTCGCCACCCGAAAATCCTCCGGGAATAAAGATCATCTGTGCATCCTTGAGCTCCTTTGCGAAGGTCTCGATGCTTCTCTGAATACCCGCAGAGGTTCTGTTGTTGATGACGATGATCTTTGCATCAGCACCTGCGTCGCTGACCGCCTTTGCGCTGTCAAACTCACAGTTGGTGCCGGGGAATGCAGGGATCAAAACCTTAGGCTTTGCAACCTTGATGGCAGGAGCTACGCGCTTCTCTGCCTTGTAGGAGAAGGTCTCCATCGGGCCCTTTCTATCGGGAATGTTGCAGGAATATACGCTCTCCAGCTTGTCCTCGTAAATACCGAGCAGCTCGCAGAGCTTCAGCTCGTCCGCACCGCGGCTGATTTTGCCGTCGTCTGCAACCGTACCGATCAGCGTTGCATCCGCAACGTCTGCATTGACCTCAAGCAGGAATGCACCGTAAGCATATCCGAAGATATCTGCATCCGACACGCCGTCTGCATATCGGAATCCAAGTCCGTTACCGAACGCCATCTTCATGATCGCCTCAGCTACACCGCCCAACGTAGGCGTGTATGCCGCAACCGCAACACCCTCGCGCATGAGCTTGGTCACGCGGTCAAAGAGCGCGATAAGAGATGCCGCCACGGGAAGTCCGTCTGCATCGTATTCGGGACGGAGCAATACAACCTTGTTACCCGCGCACTTGAATTCGGGAGAAACAATCTCGCCCGTCTTCTGCGTGGTAACAGCAAAGGAAACAAGCGTGGGAGGAACATCGAGGTTTTCAAAGGATCCGCTCATGGAGTCCTTACCACCGATCGAACCGATTCCAAGCTCCTTCTGCGCTCTGAATGCACCGAGAAGTGCAGACAGAGGCTTGCCCCAACGGGTGGCATCCTTTCCAAGCTTTTCAAAGTATTCCTGGAAGGTCAGGTAAACATCCTTGAACTCTGCACCCGTGGCAATCAGCTTTGCAACCGATTCCACAACCGCGAGATATGCGCCGTGATAGGGGCTCTTCTCGAAGATGAAGGGGTTATATCCCCAAGACATCAGAGAGCAATCATCGGTGTGCTTCTTCTCCACCGAGATCTTCTGTACCATACTCTGAATGGGGGTGAGCTGATTCTTTCCGCCGAAGGGCATCAGAACCGTACCCGCACCGATGGTAGAGTCAAAACGCTCGGAAAGACCTCTCTTGGAGCAGATGTTGAGGTCTGCCGCCAAAGCGCGGTAATTCTCAACGAATCCGCCGCTGACCTTCTTTTCAAAGGAAGCAGGAGCAACCGCCTTCACATGGATGTGCTTCTCAGCTCCGTTGGAGTTGAGGAACTCGCGGCTGATATCCACGATGGTCTGTCCATTCCAGTGCATCACCAGTCTCGGATCAGCCTTGACCTCTGCAACGGGGCAAGCCTGCAGGTTTTCCGACTCGGCAAGCGCCAAGAATGCGTCAATATTTTCTTTTTCAATGACAACGGCCATACGCTCCTGCGATTCGCTGATCGCAAGCTCGGTGCCGTCCAGTCCCTCATATTTCTTGGGAACTGCGTTCAGATTGATCTCCAGTCCGTCGGCAAGCTCACCGATCGCAACCGATACGCCGCCCGCACCAAAGTCGTTGCAGCGCTTGATCATACGGCAAGCCACGGGATTGCGGAACAGACGCTGAAGCTTTCTTTCCTCGGGAGCATTTCCCTTCTGAACCTCCGCTCCGCAGGTCTCAAGAGACTGCGCGGTGTGAGACTTGGAGGATCCGGTAGCACCTCCGCAGCCATCGCGTCCGGTGCTTCCTCCCAGCAAAATAACAACGTCACCGGGAGCCGGAACCTCACGGCGCACGTTTGCAGCGGGAGCTGCAGCGATCACCGCACCGATCTCCATACGCTTTGCCGCGTATCCGGGGTGGTAAATTTCATCTACAATACCGGTAGCCAGACCGATCTGGTTACCGTAGGAGGAGTAGCCTGCCGCAGCGGTAGTCACAATCTTACGCTGAGGAAGCTTACCCTTGATCGTCTCGGAAACGGGAACGAGAGGATCTGCCGCACCCGTCACACGCATCGCGCCGTAAACGTAGGAACGTCCCGACAGCGGGTCACGGATTGCACCGCCAATACAGGTCGCCGCACCACCAAAGGGCTCGATCTCGGTGGGGTGGTTGTGGGTCTCGTTCTTGAAGAGCAGCAGCCAAGGCTCGCTCACACCGTCTACGTCTACGTTGATCTTAACCGTGCAGGCGTTGATCTCTTCAGACTCATCCAGCTTGTCGAGTTTGCCGTTCACCTTGAGGTATTTGACTGCAACAGTCGCCAGATCCATCAAACAGATCGGCTTGGTTCTGCCAAGCTCGCGGCGGGTTGCAAGATAATCCTCATAGGTCTTCTGAAGAAGCGCATCTTCAAACTCCACCTTGTCGATGATGGTCTGGAAGGTGGTGTGACGGCAGTGATCCGACCAGTAGGTGTCGATCATGCGGATCTCGGTGATGGTAGGATCACGATCTTCTTCCTTGAAATATTTCTGGCAGAAGAGGATATCGTCGATATCCATCGCCAATCCGTACTGCTTAATGAAGCCCTCCAGCTCTTCTCTGCTATAGTTCAAAAATCCGTCCATGGTCGCAACCGTGGTGGGAATCTCATAGCTGATCTGCAGCGTCTCAGGCTTCTCAAGCGTTGCCTCTCTCGATTCAACGGGGTTGATAACGTACTTCTTGATCTCTGCGATCTGCGCGTCGGTCAACGCCCCGTAAAGCGCATAAACCTTTGCGGTGCGAACAAGGGGACGGTCACCCGTCGAGATGATCTGAATACACTGTGCCGCAGAATCCGCTCTCTGGTCAAACTGACCGGGCAAAAATTCTACTGCAAACACATATGCACCCGACAGATCGGGATTCTCGGAGACCACGTCCAGCTGAGGCTCGGAGAACACCGTTTTCTTGGCGTAATCAAAGAGATCCGCCGTAATATTTTCCGCATCATAGCGGTTGATGACACGAACGTCGGTCAACTCCTTGATACCAAGCAGGGAACGCGCGTCGGACAAAAGTGCCTTTGCCTCGTTCGCAAGCTCTTTTTTCTTTTCTACATATACTCTGTAAACCACTTAGATTTCCTCCTTCGCCCGAAGTGCTCTCGCACCAATATCGTGGC
>JAZQVI010000061.1:0-11994 GCA_045631745.1 Eubacteriales bacterium
TGTTTTTTGGGGGAGATTTATAAAAATTTGTTGCGCTATTTACTTTTTGCGAGTTTTATGATATAATGTAACCATCAGACGAACTTGGATTTGACGAGGTGTAACATGAAAGATTATAAAATCAGTTCTACGATTTTCTACGTGGCGTCGGTATTGTTTTATTTGGTATCAATCATTACCTTTGTAGGTGGGAACAATCAATCGATCGGATTTATGTGGCTGTGTCTTGGATCGGCGTTCCTTTGCTTTGGTTCGGTGTTCTTGAATAAAGCCAAGGAGACCGAGACCGAAACGGATGGGGATGGCGATGCGGACGAGAAAGAGGAAACCCAAGAGACAGGCGAATCGGAAGAGTCGCAAGAAAAATAAGGGTTTTATAGCTTTGCAGAACGGAGGGCGGTCATGAAAAAAATAATTGTAATCGCGTGTGTTTTGGCGGCGCTGGTTGTTTTGATTCCAATTCCACGCAAGATAAAGGACGGCGGAACGGTGCATTACGATGCCATTCTGTACGATGTGTATGACGTGCATAGAATTGATATGGAGAGTGAAACAGGCTACGAGGATGGGGTTGTCATCAAGGTACTTGGCGTGAAGGTGTTTGACAACGTCGAATATGCCTGCAATCATGAGCACCACGTGGGGGACGAAACCGGGGAAGCCGGCGCGGATGTCCTGAATCCCTATTTCACGGGCAAGGTTCGCGAGATAAACGAAAAAGGATTTCTCGTTGAGGTGACCGACACGGGAAATGGAAATTTTGCGGTTGGTGAGACAGTGCAGGTGAACACCGATCTTTCGAATTGTCCGAAATACGAGATTGGGGATTATCTGAAAATCTCATTTGACGGGAAGGTCGCACTGTCCTTGCCGCCACAGGTGACGAGCGTGTATTCGATCTGCGAAGCCGACAGTGAAGGAAACTGCATCGATTAAATTTTGACCTGATGGGAGAATGTGATCATATGACAAGAGTATTACAGATTTTGACGTTTGTTTTTAGCCTGCTGACGATTGCAGGCGCTATCTACGTTCTGCTATCCGACGGAACAAAAAATGCGGGTTATGCGGTCATTCCGATGGTTTTATCCCTTGTTTTTTCAAATGCATATAAAATATGCAAAAGGAAGGAGAAATGATGATCTTCGCTCTTTTCAAAGGGCACGGATAAGCAGTTCTCCTTGCAAAAAGCCCCTTCGAGGGGCTTTTTTATCTATCATGATCTTCAAATCATTTGAATCTCAGGGTTCTAAACCACGGCAATTCCCCATATACATTACCAAAACATCATTCAAGGAAGTCGCTATGAGGCGGTTGTGAGCCTTGAGGAATTTATGGGAGGTTTGGAGATGCCTGAGTATTCAATTTACAAGGATATCGCTGAGCGGACAGGCGGTGATATCTACGTTGGCGTGGTGGGACCGGTTCGAAGCGGAAAATCAACGTTCATTAAAAAATTTATGGAGTCGGTGGTGCTCCCCAACATCGGGGAGGGCTATTCCCGTGACCGCGCCAGGGACGAATTGCCTCAGTCGGCGGCGGGAAAAACGGTGATGACCACCGAGCCGAAGTTCATCCCCGAGGAGGCTGTCCCTGTCGTGCTCGACAACAACGCACAGATGCGCGTTCGCATGATTGATTGCGTGGGGTATCTGATCCCCGAGGCGATGGGGGCAGAGGAAAACGGTCAGCCGAGAATGGTGCGCACGCCATGGCAGGAGGATCCCATGCCCTTCGTGCAGGCTGCGGAAATGGGAACCCGAAAGGTGATTGCAGAGCATTCCACCATCGGGATGCTGATCACCACAGATGGTAGTATTGGGGACATTCCCCGAGATTCTTATATTGAGGCAGAGGAGCGCATCGTTGGAGAACTCAAGGAGCTTGGCAAGCCCTTTGCCGTTATTCTCAATTCTGCGCGCCCTTCCTCCGAGGCTGCGATCTCTCTTGCCTATGAATTGGAGGAAAAATACAGTGTCCCTGTTGCCCTCATCAGTTGTCTGGATCTGGATGCCGAGGATATTCGTCACATTTTGGGGTTGGTTTTGGAGGAATTTCCTGTCGCAGAGGTGTCTCTCCGCCTGCCCGAGTGGACCACGGCTCTTGATGACAGCCACCGCATCAGTGCCTCCCTGCGTCAAAGTCTTTGCGCTTGCGCCGAGGGGGTGCGCCGTATGGGAGATGTCAAGACGTGCTTTGAGGGGATGAAGGAGAACGAATATGTCTCTACTGTTCAGATCGATGAGATCAATTTGGGAACGGGGAAGGCGCAGATTTCGGTGGGCATGGAGCCGGGATTGTATTATAGCGTTATCAGCGAATTGACCGGGCTTGAGGTAGCAGGAGAGCGGGAGCTGATCGCGCTTTTGCGCGACCTTTCCGCTACCAAGGAGCAGTACGACAAGGTGGCAGAGGCGCTGGCGCAGGTGAACGAGACGGGCTACGGCATTGTGATGCCCGATGTAGAGGATCTGCACCTTGAGGAACCGCAGATCGTCAAACAGTCCGGAGGATACGGTGTCAAGCTTCGTGCAGCGGCGCAGTCGGTGCATATGATCCGCGCGAATATCGAGACCGAGATCAACCCAATGGTGGGAACCGAGCAGCAATCGGAGGATTTGGTTCGCTATATGCTGAAGGAATTTGAGGCAGATCCCCGCAGCATTTGGGAATCCAATATGTTTGGCAAAACGCTTTATGAGCTCATCAACGAAGGTCTTCATAGCAAGCTCGACCATATGCCGGAGGAATCGCGCAAAAAGCTGTCACAGACGCTGGAACGTATCATCAACGAAGGTAGCAACGGTCTGATTTGTATTCTGCTCTGATCAAAACAGGCATCGCGCAATTTTTGCGCGATGCCTGTTTCTTTGATGCGCTTGACAATTTGATCGGATCGTGCTATAATGGACGGGAATTCAGTTGAAAGGCAGAGAAGAGATGCCACACCCATTCAAACATTTTTACACCATCACAAAGCACCGCCACTGCGTGATTCGCCATTGCTTTATGGCAGGGATCGGCTGGCAGGGCTTGTTTCATGATCTATCCAAATACGCGCCTACCGAATTTTTGGCAGGGGCAAAATACTACCAGGGCACGCGCAGTCCAAACGAGCGCGAGCGCGAACTGTTCGGCTATTCGGAGGCGTGGCTTCACCACAAGGGGAGAAACCGCCATCACTTTGAATATTGGAACGATCTGAATACCAAAACCAAGATGTATGAGCCTGTACGAATGCCCATGCGCTACGTCAAGGAGATGTTTTGCGACCGCGTGGCGGCAAGCAAGATCTATCAGGGCGAGGCGTACACCGACGCGCATCCCTTGTCCTATTATCTCCGTGGAAACGCGCGCGCCAAGATGCACGCCGATACGGCAGATCTCTTGGAGGACTGGCTTCGGCGACTGGAGCGAGACGGAGAGCGGGCAACCTTTGCGCATCTGCGCGGAATTTCCAACAAAAGTGAATATGGAAGCGATAAAACAAAGGACACCGATGCGTAATCGGTGTCCTTTTTTGCTATTAAAGTGAGATGATCCAGTTTGCAAAGAGTACCACACAGGGTAAGGTTGCCGTTGTCAGAAGGGATGTCATTCCCACTGTTTGGGAGGCATACCCGGGCTCGATATCATGGAGCTCTGCCAGCATGGTGACCGTGGACGCGCAGGGCAGTCCCGCCATGACAGTACAGAGGATGATGTAGGTATCGCTCAGCCCCATGAGCTTTGCAATTACGCAAATGACAACGGGGATCACGAGAAGCTTCAAGAAGGAGAACACGTACAGCGACTTGTTTTTAAACATCTCCTTGAGCGAAATGGTTGCAAGAAGACCGCCTGTGATCAGTACCGAGATGGGCGTGCACAAATTGCTCAGATAATTGAAGAAGTTTCCAACCGAGGGGGGAAGCTGTACAAAGACCTTTAGCAAATAAACCGCGATGCCGATAAAGCAGGGAACTGTTCCGTAGTTGAGGATTGCCTTTTTCGGCGTGAGCTTGATGTCCTCGCGCTCACGTGCCAAAATGACAATACCCCACGTCCAAATAAAGACGTTGAAAACGATGATGTAGAACGCCCCCATAAAGCTTCCGATGCTGCTGCCGTAGATAGAATCCAGGATGGGGAAGCCCAAAAATCCGCAGTTGGTGAAGACGATGCCAAACTCCATGAGCTTTGCATGGTTGACGTCCTTGCCCTTTCGGTAGAGGAGGAACGCCGCCAGTCCCATGATTACGTGCATTCCGATGGCGATCAGAAGCGCGCCAAGCGCGATTTTTAGATTTTCCCGCGAGAAGGGTGCATTGTTGAGTGCGCCAATAATCATCATAGGCTGACCGACGGTGATGATCAGTTTGGAAAGATTTTTGGATGCGGCATTGTCAATGATGCCAAGCTTGCGGCAGACATAGCCGCAGATCATGAGCAAAAACAGGGTGATAATGATATTCAGGAGTGCTGTAAAATTCATAGATTCTCTTTCTCCGCAAGTTCTTCAAGCTTTTCCTTAATGCGCTTCATGTCATCCAGCATATCCTCTTTTCTGCGCGGATCGCGCAGAAGTGCCGCAGGATGGAAGACCGCAGTCATGAGGAAATTGCCTTTTTCAAACCATTGACCGTGCTCCTGGGTGATTTTGAAGTCGGGCTTGATGAGGCGCATTGCCGCAATTCTACCAAGACAGACAATGACCTTGGGGCGTATGAGCTTGACCTGCTCGCGCAGGTATCCGATGCAGGCGTCCTCCTCGGCGGGGAGGGGATCGCGGTTTTTGGGAGGACGGCATTTCAGAATATTTGCGATGTAAACGTCCTCTCTTGCGATATCGACCGCATAGAGATATTTGTCAAGCAGCTGACCGGCTCTGCCAACGAAGGGCGTGCCGCTGAGATCCTCCTGTTCACCGGGGGCCTCTCCAACGAACATCAGGTCGGCGTTCGGATTTCCAACGCCAAATACCAGGTTGGTTCGGGTGTCGCCTAAAGGACAGCTGTGACAGTCCTCGCATCGCGTGCGAAGTGCCTCCAATTCTGTTGCCATATCAAATTCCTTTCAGATAACCAAACAAGGGGGAGGCGGATTGCCCGGTTCCCCCTTGAATCGATCAAAGATTATTTTACGTCGATGATGGAAGCATCCCACATCTCGGGAGCCTCGTAGCCAAGCAGATTGATCACGGTTGCGGCCACGTTGGAGAGCCCGAATGCGCCCTCGTCTGCCTTGACCGTGTATGCGTTCTTTGCATCGGTGTTGTCATAGATGATGCAGGGAACCGGATTGAGGGTGTGGCTGGTCTTGGACTTCATCTTGCCGTCCTTGTCAACCTTGGGCTGTCCCTTCTTGTCCATCTCAAACATTTCGTCTGCATTACCATGGTCTGCAGTGATAACAGCAACGCCGCCCAGCTCGTCGATCACGGGCAGGATTCTGCCAAGCTGGAGGTCAAGCGCCTCCATGGAGCAACGGGTTGCAGCAAGAGAGCCGGTGTGACCGACCATGTCGCCGTTGGGGAAGTTCACGCGCAGGCACTTGTAGTTGCCCGAGCGCAGGCAGTCGATGAGGGTGTCGGTGATCTCCGCACACTTCATCCAGGGTCTCTGCTCGAAGGGAACGACGTCGGAAGGAATCTCAATGTAGGTCTCCAGCTCATCGTCAAACTTGCCCGACTTGTTTCCGTTCCAGAAGTAGGTCACGTGGCCGTATTTCTGTGTCTCGGAGATTGCCAGAACCGATACCTTCTCGGCCGCGAGATACTCGCCCATGGTGTTGGTGATCTCGGGAGGAGATACCAGATACTTTTTCGGAATGTGCAGGTCGCCGTCATACTCCAGCATACCGGCATAAAGAACCTTGGGAACGCGAACGCGGTCGAACTTGTCGAACTCGCCGTCAGCGGCATCAAAGGTCTTGGAGATCTCAATGGAGCGATCTCCGCGGAAGTTGAAGAAGATCACGCTGTCGCCGTCCTCAACCGTTCCCACGGGCTTGCCGTCCTTGGCGATGACGAATGCGGGGAGATCCTGGTCGATCACATGCAGCTCATTGCGATAGGTTTCTACTGCCTCTGCAGCGCTTGCAAACTGTCTGCCCTCACCAAGTACGTGGGTCTTCCAGCCTGCCTCAACCATTGCCCAGTTTGCCTCATAACGGTCCATGGTGATCTGCATACGTCCGCCGCCCGACGCGATCATCACATCAAAGTCAGCGTCGCGAAGTCCTGCGATAAAGTCCTCAAAGGGATTGATATATTCCAGCGCGGAGGTCTCACCAACGTCACGGCCGTCGATCAGAATGTGAACGCGAACGGTGTGAACGCCTTCCTTCTTAGCCTGAGAGAGCATTGCCTTGAGGTGGTCGATGTGAGAGTGAACGTTTCCGTCCGAGAAGAGACCGAGGAAGTGAAGGGTAGAGTTGTTTGCCTTGACGCCGCCGATCAGCTCCTGCCAGGTTTCGGATGCAAACATTTTGCCCGACTCGATGGAGTTGGAAACAAGCTTTGCACCCTGTGCAAACACCTGTCCTGCGCCAAGCGCGTTGTGTCCCACCTCACTGTTACCCATATCGTCGTCGGAGGGAAGTCCAACAGCGGTTCCATGTGCCTTGAGGGCTACCATGGGGTAGTTTGCCATCAGGCGGTCGAGATTGGGCGTGTAAGCCGTTTTAACGGCGTTGGAAACGGTGTCGCCTGCCAGTCCAACACCGTCCATAACGATGGTAAGAACAGGGCCTTTAACACCGGAAAAGTTGTTCAGTTTGTTCAGCTTTGTGCTCATGAGATTTGTAATCCTCCATTTCTGAAAAAGCATATTTCTACAAATACTATTATAGTCAAATTACGAAAAATTTCAAGAGGATTTTCAAATCTTTCTGAAAAAAAGCAGAAAAAACAAGGTTTTGTGATGAAATGAGAAAAAATTAGAGAAAAACTCCAAAATGCTTGCATTTTACCCTTGGGTGGTGTATAATAGGTATCGGTAATTTGGATTCTGAACGAAAGGAAATTTTCTCTGAAAATTTGGTGATAAACATGGCAGAAGGATGTACACACGATTGCTCCAGCTGTTCCTCGAACTGCTCCTCGCGCAAGCCTGAGAGTCTGTTGGTTCCTGCAAATCCCCTCAGCCGCGTGGGACACGTGGTAGGTGTGATGAGCGGAAAGGGCGGCGTTGGAAAATCTCTTGTAACCACGATGCTGGCGGTGCTGCTCTCCCGTGAGGGCTACAAGGTCGGTATCCTTGACGCGGATATTACGGGCCCCTCCATTCCGAAGGCGTTCGGCATGAAGAACGTGGAGGTTTACGGCGATGACAACGGTATGATTCCTCCCAAGTCCACCACGGGCATTGATCTGATCTCGGTCAATCTGCTGCTCGGTGACGAGACGCGTCCTGTTGTGTGGAGAGGATCGATTATTTCGGGTACGGTTCAGCAGTTCTGGAAGGATACCATCTGGGACGTTGACGTGCTTTTGGTAGACTGTCCTCCCGGTACAGGAGACGTGCCTCTGACCGTCTTCCAAACCATGCCCCTCGACGGTATCGTGATCGTTTCCAGCCCGCAGGAGCTGGTTTCCATGATCGTGAGCAAGGCGGCAAACATGGCGTCCATGATGAACATTCCCGTGCTGGGACTGGTGGAGAACATGAGCTACGTCAAGTGCCCCGATTGCGGCAAGGAGATCAAGGTCTTTGGCGAGAGCCACATTGAGGAGGTTGCCGAGAAGTTCGGTTACGATCTGCTTGCGCGAATTCCCATGGATCCCAAGCTCTCCGCCCTCGTTGACAGAGGTATGATCGAGCTCATGGAGAACGATTATATGGATGGAGCGGCGCAGAAGATCATTGAGAGACTCAATCTCAAGGCAGAATAAAAAGAAAACTGCAATCATCGAATTTCGGTGATTGCAGTTTTTTGATTGATTTATTGGATCGCATTCCGATCCAGAGAACGCAGGAAGGAACCGGAGGAGTAAATGGTGTATTCTCCAACGCGGTCACCGTTATCAGCGTCTTTAGCCAACCCTTGGTGAGATATTTTTACAAATTTTGTAGGAGGATTGAGGATCAAAAGCTTTTTGCCTTCTGCCTCAAAGGTATAATCTGCCTCTGAGGAAATACGGAAAATTTCACGGTCATCGCCCGTTCCTCTGTCGATCCCTTGTAGAAATTTTCCGCGCGCATAGCCATTTGTAGGGGTACCCAGGCGGGGGAAAGGAATGCGAAAAAGCTTGACTCTTTGAAACATTCCCTTTGTATCAAAGATCATATAATTTCCTCTGTTGATGCAGGAGATCACACGTGCATAGTAGGTTTGTCCGTGTGCGTGAATCGAGAAGGTATACCCCTCCGTTTCCCGGAAAACCGAGAGATAGGGATGGTTGAGCTCTCGGAGATCAAATCCGTTTTCCTTGCACAGTTTTTTGAGCTTTTTGTAGAATTTACGGCGTTTTATCAATGCACCGAGGTAGTTGAAGGATAGGATCAGTCCGATCACTGTCAACACGCCGACGGATGCCAAAACGAGAATCAACACGGCAATAACACTTGCAAAGGACACCAACAACGCGGGAATTATCCTGCTTGCAAGGATGTATATGATCGTATAGCCGACCAATCGAAGCACCATGCGAAAATAGCTGTAGGACTGATTTTTCTTTTCAGCCACAGATTTCCAAAAGTTATTTTTGGAAAGCCGAGCGGGAAGCTCCAGCCAGTAGGCGCGTGCATCCATGTGTCCGTAAACGTTGATAAAAAACGCAGGGATTCCGAACAAACATCCTTGAATCAGTCGAATGAGAGCGGGATGAAGAACGCCCTCGCCAGGCCATAGCGCGAAGATGGATTCTACGGTGTCATGGCAGGGAATCAGGAACAGCAAGCAGATCAAGGTGGCGGTTTCAGAAAGAAAATAAGGAGACCGCAACAGCTTTTTGCGTTCCTCTTTTTTGTTGTAATCCTCTGTGGCGTTTTCCAAAAAGGCAATTCGTTCGCTTCGCGAAAACATGGAAAAGGTCAAGAGAACGGTGTTCAGGATCAGAAAGGTCAAAATCAACTCGCAACAGAGCAAAATCGGTGTTGCAGCATTGTTGAAATAGTCATGTGGATTGTTGAAATATATCGATGAACCCTCATTGAAGGCGAATCTGAATTCAATGAGCGTAACAGAGAGCATCAGGGAAAAGATGAGGTACATCAGTCCCGTTCTCGCGATTGTACGAATATAGGGGTAGGAACGGCTTTTTCTAAATTCTTCCCAACCTTCTTTCCATTCTGAAAACACAACCATCACCTCGCAGAAAAATGATTTTCTAAATCCATTATATCATAGGTTTCCTTCAAAATCAATATAAGAGGATCTATTTTACAGAAAAAAAGCTCGACTGCAAATGCAGCCGAGCCTTTTGTATATGATCTTACTTCTTGAGGTTTGCCTCGAGAATTGCAAGCTCGTCGTAGAGCTCTGCGGGAACGCGATCGCCAACCTGCTTGTAGAACGCCTTGATGTTCTCAACGTCCTCCAGCCAGCTCTCATTGTCAATGGAGAGCAGCTCGCGGATGGTGTCGATTGTGGTGCCGTCCAGACCCTCGATGTTGATGTCCTCTGCCTTCGGAACAAATCCGATGGGAGTTTCAACAGCGTCAACCTCGCCTGCGCAGCGAGCAAGGATCCACATGAGAACTCTCATGTTGTCACCGAATCCGGGCCAAATGAAGTGGCCTTCTGCATCGGTGCGGAACCAGTTTACGTGGAAGATCTTAGGAGCGTTGGGGATCTTCTTGCCCATGTTGAGCCAGTGAGCGAAGTAGTCACCCATATCGTATCCAACGAAGGGACGCATTGCCATGGGGTCACGGCGAACTACACCAACTGCGCCTGCAGCTGCTGCAGTGGTCTCAGAAGCCATGATAGAACCAACGAAGGTACCATGCTGCCAGTTGCGGGATTCGTAAACCAGGGGAGCGGTCTTTGCACGTCTACCACCGAAGATGATAGCAGTCAGCGGAACGCCCTTGAGGCTATTGAACTCGGAAGAAATGCAGGGGCAGTTCTCTGCCATTGCAGTAAATCTGGAGTTGGGGTGTGCACCGGAGGTGTTAACCTTGTCTGCCTTGTTGTACATGGAAACATCCCACTTCTCGCCCTTCCAGTTGAGAGCGTTCTTGGGAGGATTGTTGTCAAGGCCTTCCCACCAAATGGTGTTGTTGTCGAGGTCGTGGCAAACGTTGGTGAAGATGCAGTTCTTCTTGGTGGTCATCAGAGCGTTGTAGTTCGAGTGAACGTTGGTTCCGGGAGCCACGCCGAAGAAGCCGTTCTCGGGGTTGATTGCATAAAGTCTTCCGTCCTCGCCAACACGGATCCAAGCGATGTCGTCACCAACAGTCCATACCTTGTAGCCTGCGTTCTTGTAGATTTCCGGCGGGATGAGCATTGCCAGGTTGGTCTTACCGCAAGCGGAGGGGAATGCAGCGGAGATGTACTTCACATCGCCGTTGGGAGCCTCGAGACCGAGGATGAGCATGTGCTCAGCCATCCAGCCCTCTTTTCTACCGAGGTAGGAAGCGATACGAAGAGCGAAGCACTTCTTACCGAGCAGAACGTTTCCGCCGTAACCGGAGTTGACAGACCAGATGGTGTTGTCCTCGGGGAAGTGGCAGATGTAGCGCTTCTCCTCGTCGCAATCAGCAACTGCATGGAGACCCTTTACGAAGTCTGCGGAATCACCCAGTGCGTTGATGACCTTGGTGCCAACACGGGTCATAATGAGCATGTTGAGAACTACGTAAATGGAGTCGGTCAGCTCGATACCGATCTTTGCAAAATCGGAGCCGACAACACCCATGGAGTAGGGGATCACGTACATGGTCTTGCCATTGTAGGAGTTCTTGTAAAGCTTGGAGAGCTTCTCGTAGCACTCGGTGGGATCCATCCAGTTGTTGATGGTTCCTGCGTCCTCCTGCTTGCGAGTGCAGATGAAGGTTCTGTGCTCAACACGAGCAACGTCGTTAATTGCAGTTCTGTGGAGGTAGCAGTTCGGGTACTCCTTCTCGTTGAGCTTTACCAGCTCACCGGTGGAGCAAGCGATGCGGCGCAGCTCCTCGGTCTGCTCCTCGGAACCGTCGATCCAAACGATCTCCTTAGGGCCAACCAGCTCTGCCATGGAATTGATCCAGTCCAACACAAACTTGTTATTTGTCATGGTAGTTCTCCTTTTATATATGATATAGTTTTAACTTGATAGAATCGGACAACCCATCGTCATCCAGTATATATTGTACATCAGATTTTCAACTTTTTCAATAGAATATTTCAAAAGGTTACGAATTGTTCACATTTTTTCTTGTTCAAAATGCGCAAAAATGAAAAATCGGCCTATCAATTATGCAAAAATGGCGTTTTTGACCTCCAAAACGGCTTTTTGCAACATTCTTTTTGAAATATTTTTTTCAAATTATTCATAATAAGAATAATAAGACTTATTCTTATTATAAAATAAAAGGAGATAAAAAAGAAAATCCGCATCCCGAATGATCTCGGAATACGGATTTTTCTCTGTTATCTCAGACAGAAAAATGAAGCTTTGTTGATTATTTAACGTCAACAGTTGCGCCTGCCTCAACGAGAGCAGCCTTAACCTTCTCAGCCTCGTCCTTGGAAACGCCTTCCTTAACAGCCTTGGGAGCACCCTCAACCATGTCCTTAGCGTCCTTCAGACCCAGACCGGTGAGCTCACGTACAACCTTGATAACGTTGAGCTTGTTAGCACCGAAGCCGGTGAGAATAACGTCGAACTCAGTCTTCTCCTCTGCTGCGGGAGCTGCTGCGCCTGCTGCTGCAACTACGCCTACGGGAGCTGCTGCGGATACGCCGAACTCTTCTTCAACTGCCTTTACCAGGTCAGAGAGTTCCAGAATGGTGAGAGATTTGATCTCTTCGAGAATGTTAGTAATCTTTTCGGATGCCATTTCAAAATACCTCCAAATTCATCATTTT
>JAZQVI010000062.1:0-20638 GCA_045631745.1 Eubacteriales bacterium
CTCCCTGCAGGACTTGTTCCGCAAATCCTGCTCGCACACAGTGCGAACAGGGGCGAACTTTTGCGAAGCAAAATTCGCGACGAGAACCGCCATCGGCGGGGCGAACTTTAGCTGAGTTCGAGCCCGAAATTCCACCAAACGGTGGTCTTTTTTGTTGGCTCCCTAAAAGCGAATAAGAGGATCTTTATCTGATAATAAAATAATGTTATCTGCAATTCCTGTTTTGGTTGATCGCCATTGATGAAAAAACGCAAGTATGTTATAATATCTGTGTACATAATGTTGCGACAGATGGAAGGAGATAAGATGAATCCGCAAACCTTTGGATACAACTATAATCCCGGGAAGAGTGTACCGATACAGTGCATAAAGGGGGACACTTTAGGAGATTTAGACACAAAAGGCATATGTTTTGGCTTGATTATGATCTATGAAGGGACCGCGCTTTTTCAGATTGGAGATGTATCCTTTGAAGCTATGGCGCCTTGCTTTGTGTGCTTTGATGAATCATTTTCTCCTAAAGTGCTCAAGAAGCGTGGATTGAAATGTGATTCTGTTTATTTTAATCCGACCTTCTTAAACGTAAATATGACGTTTTCAAGATTGCATAGTGGAACCTACCAAGATCTTGCGTTCATACATGATTTTTTTCTGTTAAGACCGTTCACCGATACGAGCAGATACGTATTTCCTGTTTTTGATGCGTATCTCGATAATATGAAGCGACTGTTCTCCATGCTGGAGAATCAACTGAAGGAGCAGCCCGATTGGTATTGGTCTTGCAGGAGCAGGTCTTATTTTATGGAAATGATGTTGCTTTTGGAGAGAACCTACGGATTGATCGGTCAAAATGATTCTGTGGGAAATGCAGACAGTATCCTGAATCCGCACGTCAGAAAAGCGGTTGTCTATATCGAAAACAACTACCGCGAATCCATTACGCTTGAAATGGTTTCCAGAGCGGCAGCACTCAGCCACTCATCATTGACACAGCTGTTCAAAAACGAATTGAGGATGACTCCGATCGAGTATGTTTGGCATCATCGGATCCTTGTAGCCAAGAAGTTTCTCGCGTTTACCGAACTGCCGATCAAGGATGTTGCATCCAGGTGTGGCTTTAAAACGATGCAACACTTCAGTCGAAAATTTGAAGAAAGCATCGGATGCAACCCAACCACCTATAGAACGGTTGCTGTATCCAATCGAAAAAAGAGCTTCTGATTTTTGCTATGCAGCCGCACATTGAAAGAATAGAATGGTGGTGTTGCTTGAAATTGTGATGCGTTGATGTTTGATGAATTTGAAGAAGGAGATTTTATTATGAAGCGCGGTATTTTGTTTTTTTATAACATGGGAAAGATCACCACGGCTGCACGGATTGCAATCATTCCGCTTGCCTGGACACTTACGAGATTCGCTCCGCCGGCGTTTTTCGTTTCCTTGTGGCTTTTTGTATTGTCCTTGATCGTGGCAATGATCCCCGCACCATCTGACAAGGCAATGATGCGCGTGATTGAGCAATATCGCGAGGAAGCAAAACGACAGATGAGTGAGGAGAGTATGATCCGCAATGCGGAACAGCTCATCGTGCTTCACGGCTATCGCAAGGGAGGAACGATGGCGCTTCGACGTCGTGTAGGTCGTGATGTGGTCTATCCCTTTCCCACAAGCTTTTTTTATGGGGAGCGAGGCAACAAGAGGTTTTTGATGATCGCCAAAAAGTCGCTTTTGAAAGCGGAACCAACCGACTATGAGATGATTCGGCTGCACGAGCCGGAGGAGGCCGAGGCGCTGCGCGTGACGGTGCAGGTGGATCCGCGGTCAGAGGGCGTGGTGGAGCTGACGCTTTATACTAAGCACGCGCCCTACGGTATTACCGTCTTTGCCAAAAACGATTACCATTACCGCGATTTCGTGCGGGCGGTGCAGGACGCGGCGAGGCATTAAGCTTCCGAGAGATGTACCTTGGGCTTTGTGCAGGGGGTGTTGACATCGCATATGCGGTGTGATATAATAACAAATGAAGGGTGGTGTGGAAATGATTTATGCAAAAAAACTGACTCTGCCGAGTGAAGTGGCGGAGATTACGGTGATAAAATTGGAAAAACGCACTTGCTTTCACACGTTTTATCCCTTCAAGATATTTCCCGACAAGAAATTGTCGGAAATCGAATTTGATGGAATTACCATGTTCTACGGCGGAAACGGATCCGGAAAGAGCACGCTGCTCAATATCTTGGCGGCTAAAATCCATGCAATCCGATATTCGGAATTCAATGATGCACCGATGTTTGACAAATTCGTTGAAATGTGCGCGGTCGACTTTTTCCGTGTTCCGAAGAGAAGCTATGTTTTGACCAGTGATGATGTTTTTGATTATGCCCTGAAGGCGCGTTCCATCAATGAAGGCATAGATGATCAGCGAAATGAATTGCTTCAGAATTATGTTGCAGTTCATGGCGAGGTGGCGCGTAATCCCGACATCAAGAGGTTCAATGGGCTTGATGATTATGAGAGATGGAAGACTGTCATGGAGATTCTTTCCCCCAAGCACTCGCAATCATCGTATATCAAAAAACGAGTGGCGCAGGATATCGAGCTGCATTCCAATGGGGAAACGGCATTGCGCTATTTTCTCGAGCGTATTGACGAGGATGCGGTATATCTTTTGGATGAGCCGGAGAACAGCTTGTCCATCCAATTTCAAATTGAACTTGCAGAATATATCTCCGCAACAGCCCGCGCAACAAAAAGCCAGTTTGTGATTGCCACACATTCTCCCATTTTCTTGTCCATGCAAAATGCGAAAATATATAATTTAGATGCCTATCCTGCGGGTGTTTGCACGTGGACGGAGCTTGATAACGTACGCAAATATTTTGATTTTTTCATGAAACACAAGGATGAATTTTGTTGATTCCATTTCACCTTGAGTAACACAACCAACTGATAGGAATGGATTGACAAGTCGTGTGCTTTTGTGCTATAATAAACTGATCCATTTTGAAGAAGGTTGAAACAAAAAGAAGCAAGGAGGAGGGAAATTGCATGGAGCATAAGATGACCCGTTTTTTGTATTCCCCTCTTGTAATAATTCTTTGGGGAATTTTGACCTTTGCAGCGTTTGCCTTTTCGATGGAGCTGCTTTTTTATGGGGGTGTTGTACTGTTTGCGCTTTGTGTGATCGGATTTTGTTCCGATCTTGCTCCGATTATGCCCCTGTTTTTGTTGTGCTATATTACTCCATCTGCATCCAATAATCCCGGAAGAACAGAAAGCGGGCTGTTTTATGGCACGTCGGGCAAGATCGTGCTTTGTCTTGCGGCGGCCGTGGTGATTGCTTTGCTGCTGCGGATCACGTTTGATGAAAATATCGGCTGGAGACTGTTTTTGGAAAAGCCGAGGATGCTGCTGGGCGGAATGCTTGTTCTGGGTGCGGTGTATCTCCTTTCGGGAATCGGAAGCAAGGGGTACACTGAGGATGCTCTCAGAAACATCGTTTTTGCGCTGATACAGTTTGCAAGCGTTTTTTTGCTTTACTACATCTTTTCGGCGACGGTTGATTGGGAGCGTTTTGATATCGACTATTTTGCGTGGGCAGGATTGGTTCCGGGACTGGTGGTTCTTGCGGAGCTTGTTTGGATTTATTTGACACAGGATATTTGGGTAGACGGTGCCATTGAGCGAAATTTGGTATATACGGGGTGGGGAACAAATAACAACATGGGCGCCGTGATGGTTATGTCCATTCCCTTCGCGTTTTATTTCGCGCAAAAGAAAAAACACAACTCGATCTATCTAATTTTGGCGGTTGCGCTTTTTGCTGGCGTTGTGCTTAGTTGTTCAAGAAACTCTGCGTTGTTTGCCGTCATCGTGGCGTTTCTTTCTTATATCTACGCTTTTGTAAAGACGGAAAACAAAAAGGAATACGGGATCACCTCGGTGCTTCTTGCGATGCTCCTGGTTGCGGGTGGCGCGGTGTTCTGGGAAAAGGCAATGGTCGTTTTCAGTGACGTTCCGCCAATTGCCGATCTCGTTGACGGAGAGCTCGTATTTAACACCTCGGGCAGATTCAGAGTCTATAAAGCTGGATATGAGTGCTTTTTAAGAAATCCCATTCTCGGACAGGGCTTTTACTGTCGTGACTATGTTCTTGATGAATTTTCAACCGTCGAGCGATTCAGCAGCTTTTTCCCACCGCGATTGCACAACACGGTCATTCAAATCCTTGCTACGTGCGGTGTGATAGGGATTCTGGTCTATGCGTATCACAGATGGCAGACGGTTCGATTGCTTGTGAATCGGTGGAGTGTTGAAAAGGCATATATCGGGGGTTATCTTTTTGCATTGCTTGGCATGAGTTTGCTTGACTGCCATTTCTTCAATGTTGGCCCCACACTCTTTTACTCCATGGCGCTTGCCGTTCTTGAATTCGCCGAGGAGCAAAGTGGAGTGTACTGAAAACAGAGCAAGACGTAAATGAGATCCTTGCGAAGCAGAAGCACATCAGAAACAGAAATACCACGATTCAAAGTGAATCGTGGTATTTTGATTAAAAATGGAAAAAGAAGTCATTTCTGTATTGATGTTTTGATAATGGATATGGTATAATAAAATTAAGGCTGATCTTGTTGATTCAAAGGAATCATGATATAAACAAAAAAAAAGAAAGGAAAAGAAATTATGAAAAAATTATTCATGACCGCGCTTGCAACGGTTATTTTAGCTTCGTCATTGAATATCTGTCAGTACATATACCGTTTTTATGATAAAATTAAAACAGAAGATGGGGATGGGGAGATTATTGATACCTCTGATACAGAAGCATCGGAGGAGAATGCTGATACATCTGTTACGGTAGATATTGAGAGTCTTACCGTTGAGGAGAAGTATCTGAGGGCGCGTTCCTTGCTTGAGGCAGGAGATACTTATGGTGCATACGATATCTTTCTGACCATCCAGGATTATGCGGACGTTTCTGCCTATTTGCGCGATTTTGTTTTCCACGTTGAGAAGATCGAGTATAGCTCTCCGTCATGGGTGGATACGTCATTCTTCAAATATGATGTTTACGGAAGACGGATCTATAGCGAGACTCTTCCCGAGGATGGGAGACCTGCCACCCAAACGTCCTATCTGTACGATGAGAACGGATGGGTGATTCAGGTAACCACCCATTTCATTGGAACATCGGTGAAGCAGATCCAACTGTTTGCGTATGACGCTAATGGAAATCCGATTCGTTACGATTCCACAAATGAGCCCACCGTCATGATCGAGTATGACGAAAACGGCAATATGACAAAGATTATCAAAGGGGAGGAAATTCGGGAAAGGAGCTATGATTCGTGCGGCAATCTCACGGAGGAGGTTTTGAGGAGCTTGAGCGGTCTTTATCTGCAGACAAAGGTCTATGAATACAACGCGCAAGGGGATCTGATCAAAATCGCGGTGCACGAGGCCGGTGGCAACGTGATCGTTTTCCATGACTGTGAAATTCTGTACGACGAGCAAGGAAATAAGATTCGAATGATAGACCAAAACCCGCTCGGGACAGGGGAGATTATTGAAGATTGGGAATACGATTGCGAGGGAAGGTGTATCAAATATGTTCATAAGTTCAATGGAAAAACGATTACGCTAAACTTCATATATGACGAGCAGGGAAGGGAGATTGAGCAGTACCGTGAGGATTGGACGGGTGTTACCAGCCGTAAGTATAGCGAATATGATGGTTATGGAAATTTGATTAAAACGGTCCGCGTTGAAGAGAATGACAAGGATAACCCATCTGTGACGGTTTGGACGTACCGACTGTACCATAAGCCGGGAGCAACCTCATCGGGCGAGTATCCTCTGTTGAATATGCCCGGAGAAATGGTTGGATTCGGCTGATTCTGTCAACCTTTTCGTGTCGATTCCTTCTGCTATGCAGCACATCCCGCCATCGCTTTTTTTTCGCAAATATTGACATTGACACCCGAATGTGATATAATGGGGGCAGGTTAGAATTTGACAGATGAAGGGGAGAATCAATATGACTGATATCAGACGGAAAAGGGATATTGTCAAAAAAGAGGTCAAGAACATTCTGCTGATTTTTGCGGCAAGCATACTCGGCGCTGTCGGAATGCACGTGTTCGTGTACCCCTCGGACTTTGCGCCCATTGGTGTGGACGGTATTTGCACGATGCTGCAGGTGTTGACCAACGTCAATGCGGGTATTTATCTTCTGATCCTGAACATTCCGTTGTTTATTTTTGCATGGTTCGTTTTGAAGAGGCGCTACGTGTTTTATACAGTCGGATGTATTCTTCTTATTTCAGGCACGTTGCTTCTGTTAGAGGAGATCTCATTCTATCAGTACATAGCCGAGTCGGACAAGCTGATTTCTGCAATTTTCTCGGGAATCCTTCTTGGTGCGCGTACGGGAATCATGATTAAAATCGGCGGAAGCACCGGAGGCGTGGATATCATCGCGTGTGCCGTTCAGACCAAAAGGCCTTACGGAAATGTGGAGAAGGTGATCAGCCTTGTCTGCTACATAATCATGGGTCTCTCCTTCTTTGTGTACCGCGATCTGAATTGTATCTTCCTGTCTATTGTTCAGTTGATCGTGTTTGAGTTCGTTATGAAGTCCATTCTCACTCCCACGAGAAATGCGGTGGAGGTGAAGATCGTGACCAAGCATCCCGAAGAGATCAGGAAAAAGCTTCTGTTTGATCTCAAGCATGGCGCAACGCACGTAGAGAGCCGCGGAATGTTCACTGATAATGGGAACAATATCATTTTCTCGGTCATCAACATCCGCCAGGTTCCCGAATTTATGGAGATGATGCAGGAATATCCCGACACCTTTGTCTACTATTCGGATGTCAAGGGCGTACGCGGAAATTTCCGTTGGAACAAGGACGATGCCGTCAAATAAAGCAAATTGGAGCACCTGCCGCGGCGGGTGCTTCTTTTGTCTTTGGTTGCCAAACTTGACACCGCGCATGGGGTGTGATATAATGTGATAGGAAAGGCGGTGTGATGATGGAATTTTATGAAAAGCTACAGCATCTGCGGCGTAAAAAGGGAATGACACAGGAGGAGCTGGCACAGGCTCTGTACGTTTCCCGAACTGCGGTTTCCAAATGGGAGTCGGGCAGGGGGTATCCCGGGATCGAATCGCTGAGAATGATTGCAGGATTCTATGAGGTGTCACTTGACGAGCTCCTTTCTCCCGATGCGATGCTGACCCTCGCCGAGGAGGATCAAAAGCACAAGACCACACAAATGAGGGATCTGGTCTGCGGCTTTTTGGATCTTTGCATGGCGCTGCTTCTTTGGCTGCCCCTTTTTGCAGAGCGCTCGGAGGAGATCGTTCGTGCGGTGCCGCTTCTTTCGTTGAGCGGGATTCAGCCCTATCTGAAGGTAGGGTATCTTTTCCTTGTGATCGGCATGGTGATGGTCGGAATTCTCACGCTTGCCCTGCAGAACTGCCGATCTGCGGCGTGGGTGAGATGCAAGACGTTGCTTTCGCTTTCCCTTGGAGCGGTTGCGGTCTTCCTCTTTATGCTTGGCTTGCACCCCTATGCCGCGGTATTTTCCCTGATGCTCTTGACTGTGAAGGCGGTCGTGATGTTAAAACGGCAATGATACGAATCGTGTCGCGCGTGTGACGAGCGGTTTCTTGCTTTTTTCTTGATTTTCAGCTAAACTGTTTTTGGCAACTGCCGAAAACAGAGAGGAAGGTTGAGAAAATGAAGAACAGTAAGAAAAAAATTTGGATCGCGATCGTTTTGCTTGCGGAGTTTGCAGGATGGACTGCGCTTGTTCGATTGGTTGACGTACAACCGATCGGGCCGAATGGCTCAAGCGTAGGCTTTGCGGGCTTGAACCGCTATGTCCACGAGGCTACAGGGGTCAATTTTGCCCTCTACACGATCACCGATTGGCTTGGACTTGTTCCCATTGGCGCGGCGCTTGGATTTGGGGTGCTTGGATTGATCCATTGGATCAAAAGAAGGAATATTTGGAGGGTGGATCGAAATATCCTTGTGTTAGGCGGCTTTTATCTTGTCGTGATGGCGGTGTTCCTCTTCTTCGAGGCGGTCGTCATCAATTATCGCCCCGTGTTGATCGAGGGGGGCTTGGAGGCCTCCTACCCATCCTCCACGACGATGCTTGTTATGTGTGTGATGCCTACGGCAATCATACAATGCAATCAGAGACTTAAAGCCAGAAGACTGAAAAGGATCATTTCCGTCCTTGCTTGGGCGTTTGTCGCGTTTATGGTGATCGGCAGATTTTTCTCGGGTGTGCATTGGATGACAGACATCATCGGAGGGGCGATTCTCAGCTCAGGGCTTGTCATGATGTATCTTGGTATGACCGAGGCTTGTTCGGAATAGCATCGGATATTTTGCCGAAATGTTCTTTTTGTCTTCAAAGATTTGAGAAATTCTATTGACAGGTCTTTTCTTGTGTGGTAAAATTGTTGTGTATGGTACAGAACCTTCAAATATGAAATGGAGAGAGACTATGTTAGTAAATTTAAAAGAGATTTTGAAGATCGCGGAAGAGAAGAAGATTGCCATTGGTATGTTCAATGCGACCGGCTTTGACAGCCTGCAGGCAGTGGTTGCTGCTGCTGAGGAGTTGAATCAGCCCGTTATCATTGCGCACGCCGAGGTTCACAACGTTTATAACGACATTGACCTGGTTGGTCCTGCAATGATCGCAATGGCAAAGAACGCAAAGGTTCCCGTTTGTGTACATCTCGATCACGGTACCTCCCTGGAGATGATTTGGCGCGCACTCAGAATCGGATTTACATCTGTCATGATCGACGCATCTGCTCTTCCTTACGAGGAGAATCTTCGTCTGACCAAGCAGGTGACCGAGGCTGCTCATGCGATGAACGTCAGCGTTGAGGCAGAGCTTGGAAGACTGGTTACGGGCGAGAACGGTGAGGCATCCGAGGGCGTTGGACGTCCTGAGGATTTCTATACCGATCCCGCAGAGGCAAAGGCATTCTGCGAGGAGACCGGTGTGGACGCGCTTGCAATCGCGTTCGGAACGGCTCACGGCTTCTACACCGCACAGCCCAAGCTGGACTTTGACGTTGTCAAGAACGTGGCAGAGGCTACCGGACTTCCTTTGGTTATGCACGGCGGAAGCGGTGTCAGCGAGGAGGGCTTCAGACAGGCAATCACCAACGGTATCCGCAAGATCAACTACTATTCTTATATGTCTAAGGCAGGCTATGAGGCTGCCAAGGCTGCGATCGAGAGCGGAAAGAGCAGCTATCTGCACGATGTGGAGTATGCTGCAATGCACGCGATGAAAGAGGATGTTAAGAAGGCGATTCGCGTGTTCTCGATGAACTGATTTGACGAATGATGAAAAAGGCAGAGCCGATGCGGCTCTGCCTTTTTTCTTTTCCTTGGCACTTTGTCAGGATATTTTCGGATTTTGATTGAAAAATGGCGAAAAATATGATACAATGAAGAGAGAAAGAGAAACGAGGTGGCAGAATGAAGCAGGTGATCGAGGTCGTTGGCGGAATTATTCGAAGGTCAGATGACGCCGAGGGAAAGATCCTTGTGTGCCGTCGTCCGATGGATAAGGCACAAGGCGGCTTGTGGGAGTTTCCCGGGGGCAAGCTTGAGGCGGGGGAGACACGCGAATCGGCTCTTGTTCGTGAATGTCGGGAGGAGCTTGGAATCGTTGTTTTTCCGGGAAGGCTCTATGCAGAGCTGGAGCACGAATATCAAGATTTTGTTGTGCATCTGTTCCTCTATGAGGCGTGGCTCCATGATGGCGTGCCGCAGCTCCTTGAGCACGAGGAGATTCGTTGGGTGACACCGCTTGCGTTTTCCGAACTTTCCTTTTGCCCGGCTGACGTTAGTGTTCTCTCAAGTCTGCGCTTCGACTATGCCCGGGAGCGGATTCCGCTCGGAACGTGGAGGCATTTCAAGGGGAACCTGTATGAGGTTCAAGGGATTGCCAAGCATTCCGAGACACTGGAACCCATGGTGATCTACCGCGCGCTTTACGGCGAGCGGGAGATCTGGGTTCGGCCTGCCTCTATGTGGCTGGAGCAGGTGACAAGAGAGGGGAACACCTTTCCTCGGTTTTCCTATTTGGGCAAAATCGGTGAAATATAACTGAAAATTTATCAAATAACATTGAAAAAAGCGATGCCTTCCTTTATAATATAGTTTGAAAGTCATCGATGAGTTTGCAAGATAAGGATGGAGAAAAGCATGGATGAAAAAATGACAAATCAAGAGATCCTCAAGCAGGTTTACGAGGCGTTGACCGAGAAGGGATACAATCCCATCGGTCAGATCGTGGGATATCTGCTTTCGGAGGATCCTACCTATATTACGAATTGCAAGAACACCCGCGCCCTGATCCGTTCCATTGATCGGGACGAGCTGATGGTGGAATTGGTAAAGAACTATTTGGAGCTCGAGTGATGTATCAACTGAAGTGCATTTCTCTCAAAACGGGAGAAGAAATTGCCATTCCCGATCGAACGCTTCTGTGCCTTGGAAATTTTGACGGTGTTCATCTGGCGCACCGCGAGCTGCTTTGTTCGGCGCGGGCTTGGGGTGAAATGCTTGGGATTGACGTGTCGGTTGGAGTCTTTTGCTTTCGAGAGCTGACTGCGAAATTTTTGGACAGGGATTTTGAGGGGCAGCTCTGCTCTCTTGAGGATCGTTTGGAGCGCTTTCGGGCGTGCGGAATGGAGTTCGTGATCCTGGCTGATTTTTCCGAGGTGCGTGACCTCACAGCGGAGCAATACCTCTCGGATATTCTGATTGGTCAATGCCATGCAGCGGCAGTCGCGTGCGGATTTAATCACCGCTTTGGAAAAGGCGGACAGGGAACGATCAATCTTTTGGAGACATATTTTGAAGGGCGGGTATTCGTCCAGCCCTCTGTGTTGTTTGAGGGAGAGCGCGTGAGCGCATCGAGAATCCGCAAATTGCTTCACGATGGAGGCGCGGAGGAGGCGGCAACGCTTCTGACGCTTCCGTATTCCCTTACAGCGCCCGTTTTACACGGAAAGGCACTTGGAGGGAAGATGGGCGTTCCTACCATCAACCAATGCTTTGGGGAGGGGTACGTGATCCCCAAGCGAGGCGTATACGTGACTGTGTGTGAGGTGGATGGCGTGCGCTATCGCGGCGTGAGCAACGTCGGTGCCCGTCCCACGGTTGATGACGGCGATACGGTGAATTGCGAAACCTATTTGATTGATTTTGCAGGCGATCTGTACGGACGCGTTTTGACAGTTCATTTTCTGAACTATCTCCGAGAGGAGAAACGGTTTGAAAATCTTGATCTGCTCCGTGCGCAGATCAAACAGGATATCCAATCGGCAAGGTTGTTTGATTGAATTTTGGAAGGGAGGGGTTCATGTTGGCAGGAATCAAGGCGATGGCGGTGCTTTTGTTGGCTGCTCTTTTGCTGTCGTTGACGGTGTTTGGCGGATCCGCAGAGAGTGCCGTGGAGCCCTTTCCCGATCTTTCCTACGCCCAAGCGGTTGCCTTCTATCATCTGGAGAGCGGCCGCACGATGGGGGCAAAAAACGAGACGGAAAAGGTTCCGGCAGGCACCTCGCTCAGGATTCTCTCGGGCTTGCTCTTTTGCGAGAAATTTGAAACTCAGCTTGCAACAACGGTGAAGATTACCGACGAGATGATTGAGGGTGCCAAAGGATATTACGGTTACGGCATGAAGGCGGGAGATTGGTTTACGGTGGAGCAGCTGCTCTATCTTTCGCTCTGCGGTGGCTACAACGATGCCTACTATGCACTTGCTTATCTGAGCGGAGACGGCGACGTTTCCGCCTTTGTCAGACGGATGAATGACCGCGCAAAGGAGATTGGCGCTGTCAACACGACGGTGACCGATCCCTCGGGTATTTTGGACACCTCCTTTACGTCGGCTGCGGATCTTTTGCTGATTGCGCAGGTGAACATTCAAAATGCGCTCTATATGAAGATCAGCGGAAGCCCTGCATACGATCTGAACGGCAGCCGTCGGATTGAAAACCGAAATGCACTGATCTCCTCGGCGCAGGAGGGCGGTCGGTATTACAATTCCAAATGCAGAGGACTGACCGCAGGGAACACCACACTCGGCGGTTGGACGATCGTTTCCATGTCCCAAAAGGAGAATGACCGTTACCTGTGCGTTGTTCTTGGCGGCAAGGTCGGACAGGACGAAAGCGCTCAAAAATACGGATATACCATTGTCAATCGCATGATTGATTGGGGATATTCCAACTACCGCTATCTGGAGACCTTGTCCCCCGAGTCTGATCTTTTCACCATTTCCGTCAGATCCACGGACGTGGCGGACCGTGTAAGGATCGGTGTGAAGGAATCTCTCTCCTTCTATCTCCCGGCGGATGCCGTTGTAGGGGAGACCGTTCATTTCAGTGTTCGTCTCATCCACGAGGAGCTGGACGCTCCTGTCAAGGCGGGAACGCATGTGGGATACGTTGCGGTGATCTATCGGGATGAGGTTCTTGGAACCGCGATGCTTTACACGGCAGAGGACGTGGAGCGGAGCGGATTTATCGGTGGTCTGATGCGCGTCAAGCGACTGACCGAAAGCCGTGCTGCCTGTGCGGGCTTAATCTTTTTCTGCGTTTTGATGCTTGCATGGTGGCTTGGAGAATATCTGATCCGCCGCGCGAGAAGACACAAATGGGATCGCTATTTTAGCGAAAAAATTGACGCATCCGAAACGCTTCTCAAAAAATGAAAAAAATAAAGGAGAAAAAAAGGGAGGATCGCACACGTGACTGCGGCAGACAAGCATTTTGAAAAAATGACAAAGACACCGATTCCTCGGTTGATCCTTCGTCTTGGGATCCCCACAACGGTTTCGATGCTGGTTACGAATATCTATAATCTTGCCGATACTTATTTTGTCGGTGCATTGGGGGAGAGCCAGCAGGCGGCGACAGGAATCCTTTTCACCCTCCAGTGCATCATTCAGGCGGTTGCCTTCATGCTGGGGCATGGATCGGGAACCTTCGTCTCCAAGGCGCTTGCCGACCGTGACACCGAAGAGGCGACCTGTTACGTTTCGTCAGCCTTTTTTGTGGGAGGCTTTGCAGGGGTTCTGATCTCTCTTCTCGGTTTGACTTTTCTGACCCCCTTCATGCGGTTTTTGGGAAGCACCGAGACCATTCTACCGTACGCAAAAGACTACGGAATGTGGGTTTTGATCTCTTGTCCTTTTATGATTTGTTCCTTGGTGCTCAATAACAACCTTCGGTATGAGGGAAAAGCCTTTTATGCTATGTTTGGACTCACCGCGGGCGGACTTCTGAATATTTTTGGTGACTGGCTTCTGATCCGCAAACTGAATATGGGCGTCTACGGCGCCGGACTTGCCACGGCCTTCTCCCAGGTTGTAAGCTTTTTGATTTTGCTCATTCTGTATTTCAAAATGGCGCAGAGCACTGTTTCCTTCCGCGCGATCAGCCGAAAATACACTGTTTATGCAGGAATTGTGAAGGTAGGGTTCCCGTCTCTGATCCGTCAGGGACTTGCGTCGGTATCTCACGGATTGCTCAACAACCTCACAAAGGTTTACGGCGACGCTGCCATCGCGGCAATGAGTGTGGTCAACCGCTTCTCCTCGTTGGTGCTGTGTGTTGGCCTCGGAATCGGACAGGGCTTCCAGCCCGTCGCATCCTTCAACTACAGGGCGAAGGAGTACAAGCGGGTAAAGGAGGGGTTGATCTTCACCACAGTGGTCGGATTTGCCGTGGTTGCGATCTTTTCCTCGATCGGATTTATCTTTGCAGAGGACATCGTTCGCGTCTTCCAGAAGAGCGAGGATGTTATTCGCGTGGGGAAGCCTGCTTTGCGCTATGCTACCTTGGGACTGCTGTTTTTGCCCTTCTCGGTGCCGGTCAATATGCTCTATCAAAGCATTCGACGGGCAGGCGTTGCGTCCTTCCTTTCTGTTTTGCGTTCGGGGGCGATGCTCATACCGACCCTGCTCATTACGGTTCATTTCTTTGGTATCACGGGTGTGCAGATTTCCCAGCCTATAGCAGATATGCTTTCGGGCTTGATCTGTATTCCCTTTATTCTCCATTTTCTGAGGCATGGGGAAGAGGAAATTGAATAAACAAAGATCGCCCACGCAAGGATTCTCGCGTGGGCGATCTGTTTCTTATTCTGTTTTAGAAAGGTAATCCTTGAGAAGCGCGTCCTGCAAGAGGCGGACGGTGTGAGGCGCTTTTGCGCCGATGGGCGTTCCGTCCAGCTCGATCACGGGAACACACAGGGCGGAGGCGGAGGTCACCAGTACCTCGTCTGCATCCTTCAGTTCTGCCATGGTGTAGGCGCGTTCCTCCACAGGAATCCCTTGGCGCAGACACTCTGCGATCAGATGCGCTCTGCCCGTGCCCGCGTAGATCATTTCGTTTGCGGGGTGGGTGATGAGTGTGCCGTTTTTGAGAATCGAGAGATTGGAGTGCGCGCACTCGGTGACGGTCTCGCCGCGGTGCAGGATACATTCGTCCATGCCTTGAGCGGTCGCCTCCTGCGTGGCAAGCACGTTGGGCAAAAGATTGAGCGACTTGACGTTGCAGTGGAAAAATCGGGTATCCTCACGGCTGATGCAGCGCATGGGGGCGTAGGTATCGCGAATGACCCCGGGCTTAATCATGATCCAAAGGTTTGGCTTGGGGGACTCGGGGAATGCGTGAGTTCTGATGTCTGCCGAGCGGCTGAGCTGGAAATAGATCCAAAGATCTCCCGTGTCCATCTTCCGAACAAGAGAATTGAGAATCTCCGCCAATTCCTGCTTGGAAAAGGGAGGAGTGATCTGAATGTAGCTTGCGCTCTCAAAGAAATGGTCGAGGTGCTCTTCGAGCGAATAGATGTGGTAGTGACGGCTGTAGGTCACATCGTAAACACCGTCGCCAAAGTAGCAGGCGCGGTCCAGCATGGGAACGGAGATCCGATCAAGCTCATCGACCGTTCCGTTGTAATATCCGAGGGTTTTCATAAGGTTGAAGATCCTTTCGGTGGCATTTAGGATAGGATGGATTCAAAGAGAGCGATGGCAGAGGCAGAGTAGCGTGCATCCTTATCGGAAAGGGCACTCTGTGCGAGCTGCATTGCTGTTCGTTTGACAGGAGTGCCAGATGCGTAGATGGTCTTTTCGGTCATGTCGGAGTATTGCACTTGCAGAGAAAAGCTCGCCTCAAAGGGGCTTGCATACTGTGAGGGTGTGAGGGGGGCAGTATCAACTGTGATGATTCTCCAAACCACTCCACTCCTGCCCGTCACAGTCTTTTCCGCCTGCACAGCGGTTTCTATCTCGACACCGTTTTCGGTCAGAACTGCATGGAGGGTGACATTTTGCGAAAGCTTTTGAAGCTGTTCCTCGGGAATTACGGCGCGAAAGCGTAGGTGAGGCTGGGGGTCATTGGTGGAGAGTGCCGCGCCCTCCAAGATCTCATAGTCAAGAAAAAGAGCGGTGTAGGAGACGTTTTGCGTTGCCGTCAGCTCGGCACCCGAGGGAAGAATGCTGCCGTCAGAGGCGATCCAAGCGGCAAAGCTGGCGTCCTCACATACGGGGAGGGAGAACGTGTCTCCCTCATAGTATTTCTTTTCTGTAATGGCGTTCCCCGATTGCAGAACCACCGCGACAGAAGGCGGGGGAAGCAGGGTAAGGCGGTAGGCAGCGCACAAAAAATAGCGATTGAGCCGTCGGCTCGCGTCATTTGCATCATATGCCGCTTCTCCGCGAATTAGAAGAAGATACTCGCCGTAGTCGGGCAGGGAATCGGAGACGGTCAGATCCAGTACCCCCGATTCGGCGCACTTGATCCAGTTGATTCCGTCAAAGGAGTATTCCAGGCGCTTTACACCATAACTGTGAGAGAACTCGCCCGCGATCTTGAGGGGATTGCCTGCCTCCACGGAGATCTCGCCGTAGATGGCGTCATTGGTGGCGCTCTGCCGCTTAGGGGCAGTGATCAGAGCGGAGGTCTGATAGCGCGTAGATGCCATCGCCACCGCCGCGCAGGCTCCGTTTGCGGGATCGTCACAGGGGGAAGCGGGCATATTCTTGTAGATGGGAATCAAAAATTGGCAGTCAGAATCCAAGGTATCGTTTGCCGCAAAGGCTTGATAGAAGGATCGTCCCTCCGAAATCGCGCCAAAGACGTTTTGCATATACTGGTTGGAGAAGTTCCCGACGGGACTTCGTCCGTCTACGTTGAACTTTTGCAGATAGATGGTGGACTGGTAGCGATCCACGTACTTTTCCTTGATGTAGAGCGCACCGCCATAGATCCCCTTCCAATCGGTGTCCCAGGCGGAGCCACCCCATTTCTCGCTCATAGAGGAGGTTCCTTTTTGCGCGTAGAGCATGGCGTTTTCGTAGATTGCGAACACGCCCGTGCCGTTCGCGCCCAGGTTGAAGGGGTTGTAAAGTCCGTTCAGAGCAAGCAATTCACTTTCGCTTTTTCCGGATGAAGGAGGCATAATGACGTCGCCACTGTCGGTGTATTGCTTTTGATCGCGGTAAAATTCCCAAAGCTTGTCGCCGCACGTGCCCGAAATAATGGGGGAATTTCCTGCAATGCCTTGCTCCTGGCGAAGCTTGACCGCAAGATAGACCGCATCAATGCCGATCTCCTCGCCGATCTCCATGAGGTACTCGGCATAGGATTTTTCATTTTGCAGCGTGGCGTTCTCCATGAAGCTGCCTGCGAGAACCGCCTCGACCGCCTCCTGTGATGTGTTCACGCCGCGTGAGAGATCATAAAACTGAAAGATATCGCTTTCATTCAAGAAGTTGCGGGGATCCATCGCATATTTTACCGTCGCCTTGGAGGGCTGGTAGTATCCTGCGTCGTAGAGCTGACGGTTGGTTGCGTGCCAATAGTCGGAATAGGCGTCCGCCGAGGAGACGAGATTGACCGTCGGGGAATCGGTCTCTTTTTTGATGACATGATTCCAGGTGTACGCTGAGTTGGTGTCTGTGACGTTGAGGGGGACAAAGCTCCAGTTGGGATGCAGAAGGTGCAGCTTGGTAAGTGCAACAGCATAATCTTCGGGGAAACCTTGATCCACCAGTCCCTCATAGTATTCTGCCGCCTCCCCTGTAAAGGGCGTTCCGTTTCCCTTGACGGAGAGGATAAGAACGATCGACAGGGAAAGGAGCATGACGCAAGCCATGGAAATGGAAATGATTCGTTTCGTTTTCTCTTTCATAAGCCGCCCTCCCGTCAAAAAATAATTCTTCACTTTATTATATCATATTATCAAGACTTTTTGGTAGAATTTCTGCAAATTTTTTCGGGAATTTATCAATATTTTCAAAAAAGCGCCTTCGTAAAAACGAAAGCGCTTTTCGGCTTATGCCGGATCCATCTTTTCAAAGCGGATCTTGTTATCCTCGGCGATCGCGCGCACGCAGTCACCCGATTGGAATTTGCCCTCCAGCATCTCGGTTGAGAAGGCATCCTCCACCAGTCGCACAATCGCGCGGCGGAGAGGACGAGCTCCGTAGGTCGGATCAAAGCCTTCCTTTGCAAGAAGCGCGGGGACGGATGGGTCAAATTCGATCTTGATTCCCAGAGCCTCAATGCGGCTCTGTACGTCGCCAAGCATCAGGGATGCGATCTTCTCGATATCCTCCGAGGAGAGACTGTTGAAGATGATGATGTCGTCAATACGGTTGAGAAATTCGGGGCGGAAGGTCTCCTTGAGCGCGCCCATCATTCTGTTTTTCTGTGCCTCGCGGTCATTTTCTGCCGATACATTGGAGGAGAATCCAAGCGTCTTAACAGGGGAGAGCTGAGACGCTCCCACGTTGGATGTCAGAATGAGCACGGTGTTGCGGAAATCGACACGCCGTCCCTGCGAATCGGTTAGAACACCGTCCTCCAGCACCTGGAGGAGAATGTTGAACACATCGGGATGCGCCTTTTCGATCTCGTCAAAGAGCACCACTGAATAGGGCTTGCGGCGGATTTTTTCGGTAAGCTGACCGCCCTCGTCGTATCCAACGTAGCCGGGAGGAGAGCCGATCAGCTTGGAAACGCTGTGCTTCTCCATGTATTCCGACATATCCAGTCGGATCATGGCGGAGACGTCACCGAACATGATTTCAGCCAACGCCTTTGCAAGCTCGGTCTTTCCGATTCCCGTAGGGCCCATGAAGATAAACGATCCGACAGGACGGCGGGGATCCTTGAGCCCCATTCTGCCTCGGCGGATGGCACGGCTGACCGCTTCCACCGCCTCGTCCTGACCGATCACTCGGCCGCCCAGCAGCTCTCCGAGCTTGATGAGCTTGTCGCTCTCCTCCTCGAGCAGGCGGTTGACGGGAATCCCCGTCCACTGTGTGACTACATCAGCAATATCGGTGTCGGACACCGTCAATTCGCAGGTCTCGTTGTGGGTCTTCCACTCGCTCTTCTTGGTCTCATATTCACTCCGCAGAGCTTGCTCCTCATCGCGCAGACGTGCCGCCGCTTCAAATTCCTGAGCAGTGATCGCGGCTTCCTTGTCGGCAGAGAGCTGCTTGAGCTTTTCCTCCATGTCCTTAAGATGATCGGGGGAGGTGTGTGCCGAGATGCGCAGACGGGATGCCGCCTCGTCAATCAAGTCGATCGCCTTGTCGGGGAGATAACGATCGGCAATATAGCGCACCGAGAGTCGAACCGCCGCCTCCAGTGCCTCATCGGAGATCTTGAGCTTGTGATGCGCCTCGTACTTTTCACGCAAGCCGCGAAGGATCAGAAGAGCCTCCTCGCTTGAGGGCTCGCCCACCGTCACAGGCTGGAATCTCCGCTCCAATGCGGCGTCCTTTTCAATATGCTTGCGGTACTCGGAGATCGTGGTCGCACCGATTACCTGCATCTCGGATCTTGCAAGAGCCGGCTTGATGATGTTTGCCGCGTCCACAGCACCCTCGGCAGCGCCTGCTCCGATGATGGTGTGGATCTCGTCAATGAAGAGGATCAGATTGGGATTCTTCCGCACCTCCTCCATGACGTTCTTGAAACGCTCCTCAAATTCGCCGCGGTACTTTGCTCCTGCAATCATGGCGGCAATATCAAGCGTGATGATAATGCGATCCTTGAGATTTTCAGGGACATTTCCGTTCACGATCCGTTGTGCGAGCCCTTCCACGACAGCGGTTTTTCCAACGCCCGGCTCTCCAATGAGGCAGGGGTTGTTTTTGTTGCGTCTGGAGAGAATCTGGATCACGCGTTCGGTCTCCCTGTCGCGCCCGATGATGGGATCAATCTTGCCCGCCTTTGCATAAGCCGTCAGATCCTTGCCGTAGCTTTTGAGCGTGGGGGCGGAGTCGAGGTTGCTTTTGACGTTCTTTCCCCCCACACCTTTTCCGATCGGAGAGCCGGGACGAATGTTCTCACCGACATCCGGGGCTTGTCCCGACTGATTCAAAAATTCTGTCAGCTCGCGGCGCAGATCGGCTGTAGGGATTTCAAGATCCTCAAGGATTTTGACTGCCACGCAGTCTCTTTCGCCAAGCAGAGAGAGCAGCAGATGCTCGGTTCCGATATACCCCTGCCCGTAGGTCTGTGCGCATACCAAGGAGTTTTCAATAATACTCTTGGTGCGAGGGGTCATATCAACCCCGGACAGATCGGTATGCGTTCCTTTTCCCGCGATGCGGATGATCGCCTCCCGGATTTTCTCCATCGACGCCCCTTTTTCTGTCAAATAGTGAGAAGCAACTCCCGATGCCTCTCCCAAAAGACCGAGCAGCAGGTGCTCCGACCCAATGTAAGTGTGGCCCAGCTCGGCAGCATGCTGCATAGAGAGATTCAGCGCATCCTGGGCTTTTTTCGTAAAATGAATGGACATAGCGTAACCCCATGATCGGTTGCCCGATCAAATTCCTTTCCTTGGATTTCGGGACCTCATTCCGCCGGCTCTGTCGGAGCTGCGGAGGAGGGCGCAGCGTGCAGGATCGCCTGGATCTTCTGCGCGCGCAAACGGTCTCTTGCGACCTCGTTCTTGGGTGTGTTCTCGGAGGAGAGCGTCAGGGTGGCGGGCATCGCCTCCACCAAAAGCGTTCCGAGCTGCTCATAGCTGATATCGTTGATGATCCCCAGTGAAATTCCGAAGCGAACCTCCGAGAAGAGCTTGATAAATTCAGCAGAGGACATTCTGTAGGCATATTTAAGGATTCCCTCGGCACGCAGAACCGTGTCAGTCATGCGCTCCAGCGCCTCTCCTGTGATCGCTTTTCTCGCCTTCCGTTCGCTCTCGGTGATCTGCGTGATGGCGTCAGTGAGCTTTCGGAGCGACTCCTCCTCGGTGATGCCGAGGGTGATCTGATTGGAGATCTGATACATACATCCCGCCGAGCCGCTTCCTTCGCCGAACAAACCGCGAACGGTAAGCCCGATCTTTTGGAGCTGTGTGGCGAGGGAATTCATATAGCCGCCGCGTGAAAGGGCGGGGAGGAACATCATAACCGACGCGCGCATGCCCGTTCCGAGATTGGTGGGACAGTGTGTCAGATAGCCAAGCTGCTCGCTGTAAGCGAAGTCAAATTCCTCATCCAGCCGTTTTTCTACGCGGGAGGCGTTCTTGTATGCTTCCTCAAGCGA
>JAZQVI010000063.1:0-14798 GCA_045631745.1 Eubacteriales bacterium
TCTCCCTCCACGGTCGGATTGGTTGCAACGATCACCTCGTCGATCTCCCCTTCTCCCACTCTTGCGAGAAGCTCCTTGATCTTCAGATGATCGGGGGTGATGCCGTTCATGGGGGAGATCAGTCCGTGCAGAACGTGATACACACCCTTGAACTCCCGAACCTTTTCCATGGCGATCACCGTCTTTGCGTCTGTCACGACGCAAACCAAGGCATGATCGCGATTTTCGTCCGCGCAAACGTTACAGATGTCCTTGTCGGTCAGATTTTGACAAATCGGACACAAATGAATCTTTCTTTTGGCGTCCAAAATCGCCTCTGCAAAGATCTCTGCATCCTCATCCTGCATCTCCAGGACGGAGAACGCCATTCGCATCGCGCTTTTTTTGCCCACTCCCTCCAGCCTGCCGAATTGCTCCGCCAAGCGCTGAAGAGATTCGATATATTCTGCCATCTTACATCAAACCGGGGATTCCGGGCATACTCATTTGTCCCGTGATCTTGCCGATCTCGTTGTTGTTGGTATCCTCCACGCGCTTGATCGCCTCGTTCACGGCTGCGACCAAAATATCGGACAGCGTTTCGATATCGTCGGGATCCACGATCTCGGGCTTGAGGTCGATCGAGAGGATCTCCTTCTTTCCGTTGATCTTAACGGTAACAACTCCGCCGCCTGCGGTCACGTCATACTCTCTGGCATCCAGCTCCTCCTGCTTTGCCGCGACCTCCTCCTGTGTCTTCTGTACCTGACGGAGCAGCGACTGCATATTCGGCGCGCCTCCGCCCATTCCCTTCGGGATATTTGCTCTCATGTTTTCGTCTCCTTTATAATAATGATAATATTTTACTCTTCCGCAGCCTCGATGATCTCATCGATCAAAGACTTTTCCTTTTCCGTTCCCACCTCAAAAAGCAACGCGGAATCGGGAATTTCCTTTTTTAACACGGTTGACAAGGCAATTCTGATGCGCTCCCTGCCCCCGGTATTTTGAACCATATCCATGGCAAAGGGAGAATCAAATCGGATCAAAATCTCTCCGTTCTCGGTCACATACGCGCCTGCGTTGCGGCAGAAGGAGAAAATCATAGGATCGCTCACGCCGATCCGCTCAACCGTTTCCATCCAGTTTCTCAAAGGACGCAAAATTCGTTTTTGCTTGTCCTGTGTCGCCGGCATCTTGGGAGATGGCACCGGCTTGGGACTTTCGGGCTTTGGTTCCGCCGCCTTCGGGACTTCTTTTTTCTCCGCCTTGGGCGCGGGATCTGCCGCCTTTGAGAAGTTCCCCAAAATTAGCGATTCCTCCAGCTTTGCAATTCTGGAAAGCAGCGCCTCATTCGACTGATCCAAGGTCTCGTCGCACATCCGCACAAGGGTGAACTCTGCGATGACGCGCTTGACCGAATTGGATTTCTGCATCGAGTAGAACGCCTGCTCCAAGAGATTGCAATGGTACAGCAGGGTTTCCTTACGGAACTTGCCTGCCGCCTCGTGAAGCTCCTCTGTCTCGGCATCGGTCAGATCCAAATACTCCGACGAGCGCTTGGTGGTCTTCACAACCAGCATATCGCGATAGAAGGAGAGCAGATTCTGCCAGTAAACGAGAAGATCCTTGGAAGATCTCACCACCTCGTCGATCTGCTCGAACAAAAGATCATAGTTCTGCTCCGCGATCGCCTTGACTGTATCCAGCATGGATTCCCGTCCGGTCGAGCCAACCGACTCGTCCACGACATCGGGTGTGATTTTTCGGTTTCCACCCGCGCACAGCTCTAACAGGCTGATGGCATCTCGCATTCCGCCCTGTGCAAGCTTGGCAAGGGATCTTGCCGCCTCGGGATCAAGTTCCAGCCCCTCCTGCTCGGCAATAAACTGCAAACGCTTAACGAGCGTATCGGTGGAAATCCGTCTGAAATCAAAGCGCTGACATCTCGAAACGATGGTCGCGGGAAGCTTATGCAATTCAGTAGTCGCCAAAATGAAGACCACGTGCTCGGGGGGCTCCTCCAGCGTTTTCAGCAAAGCATTGAAGGCGCTGACCGAGAGCATATGCACCTCGTCGATGATATACACCTTTTTCTTCAAAGAAGAAGGCGCATAGATCACCTCGTCACGGATGTCTCGGATGTTTTCGACACCGTTATTGGATGCGGCATCCATTTCCAAAACGTCGGTTGCCGCTCCGCTATCGATGGCAAGGCAGGCGCTGCATTTGCAGCAGGGACTGCCACCCACGGGAGACTCGCAGTTGATGACCTTTGCCAAAATCTTGGCGCAGGTGGTCTTTCCCGTTCCGCGCGAGCCGCAAAAAAGATAGGCGTGGCTGAAGGCATTGTTCTCCGCCTCGTAGCGCAAAACCGACGTAATATGTTCCTGACCGCACACATCGTCAAAGATCTGCGGTCTCCATTTTCGATAAAACGCCTGATGCATTCCGTCACGTCCTTTCCAAAAATCTTAAAACAAAATCACCGAACCCCGTCGACGGCGTTCGGCAACACGGTCGGCAAAAATCAAAAAACAGTGCCGAGCTGCAAAACAAGACCATACACCTCAAGATCGAAATTCGCGCCCACGCGATTTTCGAGCCTCATGCTCAGAACAGGCGCTCTCGCGGCACATCGGGAGGACCGCTTAATGCTGCTTGGTTCCCCACCTGACATGGTTCACAGTTTCCGATTGCGCAAGACCCATTCGTCAACACACCAGACACGACTCAACTCGTAAATGCTCTTTCCTCAAAAGAGGGATCCACCCCTGCTATAGCGGATTTCAGGTTCAGGGCTCCGCTACCGCCCCGGCTGGTATGGCCTCGTTTTACAGCTTGACACTGTACCGTATTATTATAACAGATTCTCTTTCGCTTTGCAAGGGTTTTTCACAATTTTCTTTTTTATTTATAAAGAAAGCGGAGGAGCGACCGAGGTCGCTCCTCAAAGAACCGATGATGATTTTACTCAATCCTCCAGATACGCCAGGACCGCCTTGAGCATCTGCGCGGTCTCGGCGCGGGTGACGGCAGAGTCGGGCGCGATGTAGCCGTCTGAGGACGTCATGATGCCTGCGGCATTGAGCGAATACATCGCGTCTGCCGCCCACACGGGGATCGCCGAATGATCGGCAAAGACCGAGAGCGCGGGGGCTTGCTCGGGCTCCAGCAGATTCTCCAGCATAACCGCCGCCTCGGCACGCGTCAGCGTATCGTTTGGCGCAAAGCAGAGCGCGCCGTCCTTCTCCTGCCCGCTGATGATTCCCAAAGAATGTGCCATGGCGACGTAGCCCTTCATGCTCTCGGGAATGTCGGAATCATCAGAAAAGGAAGTTGCGGTACATTCGGGGACATCCTTGATCCCTGCCGCGTTCATGGTCATCACCAAAAACTCCACGCGGCTGACCGTCTGATCGGGATAGAAATAGTACTGATTCCCCACCTGCGTGCCGCTCATAATGCCCTTTTCGGTCACGGCCAGCGCCGCGCCGTAGTCCTTGGAATCCAACATATCGACGTAGGTGATGGAGGTTCCCGAATAGTCCACCGTAAGGGAGACGGTTGCCGATGCGCTGTAATTGCCGTAGCGGTCGCGCGCAACGTAGGTAAAGGAATCGGGGCCGACATAGCTCGAAAAAGGCTTGTAAACATACGCGCCCCTGCCTGCATCGGTGAGTGTGAGGGTGCCGTTTTTGGGATAGCTGACAATCTCAAAGATCAGTTCGTCCCCATCTGGATCGTATGCCGAGAGGGTGCCGTACGCCGCCACGCCCTTGTATGTCTGCACGTCGAGGGAAAGCCCTGATGCCATACTGACTGTGGGGGTGTAATTGATCTCGTCGAGCAGATACAGACTGCAAATCATCTCGGTAGCACCCCCATTTGCTGTGAAGGTAAAGCTCGCGCGCATCCGCTCCTCCGACGCAGGATGGAAGGTCATGTTGAGTAGCTGGTCAGAGGTGAGCGTCTGCCCCGCCACCACCTTGGAGGACCCCAGCAAAAGCTCCCCCTCGGTAACAGAGGGAACGCTCATCACGGTAATATAGCGCACGGCGGAGAGGTTCAAGCCCCGCGCAAAGCCGTCGGCAGAGAACACGATGTCATTCCCCACCATGGCAGAAAATGCAACGTCAGTCCCTGCAGAGAGCACCGCCAGCCCATATGAGACCTCTGCCGCGCCCCCCTGCTCCGCCATAACGGGGAACGCGCCTCCGCACAGGATCACAAGAGTCAGCATCACGGATAGCACCCGTTTTTTTACACACGCCTTCATCAAAAGCACCGCCTTTCAGAATTTCACTTGCTAAAGCCTATGCGATGCTCTTTTCGTTTAGAACCCCTATCACAAGGGCAAAAAAAGGCGTTGCGACACGTCGCAAAGCCCTTTTTATTTACTTAATAGCCTTCATGTAATGGAGAACCGAAAGAATGATTCCAATCAAAACATAGAAATCGATCAGCGTTCCCACAATCTTGAGAACAGAGCCAACCAGCGGAATGCCTCCCAGCAGGCCGATCAGAGCCGCCCCGAGAACACCCACAAGGAGGTAACCGATGATATTGACAATCAAATCGCCCAAACTCTTCTTTTTGGTGAAAGAGTAAGGAAAGAGCTTTTTCAATGCGTCCATTTTCTTCTCCTTTCAACACGTTGTTGTACTATTATTTTACTCCAAAATGTCGAAAATGTCAATAGTATGACAACATTTTTTCTCTCGGGGATTGAAAAAGCCGGCTGCGTGTGATATGATAATGGTAGCTTTTACAACACGGAGGTACTTATGCAGATACGTCACGCAACGGCGGAGGATCTCGCCAGCATTCTGCCGATTTACGATCATGCAAGAACATATATGCGGGAAAACGGCAATCCCACGCAATGGGGGGACAGCTATCCCGACGAGGGAATCCTGCGCGAGGACCTCGCCCGGAATCGGTTGTTCGTTTGTGTCGAGGACGAGGAGATCCTTGGAGTTTTCTGCTACTTTTTCGGAGAGGATCCCACCTATCAAAGGATCTATGAGGGAAGCTGGAAGAACGATCGCCCCTACGGCGTGCTTCACCGCATCGCCGTCGCATCCCACCGCTCGGGCGTTGCATCCTTTTGCTTCGACCATTGCTACTCGCTTTGCAAAAACCTGAAGATCGACACCCATCGCAACAACCTTCCCATGCAGAGATCTCTTGCCAAGAACGGCTTCTCCTATTGCGGAATCATCTACCTCGCCTCGGGAGACGAGCGACTGGCTTATCAGAAAACGGAATAAAGAGAATACCAAAGGCACACAGTTTGTAATAGTGTACAAATTCGTCAGCCGCTTTTTCTTTGCAAGAAGAAGGCGCAAAGAAAAAGCTTACAAAAAGAAACGCCGAAAGGAGTATTTCGCGCTCTGCGGAGCGCGCCAAGGGCTACTCGCCCTTGACCTCGCAAACTTTTGAAAAAGTTTGATCAAAACTTTTCGAAATGAATCGTGCTAACATCTATGTCAAAGAAGAAGAAGGCGTTCGCGGGCCCCTGCGTCTTCTTTTCCTTACTTGATCTGTGTGATATCGTAAGGAGTCGTCTGATATACAAAATAGTTGAGCCAGTTGGAATAAAGCAGGTTTGCGTGCGATCTCCAGGACACGAGGGGATCCTTGGTGGGATCATCCCCGGGGAAGTAGTTCTTCGGAATCTCGATCGGCTTCCCTGCCGCCATGTCTCTGTCATACTCCCCCTTGAGGGTATGGGGATCGTACTCGGGGTGACCTGTGATGAAGATCTGCTTGCCGTTCTTGGTAGAAATAGCGAAAACGCCTGCCTCCTCGGACTCCGCCAGGATCTTGAGCTCCTTGGTCTTCTTCAGCTTCTCCATATCCAGCCCTGTATGTCTGGAATGCGGAACCATAAAGCGATCGTCAAAGCCGCGGAAGAGAATGGATCTCTTGTACGATACCGCGTGCGGGAAAACGCCAAACATCTTCTTGTCCAGCGGCACCTTGTCCACGCCAAAGTGATAGTAAAGCCCTGCCTGTGCCCCCCAGCAAATGTGGAAGGTGCTGTGCACGTGGGTCTTGCTCCACTCCATGATGCGGCAAAGCTCCTCCCAGTATTCGACCTCCTCGAAGGGCATCTGCTCCACGGGCGCACCCGTGATAATCATACCGTCAAAGTTGCGATCGCATACGTCGTCAAAGGTCTTGTAAAAGGAAAGCAAATGCTCCTGGGAGACGTTCTTGGAGAGATGGCTCTTGGTGTGAATGAGCTCCAACTCCACCTGCAAAGGGGTGTTTCCCAGCAGTCTTGAAAATTGCGTCTCGGTCTCAATCTTCTTTGGCATAAGATTGAGCAAAAGGATCTTCAGAGGACGAATGTCCTGTGTGATCGCCCGCTTCTCGGTCATCACGAAGATATTTTCGTCGGTCAGCACCTTTACTGCAGGGAGATCATTTGGGATTCTGATCGGCATTTTTTTACGCTCCTAAATCTTAAATTTGGTCAAGTGCCTGGGCAAGATCTGCAATCAGATCCTCGGTTCCCTCCAGTCCGCAGGAAAGGCGGATCAGATCGGCAGAAACACCGGCTGCGAGCAGCTCCTCATCACTCATCTGACGATGGGTGGTGCTTGCGGGATGCAAGCAGCAGGAGCGCGCGTCGGCTACGTGTGTCTCGATGGCTGCAATCTTCAGATTCTCCATCAGCTTGCCAGCCGCCTCACGGCCACCCTTCACGCCAAAGCTGACAACACCGCAGCTTCCGTTCGGGAGATACTTCTGTGCAACCTCATAGTTCTTGTCGGTCTTGAGCCCGGGATAAACCACCCAGTTGATCTTGTCGTGATTCTGCAAAAACTCTGCCACTGCCTGACCGTTCTTGCAATGCTGCGCCATTCTCACGTGCAGACTCTCAAGTCCGAGATTGAGAATAAAGGCATTCTGCGGAGACTGAACCGAGCCGAAATCACGCATGAGCTGCGCGGTTGCCTTGGTGATATACGCACCCGCAAGTCCGAAATCCTTGGCATAGGTCACGCCATGATAGCTTTCGTCGGGGGTGCAAAGTCCCGGGAACTTATCGGGATACGCCAGCCAGTTGAACTTACCCGAATCCACGATACAACCGCCCACAGCCGCGCCGTGGCCGTCCATATACTTGGTGGTGGAATGGGTGACGATATCTGCGCCCCACTCAAAGGGACGGCAGTTAACAGGCGTTGCAAAGGTGTTGTCCACGATCAGAGGAACCCCGTGTGCGTGTGCCACTCTTGCAAACTTTTCAATATCCAGTACCGTCAGGGCAGGATTTGCAATCGTCTCACCAAACATCGCCTTGGTGTTGGGACGGAACGCCGCGTGCAGCTCCTCCTCGCTGGCATCGGGGGAAACGAAGGTAAAGTCGATTCCCATACGCTTCATGGTAACAGCGAAGAGATTGAAGGTTCCGCCGTAAATGGTGGCGGAGGAAACCACGTGGTCGCCGCAGGACGCAATATTGAAAATGCTGTAGAAGGACGCCGCCTGACCGGACGAGGTCAGCATTGCAGCAGTACCGCCCTCCAGCTCGCAGATCTTTGCCGCCACAGTATCGCAGGTGGGGTTCTGCAGTCTGGAATAGAAATATCCGGAAGCCTTCAGATCAAACAGATCTCCCATTGCCGCTCCCGAGGTGTATTTGAAGGTCGTGCTCTGCACGATCGGAATTTGTCTCGGCTCGCCGTTCCCGGGGGTGTAGCCTCCCTGAACACAAACCGTATCCTTACTAAATTTCATATCGTTCACTCCTTTTTGAAAGTGCAGTTGTTTATTACAGTTTGAGAAGTCTCTTGACGTTTCCGCTCAGGATCGCTTCCTTTTCCCATTCCTCCAGCTCCAACGCCTCAAACAGGCGCATCTCGTCGAGGGGAGAGTGCAGGGGAAAATCGGTGCCGAAAAGCACGCGCTCCGCGCCGTAGCGCCGAATGATCTCGCGAGAGGTCTCGATGGGAATATAGGACAGGCTGGACGAGCAATCCACTAACACGTTTGGCAGATCCACCAGCTCCTCGCTCGCTCTCTCCCACATCGACCAGCCACCAAAATGCGCGCCGATCAGGGTGAGCCCGGTGTAGATCTTCAAAACCGGGATCAGGCGGTTTGTGTTGGACATATCGTAGCGATAGTCCCCCGTGTGCATGAGGATCGGCAATCCCTTCTCCTCGCAAAGCTCGTAGATTTTGAGGCATCGGTAATCGTCGATCTTGAAGCCCTGAATGTCGGGATGCAGCTTGACGCCCTTCAGTCCCAGCTCACAAAGGTGCTCAAGATCCCCGCGAATATCCTCGCTCTCGGGGTGAAGCGTTCCGAATCCGATCAATTTCCCGCTGTGCTTTTCCACCTCGCCCGCAATAAAGGCGTTGATGCTCGCCACCTGCTTGGGGGCGGTCGCAACCGATTGCACCACAAAGCGGTCTACGCCAACGGCGCTTCCCTTTTCGAGCAGTTCCTCTACCGTTCCGCCGCAAGCAGGCTCCTCACGGTAGAAGTTTCCCACGCTGACCGCCGCCTTAGCGGCGATCTTCTCGGGGTAAATGTGACAGTGCGCGTCAATGATTTCAATTCGATTCTGATACATTACGCCGTCACCACTTTATTCGCTTTCTGCAGACCCAGTTTCTCAACCGCGTCCTCGCGCATCTTGTACTTCAGGATCTTTCCCGCCGCGTTGGTCGGGAAGGAATCCACAAAATCGACATACTTCGGAACCTTGTGTCTTGCCATGTTCGCGCCGATGTAGTCCTTCATTTCCTCCACGGTCATGGTCTCGCCGTCCTTGAGGATGATGCACGCCATGATCTCCTCGCCGTACTGCTCGTCGGGCACGCCGATGACCTGTACGTCCTTGACCTTCGCGTGTGTATAGATAAACTCCTCAATCTCCTTGGGATAGATGTTCTCTCCTCCGCGAATGATCATATCCTTGAGGCGTCCCGTGATGCGGTAGTTGCCCTCGGGCGAACGGCAGGCGAGGTCACACGTGTGCAGCCAGCCCTCCGCGTCAATGGCGGATGCAGTCGCGCCGGGCATCTTGTAGTATCCCTTCATGATGTTGTAGCCTCTTGCCAAAAACTCACCCGGAACGTTATCGGGGCAATCCTCCCCTGTTTCGGGATTGACGATCCTGCACTCGATCTCGGGCAGAGCGCGTCCAACCGTGCCCACGCGAACCTCGATGGGGTCGTCGGTGGAGCTCATCGTGCATCCGGGAGACGCCTCGGTCTGTCCGTACACAATGGTGATCTCCTTCATATTCATTTTCTCAACCACGTCCTGCATAACCGAAATGGGGCAAGGACTTCCCGCCATGATACCCGTTCTCATGTAGGAGAAATCGGTCTTCGGGAAATCGGGATGCTCCAGGAGCGCGATGAACATGGTGGGTACGCCATGAAAGGCGGTGATATGCTCGTTGTGAATACAAGCCAACGACGGCTTGGGGGAGAAATACGGCAGGGGCAGAAGCGTTGCGCCGTGCGTCATACTCGCGGTCATGGCAAGCACCATGCCGAAGCAATGGAACATGGGAACCTGAATCATCATGCGGTCTGCGGTGGAGAGATCCATGCGGTCTCCGATACATTTTCCATTGTTGACAATGTTGTAGTGCGTCAGCATGACGCCCTTGGGGAATCCCGTTGTTCCCGAGGTGTACTGCATATTCGCAACGTCGTCCTTATCGACCTGCGCTGCCATGCGGTAAACCGTCTCAAGCGGCACCTGATCGGCAAGCTCGACTGCCTCGTTCCACTCAAGGCATCCCTTCTGACGAAATCCTACGGTAATAACGTTCCGCAGGAAGGGCAGGCGCTTGCTGTGCAGAGGAGTTCCCGCCTTATGCGTCTCCAATTCGGGACAGAGCTGCGCCACGATCTCGCCATATTTGGTATCCTTGGAACCTTCGGTCATGATCAGGGTGTGCGTATCCGACTGCTTGAGCAGATACTCCGCCTCGTGGATCTTGTATGCGGTGTTCACGGTCACGAGAACCGCGCCGATCTTGGTGGTTGCCCAAAAGGCGATGAACCACTGGGGCACATTGGATGCCCAAACCGCCACGTGATGTCCCGCCTTTACCCCCATCGCAATCAGTGCGCGACAGAAGGTATCCACGTCATCACGGAACTCACTGTAGGTTCTGGTGTAGTCCAGGGTGGTATATTTGAAGGCATACTGGTCGGGGAATTCCTCTACCATACGGTCAAGCACCTGGGAGAAGGTCATATCGATCAGAAGATCCTTCTTCCAGACATATTTACCCGTCTGCGCCTTGTTCAGATAAAGCGTCTTCTCCTTCTTGGAGGTGTCGCTGAATTGCTTCATAAATCCGACGAACTGCGCAAAAATGATATCCATATCGTCCAGATCCTCACACCATTGAGGATTCCAAACGAGAGAGATGAATCCGTCGTAGTTGACCGAGCGGAGCGCCAGCATCACATCGTGGATGGGGAGTGCTCCCTCGCCCGCAAGGCAGTGCTCAATCCCGTCACTTCCCTTCTTTGCGTCGCTGAAGTGAACGTGACGAACGTACGCGCCGAGATTCCGAATGACCGTCTCGGGGGTCTCCTCGCCGCCAAAGCTGGTTCCCGAAAGTTCCCAAAGAGCGGCGAGATTGTCCGATGCAAATCGCTCCAGCATATCGCGCAGGGCACTCGTTTTACAGAACAGTCCCGTCGTCTCAAGCAGCAGCGTCACGCCGCTCGCTTCCGCTGCGGGCAACACCTTGGAAATGAGAGATGCCACCGATTCCACAGCCTCTGCCTCATTTTCTGCGGCGTTGGCGCGGATACGAAGATTGGGAATGTGCAGATTCTTGGCGATCCTGAGGCAAGCCGTCAGCTCCTCCACCGCCTCCGCCGTATCGGCAAGCTCGCAGATGGAATCGATACAGGGGATGCTCAGTTTGCTCTCGTAAAGGCGTCTCACCGTCGCCGCGGCGGCATAATCGTGAAAGGCGCCGTCTCTGTCCGAAAACAGAGGATTGTGAATATTGTGCAGCTCAATTCCTTCGAATCCGAAATCCTTTGCGATCTCGCAGAAGTTCTCAAAGCTGCGATTGTGCCACCCCTTGGTGGAAAAGGACAATTTCATTGCGCCGCCTCCTCATAAACGATTTTGTTTACTGCGTTGATGTAGGCACGAATGCTGGCGCAGATAATGTCGGTGGAAATTCCGTTGCCCGAGTAAAGCTTGCCGTTTGAGCGAAGCTTCACCAAAGCAGATCCCATCGCCTCGGTTCCCTCGGTCACGGACTGGATCTGGAAATCGTCCAACTCGTAATGCCGTCCCATGATCTGCTCAAGCGCCAAAAATGCCGCATTGATAGGGCCGTCTCCCATGGAGACGCCCTCCACGGTCTTGCCATCCTTGGTCAGAGAGATCTGCGCGCTGGCAGTGATGATGTTTCCGCTGTTAATCACATAATTCTGAAGCTGGTAGCTTGCGGGCACCTGGAGCGCGGAGGTCGCAACGATCGCCTCCAGCTCGCGCTCGCCCACGTCCTTCTTCTGTGCGACACGGAGGAACTCCTCATACACGCGGGTAAGATCCTCCTCGGAGAGGTCGTAGCCCAGCTTTGCAACCGCTGTTCCGACATCCTCCTTGGAATCGTTAGCATCCAAATAGATGGAGCGATCTGCGCCGCCCGATGTCTGAACCATACCCTTCTCGTTTCCGGAATGGCTCACGATCCAGTCGATCTGCTTGACAATGCGGCGAAGCTCGGTCTCACGGATACCGGTTGTAAGCTGATAGTTGTTTCCGCAGTTGCGGATCATTCCTCCAAAGGTCAAAAGGGGCGTGCACTCGCCTCCAACCGAGGTCTTGACGGTGTTGACATTCTCGGTGCGGACTGCCATCACCGATGCCGCACACGCCATTCCGTTGCAATCGTCAAAGTAGACACCAACGGGAACCTTGACCGATGCCGCAATCTTTGTTGCAAATGCTGCAAAATCGTCGGGCAGCATCTGACCTGCGTGATCGCATACCGAGATCTCGCCGGCGCCTGCCTCTACAGCCGCCGCGATCGCGTCGGTGAGGAATGCCGCCTCGGCGCGCGTCGCGTCCATCGCACAAAATTCAACGTCCGCGCACTTCTCCTTTGCCATGGAAACCGCCTTAGAGATCCACTCCAGCATCTTGGCAGGCTTTTTATGATAGGTGTACTCCATTCCAACGGGGGACAGAGACATTTCAATGCGAATACGGGGGCGCTTTGCACAGGACAGCGCGATCGCCGCCTGCTCAATGCTATCGGTGTCAGCTCCTGCCGCAACCGACAGAACGCTATCCTTGACAAAGGAGGACACCGTTCTCACAAGCAACACGTCTGTTTTTGAATTTTGAATAGCAGGAAGCTCAATCACGTCCACATGCAATCGGTCAAGCAGTCGTGCAATCTCAATTTTCTCTTTAAAGCTGAAGTTGCAGCTGCCTCGACAAAGCGTTGTGTCTGAAATCACAATTTTTTTCATAATGTAAACTCCCCTTCGGTTTTCAAAAATCCTTCAAAATGAAACAAAAAAGTCCCAAAAGCCTACTGTCGGCTTCAGGGACGAATCATCGCGGTACCACCCTAATTACCGCCAAACGGCGGTCACTCAATCAGGCTCAAACAAGCCCTTGCCATGGTAACGGGGCAAACCGTAGCCACCTACTCAAAACGTTCAGCGGCTCTGCTCCGGAACGAGAGGTCTTCTTCACACCGTATCGGCTCGCACCACCCGCCGACTCTCTGAAACGATTTCCAAAAGAAAACGATTCCTTCATTGCATTTTGAAATATGTGTTATTATAGCATACTCCAATCGGTTTGTCAATCGTTTTTTTGCATTTTCTTTATTTTATTTGTATCATATTTTTATTATAAATCCAAAAAACACCGATTCAAGCGCTCGAAGCGGTGTTTTTTGTATTTACGACAGCTCCTCTCTGAGAAATGCAAGGATCTTTTTTTCCTCCCTGGAGACCTTGACCTGTGTGAGGGAGAGCAGATCCGCCACCTGCTGCTGCGTCTTGTTCTGATAATAGCGGAGCATGACGATCTGACGCCACATAGGAGGCATCCGATGGATGCTTTGCGAGAGGGAGATGCGGTCGCAGATCCGTTCGCTCTCGCGCTCACTCTCTTCATCCGGGATCACGCCCTCCAGTGTCACTCCCTCCTCGCCGTAGACGTGATCGGAGAGAGAGACGATGGGTGAGAGCGCGTCGAGAGAGATCGCAGCCTCCTCCACGCTCACGCCGCAGCGCTCTGCCAGCTCTGCAATGCCCGCTTCCCTCCCCTCACTTGCCTGGATGCGGTTCTTCTCGTGCATGAGCGCCAGCCCCTGCCGCTTGTAGATGCGACTAACCTTGATCGGTCCGCTATCCCGCAAATGCCGTCGGATCTCCCCGATGATGAGGGGCACGGCATAGGTTGAAAATGCAGTTCCCCGCTCCAGGGAAAAGGAGCGGATCGCCTTGAGCATCCCGATCGTACCGATCTGCACGAGATCCTCGTACTCGGTTCCGCGATCGAGAAAGCGCATGGCGATCTTTCTCACAAGTCCCAAATTTTCGCGGATCAGATCCTCCTCGGCGGACTCGTCTCCCGCCTGCACACGCTCAAGGAGCAACAAATTCCGTTCCTGCAAGCTCACTTCATCCATTCGATCCAGCTCCTCTCACAAAGGGATTCCAGAACGTGAAATCTCCTCATTTTCTCAAACGCTTCATCAGGACAACGGTGGTACCCTTCCCGACTCTGCTATGTACTCGAACCGAATCGCAAAAGCTTTCCATAACCGTAAAGCCCATTCCGCTGCGCTCGTTTTCGGCATCCGTTGTGAACAGGGGCTCGCGGGCGCGCTTGACATCCTCGATGCCGCAGCCTCTGTCCTTGATCTCCACCTGAACCAGTCTGCCCTCGCAGAGCTTAACGCAGATGCGGATCTCCCCCACCGTATCGCGGTAGCCGTGGACGATGCAGTTGGTCACCGCCTCCGATACCGCGCATTTGAGATCTGCCAGCTCCACCGCGGTAGGATTGAGCTGGGCACAGAACGCCGCAACCGTTGCGCGCGCGATTCCCTCGTTTACCGACAGCGAGGGAAGGATGATGCAAAGCTCATTCTCCACCTCTGCTTGAAAATCAACCGTACTTCTCATTTTTTCTTATCCTTTCTTTTTGCTTGTCCGAATGGGAACCATGCGTTCCATTCCTGCAAGATTCATCATTTTTTGTACCGCAGGGCTGGGGTCAAGAACCGCCATTTTGCCGCCGTATCGCTTGATTAGCGCGTACCGCCCCATAATCAGTCCCAGTCCCGAGCTGTCCATAAAGCTCACCGCCGACAGATCCAGGTACACCATGGTCGGGCGTCTTGCAGCTAAAATCCCGTCAATGCCTGTCCGCACCGAGACCGCCCCGTGGTGATCTACCTCTCCCCCCACCACAACAATCAGGGCGTCTCCCTGCTCTCGGTAGGTGACTTCGCTTCCGCTTTTTATCATTCCTTTTCCTCCCTTCCTTTCCTCTTTTTTTAGATTTTAGCACACCGACAGAACAAAAAAAGTCGTTTCTTGCCTGTAAAATACAAATCTTTTGAAAAACATCCCCAAAGATCTGCTATCCTACGGCAAAAAACGCCTGCCCGGTGCTTCCTGCAACAAAAAAAGCCTCTCACTCTGCAATCGGCAAAGTGAAAGGTCAAAAAAACAGAACGCCCTGCGCGCTTTCGCACGCAGGGCGTTCTGTATGTTTTGTGGATGCAAAATCAGATCTGTTCCTTAACCTTGGAAGCCTTACCAACTCTG
>JAZQVI010000064.1:0-10102 GCA_045631745.1 Eubacteriales bacterium
CAAAAAGAGTGGGATACCAGCAAAGCTCGACCACCGCCATCAGGACAAAAAACAACGCCCCCCTGTATTTCTCCACCGCGCAGGAACCGTCTTTCCATCCAAGCACAAGTCCGGCAGCACAGCCAATGACCAAAAATCCCAACAGCTGCAAAAGTGAAAACAGCCACACCGGGGGCATAATATCGGAAATTCCAAGCTCCAACATGATGCGATATGGGCTTCCCGTGATGAATCGGATCACAAAATAAGCTACTGTTAATACAATTCCGCAAAAGACGGTGCAAAACAGACTGCTTTGCTCCAGTTCATCGTTCAGCCATGCGGCGGACGTCATTCTGCCGTATTTTCTCTTATACATCAAACAGCACCTCCCAATAGAGAGATGCTGTTTTTTGTTTGCACCCCTCGCTTCAACCTATGCCGCAGGGGATGAAAATATGCGATTCTTTTTTCGCGTGCTGCCGTTGTTCTCAGGTGCGCTTTCTGCATCGATTGGCGGGAGTTGATGAATGGAACAGGAGTGGTTGTACGGCAACTCCGTATGGCTTCTTCCGCAAAAGCTCTGCGCCTCGCCCTCAAAATATGCCTGTCCCGCATCCGGATTCGGGGGATATGCCCCGGGATCTCCCCGATACACATACTGTGCATCACTCACCAAAATCTGAATCGGGAAATGACGTTCTGCCCGGATGAGCCCTACTCGTATCAAGGATTCATCGGGGCAAAAGCCGTGCGAGATCCCTCCATCTTCATCCCTCAAACACAGCACGTGCCGATCGCATCGCTCCGTGGGGATCTTCCCATCTGCAAACCATCCCGTCTGCACGCGATCTCCGCGAGGGTCAAACAGACAGGCATCGTCCATAAGATTTCCGGAATCCCTGCAATAACTCATTTTTACAACGCTTGAAGGAACGTCAAAGCTCTTTTTTGCGTCGGCCGACACGATTTGATGCATAACACGGTTCCAAATTCCCGTACAGAGATTGGCTCCCTCCAAGGACTGCGGATACTCATAACCGCACCAGACTCCGCAGATCAGCTCGGGAGTATATCCAACAAACCAACGATCAAAATCGTTTTGCGTGGTTCCCGTTTTGCCCGCACACTCCATCCTCTTATCCAGTGTGATTGCTGAGGACGTCCCCTCTCGAACAACCTCCTGCAAAAGCTTTGTCATGACGGCGGCATTTCCCTCGCTCATAACGACCTCTGACCGATCGGGGGATGACAGAAGCACCTCGCCGTTGGCATCCACTACACGATAATAGCTTCTCCAACCGTGATACAGACCTGCGTCGAGAAAAACGGTATAGGCCGCGGTCAATTCTCGCAAGGTAACACCGTAATTGAGCTGTCCCAGCGCAAGCGCCGCTACGTCGCAATCGCTCATCCCTACCGTGTCGATCATGCTATCCAGATGAAACCTTCTCTTTGCCGTTTCAAAGGACGAACGCAGACCGATCTGCTCCAGGATTTTTACCGCAACGGTGTTGGTGGAATGTGCCACGGCATAGGCCACATTCGTAAGCCCTCGATAAACTCCGTTCGCATTTTTGGGCCATGGTTGTACCCCATCCTTGCCAAAATTCACCGGCACATCATCGTACACCGTTGCCCAGTTGATGATCCCCTTCTCAAGGGCAGGGGCGTAAACCGTGATCGGTTTAATGCAGGATCCGGGAGGACGGAGCGTTTGGGTGGCAAAATTTTGGATTCGATTGGCAGACTTTTTGCCAACTCCCCCTGCTACCCCAAGCACGTCCCCCGTTTTTCCGTCCAACACAATCAGCGCCGATTGCGCGCGTTCTCCGTTTTCTCCCGTTGGCGTTTGAACCACCGACTGATAATACTCCTCCACAGTCGCTTGAATTCTCTCGTCCATTGCGATATCAATCCGCAAGCCGCCCGAAAGAACACGCCGCGATGCCTCTGCACGGCTCATGCCGTGCACAAGGCAAAGATCATTGACCACGTCCTCAATGACCATGTCAAGATACCAGGATCGCACCGCTTCGCCCGGTCTTTCGGAAACCTGAAGCAATAGGGGCGTTTGAACTGCAGCATCAGCCTCCTCCTGCGAGAGATATCCTTGTGCGCACATCTCGGCAAGAATCAAGTTTCTTCTTGCAAGGTTGTTTTCGGGATAACGGATGGGGTTATAATAAGAAGGATGATTGGTGATCGCCGCAATGGCGGCACACTCCTCTGCCGTGAGATCCATCGGCTTTTTTGAAAAATAATGCTCACTTGCCTCCCCAATTCCAACACACCCGTCTGAGAAAGAAATCACATTCAGATACAGCTCCAGTATTTCGTCCTTCCCAAGCCGTCTCTCCAGATCAAGCGCATAAAGAATTTCCTGAAGCTTTCTGGAGAGGGTCACCTCATTCCTGCCTGTGACATTTTTGACAGTTTGCTGTGTGATCGTAGAGCCTCCAAAGGAGTCAGAAAAGCCGAAAGCATAGGCAACGCTTGCCGCGACCGTGCGATACCAGTCCACCCCGCGATGCCGATAGAAGCGCTTATCCTCTATGGCTACAAAGGCATCTATGAGCACCTGCGGGATCTCCGATCTTGGAACAAACGCCGATTCTGCATGTTCAAATGCGCCGCTCTCGAGTAGCTGCGCCTCTCCAACACGATTGGCACGGTCCTCGAAGTGATAAACGTAGAAGCTCGGCGGGATCGCCTTTGCCGACATTTGAAACAAATCCATCGGAACCTCTCTCTCAAAATTCATGTGCACATAAATTCCAACAGAGCCAACAAGAACGCCAAGCACTAACAAAACGAAAATACAGACCATGAGAAACCAACGGATACCCCTTAAATTTCCTCTTGATCGTCTCTCTCTCGTTTTCATGCTGCACCGTTTCCTTTACTTTTTGCTTTTCACCCGTTATTCTCTCCCAAACACATGAATATATCACACCCGACACGGAAATACTGTCATTACCGACATTTCTAAAAAATGTGAAAGGAGCTAACACATGGATCTCTCTCGGATCATTTCGATTTCATGCGTATTTTTGCTGGCATTGTGTCTGATCCTTTGCATCTGCGTCACCCTTTTTCTGCAAAACACCGTCAAGGAAAGTACCGCGGCGTGCATGGAGGTGCAATCCCTTTTGGAGCGTGCAAATGAAAGCATGGTGTCCACGCAGGATTCCACCGAAGACATGACAGAATCGACTCTCGAGGACACACCGGTTGACAACAGCACCCCCGTGGACGTTCTCTATCATCAATTTTGTATGCGCGAATCGGGTGGCAAGATCGCGATCTACACCTCCGACGGCTACCTGGTAAAAACATTGGAGCAATCGGTTGCCGCCCTGCCCGAGGCCGATCAGAACGCACTTCGCAAGGGCATCAGCGTTTCCTCCTGGCGAGAGGTTCTGGCGCTCATCCAGGACTTCGAATCATAACAATTCAAATAAAATGAGGGTACCTCAAACGCGTTACGCATTTGAGGTACCCTCTCGATTTATCTTGTGGGCTTCCAGGTTCTCAGGGAGAACAGGGCAAGAATCGGAAAGATCTCCAATCTGCCTGCCAGCATATCAAGAATCAAAACAATCTTAGAAAACACGCCATAATCTGCAAAATTACAGGTTGGTCCCACCGCCTCCAGTCCCGGACCAATGTTATTGATACAGGACACCACTGCGGAAAAATTGGTCATAACTGAAAATCCATCAACAGAGATCAGCAAAAAGCTGAGCATCATAATCAAAAAATAAACACAGATATATGCGTTTGTATTTGCAACGATCTTTTCGCTGATGGGATGCTCGTTGACGCGGATGACCTGCACCTTTTGCGGGTGAAGCATCTGCGCCAGACTCCGCCGCACACCTTTGAGGATCAAAAGAACTCTGATGCACTTCAAACCGCCGCCCGTACTTCCCGCACAAGCACCGATCATCATCAAAATGAGCAGAATCCCCTTTGAAAGAGATGGCCACAGGTCAAAATCAACGGTTGCAAATCCCGTAGTGGTAATGATACTGGAAACCTGAAAGGCCGCATGGCGGAGCGCTTCTCCCACTGTTTGATAGAGTCCGCGAATATTCAAGGTGATGATTACAATGCTTCCAATCACGATTCCAAGATAGAAACGAAGCTCCTCATCACGGAAGACCTCTCGGATCTGTCTGAGAATCAAAAGATAAAAGCAACCGAAGTTAATACCAAAGAGCAGCATGAAAACCGTACAAACGCCCTGAACATAGGGCGTATAACTTGCCATGCTGTCATTTTTGATACCAAATCCACCGGTTCCCGCCGTACCGAATGCAGTGCAAATGGATTCAAAAAAGGAAACCCCGCCAAGCAGCAAAAAAACGACATTCAGAACGGTTAGAACCAAATACGTCACGTACAGCACCGCCGCCGTCTGTCTCATCTTGGGAACCAACTTCTCGACGTTCGGCCCGGGGCTCTCTGCGCGAAGAAGGTGCATGGTAAAGCCATCGTTTTTTCCGCTCATTGGCACGATCGCCAAAAGGAATACCAACACGCCCATGCCACCAACCCAGTGGCTGAAGCTGCGCCAATACAGGGTCCCTCTCGACAGTGCTTCAACATCTCGCACCACCGACGCACCCGTGGTAGTAAAGCCCGACACCATTTCAAACAAGGCATCAATATAGGAAGGAATCTCCCCCGAAAGACAAAAAGGAAGACAACCGAACAAGCTCATCACCAGCCAGCTCAGTCCCACACAAAAGAGACCTTCCTTTGCAAAAAAGCGCTTAGACGCTCGCCGTGTGATCAACAGCAAAAGTCCAGCAACCGCCAAAATGATCCCCAATGTGATCAAAAAGGCGCGTGTTACATGGGTTGTCCCATCGACCATACTGATCGCCAATGCAGGAATCATAAATATTCCTTCCGCGATCAGAATCAGCGAAAGAAAATGCCCCATCATTTTATAATTCATAATGTAAGCCTCACTTCTTACGCGAAAATGTCATTGAACTGTCCAATCACAGTGTCTCCGCTCGCAACCAAAACCACACTGTCTCCCACATGGTAGACAGAATCACCGTTCGGGATCTCTGTTCCTTTCTGAGAGGTGATTCCAACCAGCAAAATGTTGGGATGAAGCTTCAGTTTTCTCAAAGGCGTATCGCAATAAAGCGCATTTTCGTCCACCAAAAACTCCAGTGCCTCTGCCTGCCCGTCTGCAATCGAATGAATCGTGATCGCAGCTCCCACTTGATTTTGCATCGCTCTGACGTATCGAACGATGTTACTACAGCAAAGCTGCCTGGGACAGATCACACTTCCAAGAGGAAGTCTTTCCGTAATCCCAATGCTGCCAAGCTGCTCCAATCTTGTCACAACCTGTGGCAAATTACGCTGATGCGCGCAAAGAGAGAGCACCATGTTCAACTCATCACTGTCCGTCAGCGCAATCAAGGCATCTGTCTCCGAAATCTCCTCTCCCTCCAAAAGCCCTTCGCCGCCTGCATCTCCGCAAATCACGTCCACATCGGGCAAGAGAGTTGCAAGCTCCACGCAGCGATTTCTGTCGGATTCCATGATCGTCGCATCAATCGAAGATGACTCCAACCTTTGGGCAACGTAATAGGATATCGTTCCGCCACCAATAATCAGCGCACGGCGGATCTTGTGTGTCACGATACCGAGATTTTTGAGGAGCATCGCAAGGTTATCTGAGGGGGCTGTTACAAAGATACGGTCTCCCTGTCTGAGTGTAAACTGACCGTCCGGCATGATCGTCTGACCATCTCGAAGAACCGTACAAACAAGAACCTTGCATTTTACAATACTGTACAGGATACTCAAAGGAACATCGCAAAGCTTGCTCGACTCGTCAATGCGAATCTCTACAATCTCTACCCTGCCCTTGGCAAAGGTTTCACGCTTTAAAAATCCCGGCATCTTCAGAAGCCGTTCGATCTCTACTGCCGCCTGTAATTCGGGATTAAAGGTCATGGAAAGACCAAATGCCTTTCGCATTTCAAACGCCTGCTCGGTGTATTCAGGATTGCGCACACGTGCAATGGTATGGATTTTCGGATTCATGACATGAGCGGTCGCGCACGCCAGCAAATTCAATTCATCGCTACCCGTGCATGCAATCAAAAGGTCTGCGGATTCGACATCTGCGCGACGCATCGTCTGCATTGACGCGCAATTCCCCTGCACGGCAATCACATCATATCGCTCCATCCCAAGCTCAAGAACGCGGGAATCCATATCCAGCAATGTCAGATCATGTCCCTCTTCAGAAAGCTCCTGCGCCAATGTCTGTCCGACCTTTCCGCATCCGGCAATTAGAATTTTCATAACTACACCTCACTTCGCCATATCCTGATTACATGTATTGTACCACAAAACGTGCAATCTGTCAATATCAATCAAACGCTGACAAAGTGCAATCCTTCGCCAAAATGAATCCACATTTCGGCGAAGGATTGCAAATCTGAGTCAACTTATTTTTTGATTTTTCGGATCAAGCGCGCAAGGAATCCCCTTACTCTCACATATCCCCAACGTGCAGGGTAAATCGCATTCCAAAGCGCAGCATATGCGCGATACGTTCTTGAAGAAGCCAAAACGTGATGGTCTTTACGATAAAACTCAGACACGTACCCCAAAACCCAGTCCTTCGGAACATACTCCTTGACATAGGTGTTGTCTCCACGAATGATGTACAGACCATCCTTCACGCCAATGATGCGATGTAAAACATACTTTCCATCGGCTCGCTTGTAAAGGGGAAGATCATATTTCCCAAGCGTTTTCTCTCCGACAGGAACCACCACAATGCGGTCACGGCGATTGCGGAGCATGGGATACATACTCATACCAACCGTTGTACTGACATGGAATCCCTGCTTGGCGAGCTGATCCTCAATTCCGAGATACGTCTCGCTCATACCGTCGGTTCCGTACCCTTAACAAAAATTTCATTCTGTGCAAGTGTTTCCACGATGCGTCGCACATCTGCTGCCACTGTCTCGCGGTCCACGTCATATTCTGCAAGAATTGCATCTACGAGATCCCCCTCGCTGCAATCCTTCTCTGCCATCAAATTCCAGAGGAACGCACCCGTCTCGTTGAGACGGATCATTCCGTGAAAATTCTTGCTACTCTCGCCTACCGCAACGGCAACGTACGAGCCGCCAACCTTCTGAATGGTAAAATCCTTTTTAATCTGCATGATCCAAACCTCCAATCAAGCATTTGTGGGGCGCATGGTGTTCCAGGACAGGAGCGCCGCCTCGTCTGAAATATTACACGATAGAATATAGTAAGGTACCGCACGTACCAGGGCATCCATTAAAAAGAGCTGTCGGTTAATCGACTCCCGCGTTCCACGCAAATACAGCTGGTGCATCAATCGGCAGATGGCATCCTCCTCAGATGCCTTCACAATACGGTTTTCCACACCCCGTTCTATAAAGCAGATCGCCGCCAGCTTTGCCGAGATGTTCTCTCCCCAATTCTCTTTTCCGTTCCAAGGCGTTCCGAAAGCAGTCAAACTTCCGTCCTCCTCCAACCGATAAAGAGGCTTGTCTCCGTTGAGCACACGCGCATGGGGAATGTTTTTGAGCCAAAGCGCGGTATGTGTGGATTTGCCAACACCACTCTTAGCAGTAAAGGCATAAGCATAACCGTCCACCTCGATGACCGAGGAGTGCATCAAAAAGATGTTGTATTCCGGTAGACGCTCACAAATATGCCGGTAGAGGCAAATGCTCTCGCAATACCCCTCCGAAAAATCACCGTTCTGCTGCTCCTCAACGATTTCCTCCTGCGTGACGGATACGGAAAACGCAGCTTCCTCTCCCTCGCAAAGAAAATCCTTGCACTGATGCTCGATAAACGAAAAACGGTTTTCCAATCGGATGGGAATTCCCGCGAGCTTGATTACAATCATAAGTCACCCTTCCACGCCCTGTCGGAGCGCATCTGTCAAAACAATTATTACCCCTATTATATCATTCTTTATAAAAAAAGTCAACCATCATTTTTTCTCTGCATATTTTGGTGCACGCTCGCATATGGTATTACAAATCCCATCAAAACGCACGAAAAGCGGTGCTTTTCTGAATATGCGCCGACTGCAGAAAGGATGTTTTATGAAAATGATTGATTCGTACAAACCCGAGGGCGCACTCTATTTCAGTGCAGAAAATCAGACAACACTCGCGTCCCTCTCCGGGCTGGAAAGAGCAATGCAGAACGGAACCATCGTGGAAGGCATCGCAACACGATGCGACAGTGATCTATGCCTACACGTAGATCTCAAATGCGCTCACGGAATTTTAGAGCCCGAGGAGGCTGTTTTTTGCCGAACCGGTGAGAGCAGAAAGGATATCGCCATCGTCTCTCGCGTCGGAAAGCCGATTGCCGTTCGGATCATCTCCATGGAACGGCGCGGAGAGGAGACCATCGTACATCTATCCCGAAAAAAAGCGCAGGAGGATTGCATCCGTAACTACCTCTCATCGCTTCGCCCGGGAGATCTGATCGATGCAAAAGTCACTCATCTTGAGAATTTCGGAGCATTTTTGGACATCGGATGCGGTGTGACCTCCCTTTTGTCGGTGGATTGCATCTCTGTTTCCCGCATCTCACACCCTCGAAACCGTCTTTCGGTCGGTGAATCCATCACGGTAGCGGTGAAATCCAACGACCCCCAGAGCGGCAGGATCTACGTGACGTTGCGCGAGCTGCTCGGAACATGGGAGGAAAACGCGGCCTCCTTTGATGTTGGGCAGACCGTGACGGGAATTATTCGGAGTGTGGAGCCGTACGGCGTATTTATCGAGCTGACACCCAATCTGGCAGGTCTTTCGGAGGTTCGTTCCGAGGAGCACGCCAATGCCATGCGTCAACTGATCGGAAAATCCGCCTCTGTCTACATCAAAAGCATTCTCCCCGAGCGCATGAAAATTAAGCTGGTCATCATTGACGCCGAAGACTGTGCCCCCATCCCCAAAAAACTTTCCTATTTCGTGGATAAAAACGATACGCCTCACCTCTCCCATTGGATCTACTCCCCTGCAAGTGCATCTAAATGTATTGAAACCAAATTTGATTAAAAAAAACAGGCGCACCATTCTTGCGAATGATGCGCCTGCAATTATCATTGGATATTGCTTATCCCAATCTTATTTCTTCAGAGCTGCCTGAGCTGCTGCAAGGCGAGCGATCGGAACACGGAAGGGAGAGCAAGATACATAGTCCAGACCGATCTCGTGGCAGAACTCAACGGACGTGGGGTCACCACCGTGCTCGCCGCAGATACCTACGTGGAGGTTCTTGTTAACGGGTCTGCCCATGGTAACAGCCATCTTCATGAGCCTACCAACGCCAACCTGATCAAGCTTAGCGAAAGGATCGTTCTCGAAGATCTTTGCGTCGTAGTAAGCATCCAGGAACTTACCTGCGTCGTCACGAGAGAAGCCATAGGTCATCTGAGTGAGGTCGTTGGTTCCGAAGCAGAAGAAGTCTGCGTTTGCAGCGATCTCATCAGCGGTCAGACATGCACGAGGAATCTCGATCATGGTACCAACCTCGTACTCAAGAGCTACGCCGGAAGCTGCGATCTCTGCATCAGCAGTTGCAACAACAACGCTCTTAACGTACTTCAGCTCCTTAACGTCGCCAACCAGAGGAATCATGATCTCGGGCTTAACGTTCCAATCAGCATGGTTCTTCTTTACGTTGATTGCAGCGCGGATAACCGCAGTGGTCTGCATCTTAGCGATTTCAGGATAGGTGACTGCCAGACGGCATCCACGGTGACCCATCATGGGGTTGAACTCGTGGAGAGAGGAAATGATAGCCTTGATCTCATCAACGGTCTTATTCTGAGCCTTTGCGAGAAGAGCAATATCCTCCTCGGTGGTAGGAACGAACTCGTGGAGAGGCGGGTCAAGGAAACGGATGCAAACAGGGTTGCCCTCCAGTGCCTCGTACAGCTTCTCGAAGTCGCTCTGCTGGTAGGGAAGAAGCTTTGCCAGAGCAGCTTCTCTCGCCTCAGCAGTGGCGGAGCAGATCATCTCACGGAATGCCGCAATTGTGTCTGCCTCGAAGAACATATGCTCGGTAC
>JAZQVI010000065.1:0-13135 GCA_045631745.1 Eubacteriales bacterium
GATAGGCTCGGTGCTGGGGTGAATGATAAACCTCTTGACACCCGCCTCAGCCCACTGCTCAATAATGGAACAGAACAGCTTAACTGTCGCATCCGCAGTCGGCACATCCGAAATATCAAACTTCAATTCATCGTCCCAGAAAGGAAGGTGATAGGACCACAGATCTACGCCGTACTGCTTCGACCATGCAACAAACTGCGGAAGATTGTCCGCCTCAAGATGAATCTTCAGACTGTGAGAAACCTCCGTCGCGGCAACGCCCGCCTTTGCCATTCTCTGAAACGCTTCCTCTGTAAACCGAGTGGATGCAACCGAAAGACCTACAGGATACATAATCATACTCCTCTTTTTTGTTTTTTTCATTATACCACGCGCCATGGGCCATGTCAACAAACTACACAAAAAAAGGCGCCGAGGGAGAAAAATCCCCCTCGGCATTTTTGTTTTTTTAACGATCCTTGATGGCGTCAACCGGTTTCTTTCTTGCAATGCTGCTCACGGGCAAGTAGCTTGCCAAGAGCGCCACCACAACGCTGATCACCATCATCAACGCAAACTGACGCGCGCCATAGTGCAGGAGCGTGATATTGATTCCGTTTTTGTGCATCAGATTGTTGGCAACGATGATTCCAGCCACAACCAAAGCCGTGGAGAACAAGAAGTTGATCGCTGCGATCATCAATGCCTCGCTAAAGAAGATCTTAAAGACGTCGGAGGACCGCGCACCAACGGCTCGCAGCACACCGATCTCTCTCTTCTTATAGGAGATAGACGTTGCAATAAAGTTCATCAGCAGGAGCGCCGAGAAAACAGCAAATCCAATTCCCACGTACAGGAAAATCTTCGAACCGATTTCAATGAAACTGTTGAAGGAGTCCAGGGTCTCCATAATGTAGTTCTGAAGCACAAACTGAAGGTCTCCGCTGTCGTCATAGGACATCTCCACCAGTTGTCTGATCACGGTTGCATCGCTGCCCATCGGAGCCAGCGCATACGACCAGATACCGTCATCGTGATCGGCAATTTCCTCGGTATAGTACCAGCCATCGCTGTTTTCTGCACTCCAAGTCTGAAAATCGGAAAGAACGGTATCGTTTATGATCAGGTTACTGAAGCTATACTTATTCGAATCGTAAATACCGACAATCTTAAAATCATAAACCCCCAAGGACGTGCTCGTCTGAAGCTCGTAATTTTCCTCAAACCGCTCGATGACAAGCGAGGAGAGAAGCTCCGCCTCGGTTCTGCCGCTGGCCTGCAAAATCACAGCCTTTGCCTCACGCTCAAGATCCTCACCGGTAACCGATCCGTAGGGATTTCTGCTGAAACCGCCGTTATAATCGCTCAGATAGATCCGATAAAACTGCATCGTCCGGTTTTTCTTTTCCGCAATCGGCGCGTTCTCCCAATCTCCCTGGTAGGAGAACAGATCGGATTGGAGCATCATTTCCATAAAGTCTTTGTTTGCAAGCAACGCATCAATATCGCGCTCTGCAGCAGCCTGTGCCAAAATTTCGCGAATGCTCCAGGTATCGACTGTAAATTGAGGCTCGGAGGCAGGGAGATAGCGGACCCATTCCTCTATTCTCTGCGCAACACTTTCCGATTCAAGCAAAGAGGCGCCAAGACCAAGCTTTTGCGAAACAATGGAACGAAACAGCACTCTTACCTCTTCATCGAAGTGATCCCAGGTTTTGAAATCGGATTGATCGGCTACAGGCGCATAGTATTGTCCCCAATCCAGCCAATATTCCTTCCAAAATTGTCTTGCGGTTTCCCGATCCTGAACATAATCGCCGTATCCATAGTCATGCGCATATGCACACACCGCGTCCACGACATCCTGATCCTCCAGCATCTGATCGATGTAGGAAAGCATTGCTGATTTTTTGAACTGTTCCCAAACGGAGTCACTTAATTCGATCTCATTCCAATGCAACTCCGTAAACATTCCCGCCTCGATTGCGTCGTCCTTCATCTGCTCAATGTCCAGCGTAATCTTTATGCTTGACGGGTACAGGGATTCAATGATGGAGGACGGCAGAACGACCTCATCTGCTGCAAGGGCAGTTCGTTCCGTTCCGTCAACCCAACGGATATCCAGCTTGGAAAGCGCTGAGGAGGTAGCGGCTTCGCTGATGCGATTTCCGTAGTAAACGCCCATATCCTTATCCGAATCCGACGGAGCAGAGGGATCGATGACAGAAATGTAGTAATTGGAATCCCAACCGTAGAAGGGTGTACCCAGAGATGCGTTTATGTTGGATGCAAACAGTTCTGCAATCTCGTCAATGTCCTCATTGGTGGTATAGCCCAGGGCATGGAATCCGTAGTTCAGCTCGCTCATGATCTCCATCTTGAGCACGTTTTCTACCAGCATATTGGTATCCTGCTGACCGGGAACGGTGTTTTCATCCTCGGGCAGAAAGTTTTCGTAACGCACGTAGTCGAATCCGGTATCGAGAATGCCGACGATCTCAAACGTGTATCCGCTGCCACCGGGCGCATACACACTGCCCGAAAGGGTGAGGTGCTTTCCGATGATGGAATTGGGAGAACCTGCGTCCTTTATGACGCTTCCCGCCGCGATGCTTTCATTTTTCACGGAATTGACAAATCCGAACGCATTAAACTGTCTGTACATCAGCTCGGTGATGACGATCTCGCCCTTCTTCTCGGGCATCCGTCCAATGAGCTGATATCCTGTTTTGGCAATCTGCTCCGCATTCAGTGCCACCATGCCGTGAATCTTTCCGGTATAAACCTCAGTCTGGGAATGATTCTGCATCATGGAAGCAATCGACCATCCGCTGTTATACATCCCAACCGATCCCGTGAACACGGGGACGAAGTCAAGTCCCGTGGTCTCGCGGAGATACTGCAGATCCGCATCATTGAGGGCGGCTTCGGTGTAATACATACTCACCTCCCCCTCGGACGTGGTAATGGTACGACGCACGCCAAGCGAGACGGACGCATTCTTGACGTTGGAATCCATGAGAGAATCGGTCGCCGCAGTGATCTTCTGATATGCCGCCATGCTATCCGCAAAACCGAAAAGAGCAAATGCAATGGTAGAAAGCAAAATGGTCATGGTCAAACGGAACTTCTTGTGCTTAAGTCCGCTCGCGCCCATACGGAGCGCATTCTTAGCGGGAAGTTTGGAGCGAATGAAGTGGCTGTCCTTCTTTTCGTACTTCTTCAGTCGGACGTCCTTTTCCTGATCCGTTCCCTCGAACACCGAGATGGTTCCCTTGTCGCTGATACCCGCTGCCGAGCGAAGCTCGTCGTTGACGCGTCCATCGCCCGAAAGCAGAATATCCGCCTGATCGTTGCTCGCAAGATATTCGTTGATCATCTGCAGATCCCGCTCGGTCAAACGATATCCCCGCTTGATCCGCAGAATCTGACCGCTGAGCTTGTCAATCCCGTCGCTGAGCCTCTCGCTCTCGTGCTCGTGCTTGGTCACGTCGGAAATGATCTTTCCGTCCGACAGCTCCACGATTCTGTCAGCATAACGCTCGGCAAAATCACGATCGTGCGAAACAATAAGCACCAGCTTTTCCTTGGAGAGAAGCTTGAGCGAATCGAAAATCTGCTTACCCGTGTTGGAATCCAAGGCACCTGTGGGTTCGTCGGCCATGATGATCTGAGGAGACTTCACCAGGGCTCTTGCAATCGCCACTCTCTGCTTTTGTCCGCCCGAGAGCTCGTTAGGCTTTCTCTTGGCATAGTTTAAAAGATCCACCTGCGAGAGGATCTCGTTAATCTTCTCGGGAGTCGCCTTCTTTCCCTGCAGCTCCAGCGCAAGCGCGATATTCGCACCCACCGTAAAATCGTCCAGCACGTTATATTCCTGGAAGATAAATCCGATAAAGGTGTTCCGGTAGGCATCAAAATCAGATCCTCCAAAATCCTTGGACGATTTTCCTTTGATGATAAACTCACCGCTGTCGTAGTTGTCAAGTCCTCCCATAATGTTGAGCAGGGTGGATTTTCCGCTTCCCGACTTACCGAGAATAAACACCATTCCCGACTCGGGGAAGGAGATGCTGACGTCGTCAAGCGCTTTGACAGATTCTCCGGTTTTTGATTTGTAAATTTTTGTAAGATTCTTTATCTCGAGCATAAATTGTCCTCCTTGTTTCGATTTCACATTCTCTGCTACTGTGACCATTATACAAGACAATATCGAGAAAGTCAAGTTTTTTACGTATAGCATTCGCTTGATTTACTCACGATAATAAAAAAGGAGCTTTGATATGTGTACCGCAATTTCCTATCTTTCAAATCATCACTACTTTGGCAGAACGCTGGACTTGGAATACACCTACGACGAGCACATCGTCATAACACCGCGCCATTTTCCCTTTCGCTATCTTGATTTTCCAACCGATGAAACGCACTATGCCATCATCGGAATTGCTACTATCATGGACGGTTATCCCCTCTACTACGATGCCTGCAACGAGCATGGTCTTGGTATTGCAGGGCTGAATTTCGTCGGGAACGCCGTCTACCGACCTTGGGAGGAGGGGATGTATAATCTGGCGCAATTTGAGTTGATCCCGTGGTTGCTCGGCAGATGTCGGACTCTCGCAGAAGCGCGAACCGAGCTGGGCAGAATCAATCTGCTGGACGTCGCCTTTCACCGCGATCTCCCCGTGGCAAGACTCCATTGGATGCTGTCGGACAGAAGCGGCTCCATCGTTGTGGAGCCTACCGCCGGCGGTCTTTGCATCTACGAGAATCCCATGGGTGTTCTCACCAACAATCCCCCCTTCCCGCACCAGCTTGAAGCCCTCTCAATCTACCAAAATCTGACCGCCGAGGAGCCTCCCGCTCCTCGCTTTGGCTGCAACCTTATACAATCCCCTATTTCACGCGGAACAGGGGCGCTGGGCCTTCCCGGCGACTGGACCTCGCCCTCGCGATTTGTTCGCGCGGCATTTGCCAAGCTGAATGCCACGCAAAAGGAAACCGTGGAGGATTCGGTCAACCAATTCTTCCACGTGCTTGGAGCGGTGGAGCAGATCGAAGGCTGCCTGAGATTGGGGGAAGCCCTTGAGCGCACGCAGTACGTCTCCTGCTACGACACCGAAGGGGGAACCTGTTACTGCAAAACCTATGAGAATCATCAGATCTCCGCGGTTTCTCTTTCAAAGGAGTCTGTCAACACCTCCGATCTTCAAGTCTATCCGCTTGTAAAGAAAGAACAATTCCATTTTCCAAAAAAACTTTCCTGAACGGCACACCGATGCTTTTTCTCAACAAATGTGACTCGATCACAGAATCACAGCTGAACAAATGGTATAATTGGGACAAACAAGAGATTTGACCCAATCAATCGTCAATCCAACCAAGGGAATCGACTTTTGCGCATCATTTCACAGAAAAACAGACAAAATTGTATTTTCTGTGAAGAAAATTATGAAAAACTCTTGCTTTTCCTAAAAAAAAAATGTACAATATAGGGTGATAGAAAATCAAAAAGAAGGGATGAGTGAGATGCACGAAATCTACAAAGAGTGGGAAGGGTTCCAAACGGCTACCTGGACCAAGGAAATTAACGTAAGAAGTTTTATCAAGCATAACTATACTCCTTATGACGGAGACGAATCCTTCCTGGAGGGACCGACGCAGAACACGCTCGACCTGTGGGATCAGGTAATGGATCTGACCAGACAGGAAAGAGAGCGCGGCGGCGTTTTGGATATGGACACCAAGGTGATTTCCACCATTACCTCGCACGCTCCCGGATACCTCAATCAGGAGAAGGAAACGATCGTCGGTCTTCAGACCGAAAAGCCCCTCAAGCGCGCACTGATGCCCTACGGCGGAATCCGTATGGCTGAGAAGGCTTGCGCTGACAACGGCTACACCATCGATCCTCAGGTAAAGGAATTCTTCACCAAGTACAGAAAGACCCATAACGCAGGCGTTTTTGATGCCTACACCCCCGAGATGAGAGCGTGCCGCTCCAGCCATATCATCACCGGTCTTCCCGATGCTTACGGCAGAGGAAGAATCATCGGCGACTACAGAAGAGTTGCACTTTACGGTGTTGACCGTCTGATCGAGGATAAGAAGGCGCAGAAGGAAACCACTCGTTCTGCAATGTATTCTCAGGTCATTCGCGCAAGAGAAGAGCTCTCCGAGCAGATTCGCGCTCTTGAGGAGCTCAAGGAAATGGCTGCATCCTACGGCTTTGACATTTCCAGACCTGCTGCGAATGTTAAGGAAGCAATCCAGTGGCTCTACTTCGGCTATCTTGCTGCAGTTAAGGAGCAGAACGGTGCTGCGATGTCCCTCGGACGTACCTCCACCTTCCTTGACATCTACGCTGAGAGAGACATCAAGAACGGTGTATTCACCGAAAAAGAGATTCAGGAAATGGTTGACCATTTCATCATGAAGCTCCGTCTGATCAAGTTCGCTCGTACTCCCGAGTACAACGCGCTCTTCTCCGGAGACCCCCAGTGGGTAACCGAGTCCATCGGAGGTGTTTCCATCACCGGTACTCACATGGTTACCAAGATGTCCTACCGTTACCTGCACACTCTGTCCAACCTCGGCGCTGCTCCCGAGCCCAACCTCACGGTGCTCTGGTCTGTAAAGCTCCCCGAGAACTTCAAGCGCTTCTGCGCTAAGACCTCCATCGAGACGTCCTCCGTTCAGTACGAGAATGATGACTTGATGAGATTTACGCACGGCGACGACTATGCAATCGCTTGCTGCGTATCCTCTATGCGTCTGGGTAAGGAAATGCAGTTCTTCGGCGCAAGAGCAAACCTTGCAAAGTGCTTGCTTTACGCGATCAACGGCGGTGTGGATGAGATCTCCGGCAAGCAGGTAGGCCCCGCATACCGTCCCATCACCTCCGAGTATCTCGATTACGATGAGGTTATGCAGAAGTATGATGACATGATGAAGTGGCTTGCAAACGTTTATGTGAACACGCTCAACGTCATTCACTATATGCACGACAAGTACTGCTACGAGCGTCTCCAGATGGCTCTGCACGACAAGGACGTTACTCGCTGGTTCGCAACCGGTATCGCAGGACTTTCCGTTGTTGCAGACTCCCTGTCCGCAATTAAGTATGCAAAGGTTAAGGTTCTCCGCAACGAGCAGGGCCTGGCTGTTGACTATGCGATTGAGGGAGACTTCCCCAAGTTCGGAAACGACGACGACCGCGTAGATACGCTTGCTTACGATATCGTTCACCGCTTCATGGAGCACATCCGTAAGAACCATACTTACAGAGGCGGCGTTCCCACCACCTCCATTCTGACCATTACCTCTAACGTGGTATACGGTAAGAATACCGGTGCAACCCCCGACGGACGTAAGAAGGGCGAGGCATTCGCTCCCGGAGCAAACCCCATGCACCGCAGAGATACGCACGGTGCGGTTGCATCCCTTGCATCCGTTGCAAAGCTTCCCTTCATTGACGCACAGGACGGAATCTCCAACACCTTCTCCATTATTCCCGGCGCGCTGGGTAAGGACGACCGTGTGTTCGCAGGAGACATCGACGTAGCGGTCAGCTTCGACTGCTCCAACGGCGCATGTGCATCCCCCACACTCTTTGAGGGACTTGACGACAATAACTAATATCTCTATTTTGCAGATTGCAAAGAAAGGAGTTTTCCATGGCAGCAACACAAAACCAAATTGATAACCTGGTCAACCTCTTGGACGGTTACGTTCAAAAAGGCGGTCACCACCTCAACGTAAACGTTTTCACAAGAGAAACCCTTCTCGATGCACAGGCGCATCCCGAGAAGTACCCCCAGCTCACCGTTCGCGTGAGCGGCTACGCGGTAAACTTCATTAAGCTTACCAAGGAGCAGCAGGACGAGGTCATCTCCAGAACCTTCCACGATCAGATCTGATCTCCATGTTGGGTTACATCCATTCGACCGAAAGCTTTGGTACGGTTGACGGTCCCGGGCTTCGATTCGTGATCTTCTTTCAGGGTTGTCCCATGCGGTGTCTCTACTGCCACAACCCTGACACGTGGGAGATCGGAAAGGGTACCGAGATGACGGTCGACCAGCTTTTGGCTCAGTACCAAAAGAATCGGCCCTTCTACCGAAACGGAGGAATTACCGTCACGGGCGGCGAACCCTTGCTGCAGATTGAGTTTCTGACAGAGCTTTTCCAAAAAGCAAAGGAGCAAGGTATTCACACCTGTGTCGACACCTCCGGAATCACCTTCACCCCCGATCACACCGAGCGACTTGATCGCCTTCTTGAGGTCACGGATTTGGTGATGCTGGATATCAAGCATATCGATCCCGAAAAGCACAAAGCGCTGACGGGGCACGACAACGCCAGAATTTTGGCGTTTGCAAAGCACCTTGAGAAAAAGAAGATCCCGGTTTGGGTTCGTCACATCATTGTAGAGGGTTACACCGACGCGCACACCGATCTCGTAGAGCTCGGACGGTTCATCGGAGGGCTCTCCAACCTCAAGGCATTGGATGTACTTCCCTACCACACCATGGGCGTTTCAAAATACGATTCGCTTGGCATTCCCTACCCGCTGGCAGGTATGCCTGCCCTCTCTCTCTCCGATGCGATCGCCGCAAAGGAGCAGATTCTGCAAGGGATTCGGGAGGTTAAAAACAAATAATAAAAACAGGCAATCACCCGCGAGGGAGATTGCCTGTTTTAGCATATCTATAAAACCATGAGGAGCTTTTATGGAAGTTACCCATTTAGGTTGACAATATCCTAAAATTTATGTATAATAATAGTGCGATTTCGAAAGGAAGTTATATTATGAATTTGAATACGAATCAAATCCTTTCGATTTCCGAGGCGAATCATAATTTTTCCCGCGTGACAAGCTTATCACCGAAAAAAGGGTGGCGATCCAAACGTGCGCGATATCGCTCTGCTGAACAGCGCACCAGAATCGGCATTTGCCACCTTTGACGGAAAAGAACGATCTCCTACACAACGCAAGAAAAGGGTGCGCGACTTGGATTTGCGCCGATCTCCAATCCCGCATTCTCGGACGGAAACAAGAGGATCGGAATGTGCGTTCTTCTCACATTCCTTGAAACCAACGGTATCAAGCTTCGTCGCACCAATGCAGAGATCGCACGTGTTGGTCTTGCTGTCGCGGCGGGAGAGATGAAGTATCAGGAAGCTGCTTGATTGGATTTTGGAGCATGAGGTTTAATACGTAGATGTCACATAGCAAATTGAACAAAAAAGGAAACTCGTTATATATACAGAAATTGAATCCGGAAGCAAAAAAGCATATAAACACCTGCGTAATTTGCGGCTGTCAAGGTGATAATCCTTCCATTGATTGTGACGGTTTTGCAGACAAACCAATTCGACGAGTTATGCGCAATGAAATAAAAAAGACATTCCAAATGCTCGCCTTGGATGATTACGGGCGATGCGAAATCTGCGCCAAACGAATGAACGCACAATAATTATGGCATCATCCATGGAATGGGAATGTGTTATATAAGGAACAACACTCTTTTACGAAAAATTTCACAGAAACATCCGCTAAGAACACGCTAAGCAGGATCTTTTAAGCCTATTGTTAAACCATTGGTTTAATTGATTAGAAAACCATCGAAACACTATTGACAAAAAGTGATTAGATGGATATAATATCAGTGTAGCCGGCAATAACAGAAAGGTGGATGTTTTATATTATGGACGAATATTCAATTTACGTATCAAACGGAAAAGTAATAGGTGATTCGGCTTTTTTTCTTATATCGACAGAATTACTGAACAAGGAAAATAAACGACTTTGCGATTTTACAGACTCTCTTGATGAAGATACTATTCAGAAAAAGGAACGTATTGTAGAGTATAAGTGCGCTAAATATCGCTATGCTTCTGTATCGTTAATTTATAGCATTCTTTACAATAATAATCGTTGTAGAAAATTGCATAACATCGAATACTCACATTATTTGCTTCAACATTTTGATGAAATTTTCAAAGAATACGATGAGTATTTAACTTTGTATGAGGCTGCTCCTGATAACGAAAAGCCTGATTACAGCTTGTATTATTCAATGTTGGCATTTACCGAAAGAGAACTTGCAAAGTTAAACAAAAAAATTCAAAATGCAAACGATTGGGAAAAGATTGAACTTGAAGAGCGTATCGGCGGCTTGAATTATGTAAAAGAATGTCTGAATGATGCTTGGCAAAGGCGAAAGGAAGTGATTGAATGAAAGAAAAACTTGAACTACTCAAACTTCTTGCCGATGAAACGCGTCTTGAAATCCTTAACATTCTTTTGAAAGAGGAGTCCTATGTGGAAAAGATCGCTTGCGAACTGTCCTTGACCCCTGCGACTATATGTTATCATCTCAAAAAAATGGAATCAGCCGGTGTGGTGAATTGCTCTCGCTCACAGTTTTACATTATTTATTCTCTTAACAGAGAGATTTTCAATAAACCACTTTACGAACTAATAAAAAAAGAGGAGCAGGTGGTTGATACCGAGGAAAAGTATAAAAAAGAGGTCATATCTCACTTTTTTAAATACGGTAGATTAACGCAAATACCAACTCAAAGAAAGAAGCGTGAAATCGTACTTGCGGAGATACTGAAACAGTTTGATTTTGACCGCGAATATGATGAAAAAGAGGTCAATGAAATCATTTTACGCTATCACGAGGATTTTTGTACGATTCGACGTGAAATAATTGCGTTCGGAATGATGACGCGTGATCACGAAATATATAAAAGAGTGAAATGAAAAACAAAATATGCATAGGCGAACGCATCATAAAATACCGCAAAGAACGAGGCTTGACCCAAGGTGAATTTGGAGAGCTTCTCGGAGTCAGCGCGCAAGCCATATCCAAGTGGGAAAGAGAACTTTGCTACCCCGATATATTTCTGCTTACCGACATATCAAATTTAATTGGTATTTCAATTGATGAGCTTCTTGGCAAGGTAAATTCAGACCTTAATTAAGGGGGTTTGTTCACTGTTTATTTTCAATATCTCTTGCACGATACCTTGAAAAAATCGTATAATGCCTTGGACAAAAGACTGTTGTCCCTATTATATCACACTCCTGGAGTGTGTTCAAATAGGGACAACTTTTTTATTCAATTCTGCATTTACGATGCCTTTGCCATGGGCATCTGCGCCGCATTTAGCATATTTTCAATGAAAATTCCATACCCCGTGGTGGGGTCGTTGATGAGCACGTGGGTGACCGCCCCGACAAGCTTGCCGTTTTGGATAATGGGTGAGCCGCTCATTCCCTGCACGATCCCTCCCGACACCGCGAGCAAATCGGGATCGGTAATCTTAACCGTGAAGCATTTCGAGCCGGATGCGTCGCGATTGATGTTGGAAATCTCCACATCATAGCGCTCGGTTTTGTTGCTGTCCAGGGTCGAGAGGATATACGCCGCCCCCTCTTGCACCTCCCCGCGCAGTCCCACCTTCATGGGCTCGGCAACCGCCTCGGGCAGTTCCGAAAAGACGCCCCACACGCCACAGGAGGTATTTCCAAGCAACGCGCCAACCTTGCCAGGGTTGAAATATCCCTTCAGCTCCCCGGGTGCGCCCGAAACGCCCTTCACCACCGAGCTGATGGTCACGTCAGACACCGTTCCACGGCGCATGGCGACCAGCTCACCCGTGTCGCCATCGCAAATGCCGTGCCCAAGCCCTGCAAATGCGCCTGTCTCGGGGAGCATAAAGGTCACCGTTCCGATTCCTGCTCCGCTGTCCCTCACCCAAATGCCTGTCTTGTAACGAGCTTCGGATTTGGAATATATGGGATTCAGGTGGATCTCAACCTCTTCCTTGTTTCTGCGGCAGTGAAGAACAAGCTCCTTGCCCTCGCACCCCTCGATTTTTTGGGTCAAGCCTGCTGCACTTTGCAGGGGTTCTCCGTTGACGCTCAGGATCACATCACGAAGCTTCAGCCCCGCCGCCGACGCGGGATTCACCTTTTTGCCGTCGACCTCTACGTCACAAAATCCCACCACCGTCACACCTTCGGTCATAAATTTTACCCCAAACGGCATCCCGCCCGGGGTGACCGTTAAATTTTCCAAATCACTCGCCTCGAATGCCGCAGCTGCACCGCCCACGCATTCTCCCACGCAAACGCCCACTGCTGTCGCAACAGACTCGTCGCTCGATCGATCTGCCGCCAGCGCCGCAAAAGCCGCTTGTGCGGGGAGTTCCTGCGTCATTGTGGCATCCTTCCCGTCAGCCCCCAGCGCCCCCACGCGAACGGTACAACCAATCATCTGAAGCACCGCCAGAAGCGAGCAGCCGAGCAGCTTCCAACCTTTTTTTCTTGCGTTCATTTCCCTTTCCATCCCTTTTTGCTTTGTCGAATGCAACCCGCATGAATTGCTGTTACTAATTTGCCCGATTTTCCTGCTTTCATGTCTAACAAAATTACATCACGCAGCCAAAATTTGTGACTGAAAAACAGAAAAAGAAATGCCACGCGCGTCCGTCGCGACGCTTGATGTTAGTGTGTCCGATCGCGTCCAAATCATACTTTTGGCAAAGGAAAAATCGGTATATTTTTGAAAGCAAACACCAAGGACTTCTAAAAAAGTGACACGAAGAAGCGTTTTTATTTGAGAAAAGGAATAAAATCAAAAAACTCGAAAAAAATATAAGAAAAAGCAAAAAAACACTTGACAAACGCCCCCAAATCTGCTATAATATCATCTGTTAATGCGGCATCGCCAAGCGGTAAGGCAACGGACTCTGACTCCGTCATTACCTAGGTTCGAATCCTAGTGCCGCAGCCAAACAGAAAAGCCACCCAATCGGGTGGCTTTTCTGTTTGGCTGCAGCACCGGTGTGCCGAGCGTAGCTCCGCACACCGAAGGTGTAGCGGAATTAGGTTCGCATTTTGCGAGCAAGGCGATGGGAGCTCGCTCACGAGAGCCGCGAGCAAAAATCTTCGCACGAAGTGCGAATATCCTAGTGTTCACGAAGCGACGCAGAGTTAGGTTCGCATTCGCCGCTCTTTTTGTAGGGGCGTTCTGTGAACGCCCGCGGGCGAACGCAGTTCGGCCCTACGGTCAGACACATAGCGCGCGAATCACGGAGCAAGCGGAGTTATCCTAGTGCCAAATGCACCTTGCCTATG
>JAZQVI010000066.1:0-28772 GCA_045631745.1 Eubacteriales bacterium
CTTTCCACGTTGTATATCATAGTATCTACCGCGCTTAGCGCAAGCTGCATGGCGTCTCGGTCAATATCGTTTTTCGCGGGCGCTCCCGCAATATGCACCTTTGCCTTACGCCACATGTGGATATCACCCTTCCAGATAGCGCATTGCGCAAGCAGCATACCTGCCGAAAGAACGGCGTAAAATCCCGAATGCTTTGAAAGCAGATAGCTCGCGCTCTCGTATACCTTGTCAAGGGGATGTCCGGGACCTTCCTCGCTCTGCGATTCCATCATGGTGGTAATCAGAGAGGAAAGATCGACCGACTCCGCTTCGAGCTGAATGGGGTATCCCGAGAGCGTTTCTCTCTGCACCGAGTCAATGTACGCGTTCACACCTGTGGAAACAGAAAGGATCAACGCGATACCGATGATACCGATCGAGCCGGCAAAGGAGGTCATCAGCGTTCTTCCTTTTTTGGTCATCAGGTTGTTGAGTGAAAGCGAGAGCGCTGTAAAGAAGGACATGGAGCGCTTCTTTTTTGGAGCAAGATCTACGATGTCTTCTTTTTTGGTTCCGCCCAAAATTCCCTTGAAGAAGCCGCCGACAGCAGGGTAGTAGGGGTGGCTGTCGCTCTTGATCTTTCCGTCCACCAGCTTGATGATACGGTTGGAGTATCTTCTTGCAAGGGAAGGGTTGTGCGTGACCATGATGATGAGTTTTTTCTTGGAGATCTTGCGAAGAATCTCCATGACCTGTACGCTGGTTGCGGTATCAAGCGCACCGGTGGGCTCATCAGCAAGCAGAATGTCCGGGTCGTTGACCAGCGCTCTTGCGATGGCAACGCGCTGCATCTGACCGCCCGACATCTGATTTGGCTTTTTGCGGAGCTGATCTCCCAGTCCAACCGTTTCAAGCGCTTCCTTGGCTCTGCGACGGCGTTCTCTCTTGGAAACAACAGAAAGCGTGAGCGCAAGCTCAACGTTTGCAAGAACCGTTTGGTGCGGAATCAGGTTGTAGCTTTGGAAGACAAATCCGATCGAATGGTTTCGATAGGTGTCCCAGTCTCTGTCTCCGTATTCCTTGGTGGAAACGTCATTGATGATCAAGTCACCGTCGGTATACTGGTCAAGACCTCCGATAATGTTGAGCAGTGTTGTTTTGCCGCAACCGGACGGTCCCAGGATCGAGACAAACTCGTTCTCGCGAAAATCCAAGCTGATCCCATCCAGCGCCTGAACCACGCTATCTCCCGAACGGTACTGTTTGGTGATATTTCTCAGTGAAAGCAAGGCTTTTCCTCCTTATCTACCCATGTAAATGAGATGCGATTCTTTTATTCTGTTTCAATTATAACACACAAATTTGAATTCTGTGTGAACTTTAGCGTGCTTTTCTGAATGTTTATTCCTCAAACTGGCTGTGATACAGATGGGCATAGAATCCCTGTTTTTTCAGCAAGGTCTCGTGATTTCCTTGCTCTACGATTCTTCCATTGTTCATGACGAGAATGATGTCGGCGGACTGAATGGTGGAAAGTCGGTGTGCCACCAGGAAGGAGGTCTTTCCCTCCATCAGCTTTGAAAAAGCGTTTTGAATCTTCAGTTCCATACGGGTGTCGATGGAAGAGGTCGCCTCGTCCAGGATCAGCATGGGAGGGGGCGCGAGCATGAGTCTTGCAATGCAGAGCAGCTGCTTCTGTCCCTGGGAAAGAGATCCGCCGCCCTCTCCAAGCACCGTATCATAGCCGTTTGGCAAACGGCGGATGAAGGAGTGGGCGTGTGATGCCTTGGCAGCGGCGATCATTTCGTCATCGGTGGCATCAGGCTTTGCCATGCAGATGTTTTCACGGATCGTTCCTGCGCGAAGCCAGGTGTCCTGCAAGACCATTCCCCAGTTGGCTCGGAGACTTTCCCGGGTGATCTGACGAACGTCGGTTTCGTTTACCGAAATGCTGCCGCTGTCTACGTCATAGAAGCGCATCAAAAGATTGATCACCGTCGTCTTTCCGCAACCGGTTGGGCCAACGATGGCAACACGCTGTCCGGGCTTGACTGCAAGATTGAGATCCTTGATCAGCTCTCGATCGGGAGAATAGGAGAACGCCACGTCGGAGAGCTTGACACTTCCGTCTGCCTGCTCCAGCACCCTTGCATTCGGTGCGTCGGCAGGGACTTCGGCTTCATCCAAAAGGAGGAATACACGCTCTGCACAAGCAAGTGCGTTTTGCAATTCAGCAAAGACGCCGGAGATCTCGTTAAAGGGCTTGGTGTACTGATTGGCATAGGAAAGAAAGCTGGTCAGGCGACCGACGGTGAAGCGTGCGACACCATTCACAGGAATACAGAGCAAGGCGCCTGTGAGTGCAACACCGGCATAGACAAGGTTATTTACAAATCGTGTGGAGGGATTTGTCAGAGAGGAGAAAAAGGTCGCGCGCAGGGAGCAGTCTGCAAGTCTTTTGTTGATTTCATCAAAGCGCTCGATGGTTTCGTTTTCTTGTCCGAATGCGATCACTACGCGATGGTTGCCGATATATTCATCGATCATCGCGGTTTGCTCCGCGCGAGTCGATGCTTGCAGGCGGAACATGGAGTGCGTGCGGTTGGCAATAAAGGATGCCACAAAGAGGGAAAGGGGGGTGATCAGAATGACCACAAGGGCGATGGAAGGCCTGATCAGAAGCATGATCACAAGAGTGCCGATAATCGTCAGAACACCTGTGAAAAATTGATTGAATCCCATCAGCAATCCATCGGAAAATTGGTCTACGTCGTTCATCATGCGGCTCAGAATTCCTCCCGACGGATGAGCGTCCAGATAGGAGAGGGGTAACTTCTGAATCTTTTGGAAGGCGTCGCGGCGCAGGCGGTAGACCAGCGCATAGGACATTCTGTTATTGAGCACGTTCATGATCCATTGCGCCAAGGCAGACGCAACGGTGGATGCGGCGATCAGGATCGCAATTCGAAGGATTTGCTCTCTCAATCCGCCTCTGCCGTTTTCAATCATCGCGTCAATGGCATCTCCGACGAGCAGGGGAACTGCTAACGTAAGCAGGGAGCTGATTGCCGCACACAAAAGCGAGAGCGCAAGCAAAGCACGGTGCTTGCCCAAAAGCTTCATCACGCGAGTGACGGTTGCGCGGGTGTTTTTTTTCGCAGATTTAAGCGATTTCATGCGCCCTCACCTCCTTTTTGGAATTGAGATTCATGAATTTCTTTGTAAACAGGGCAGGAGAGGAGAAGCTCGTCGTGGGTTCCAAGGCCAACCTGCTCACCGTCCTCCAGCACCAGAATTTGATCCGCATGACGAATGGAGGCGGTTCTTTGCGATACAATCAGAACCGCAGGATGTTCGGGAAGCGTACGGATCGCGCGGCGAAGTGCCGCATCGGTTGCGTAGTCCAGCGCGGAGGACGCATCGTCCAGGATCAGGATATCTGCCCTGCGTACCAGCGCGCGCGCAATCGCAAGACGCTGCCGCTGTCCACCCGAGAAGTTACGGCCCCCAGCTTCAACGGTAGCGTCCAATCCGCCTTCCTTTGCGGCTACAAACTCCTTTGCCTGCGCGGCATCCAGTGCTGCCCAAAGCTCCTCATCCGAGGCGTTTTCATTTCCCCAAAGGAGATTGGAACGAACCGTTCCTTGAAAAAGAACCGATTTCTGCGGAACAACTGCAATTCGTTCGTGAAGATCCACGGGATCTGTTTCGCGGACGTCCTTGCCATCAATCAAAACGGAGCCGTTTGTTACGTCATAAAAACGGGCGATTAGATTGATCAGCGAGGTCTTTCCCGATCCGGTGGATCCAATGATCCCAACCGTCTTGCCATGTTCTATATGCAGATTGATTCCCGAAAGAGAGGGCTCTGCATTTCCCGCATATGTCAACTCCGCATCACGGAGCTCAATGACACACGAGGTGGGATTCACGGCACCGGAGGATTTTCTGATCTCCATACCCGTGGGAGAACTAAGTACAGCTTCCACGCGCGAGGCACAAGCCAGTGCTTTGTTAAGGGAGATGATTGTGTTTGCGAATTTTACAAGCTCGACCAAAATCTGCGAGAGATAGTTTGTCAGAGCAAAGAGCTCACCCTTGGTCATTCCGCCTTCCTCTACGCGGATCGCGCCCGTGAGCAGGAGAACGATGAGACCGCCGTTGACCACCAAAAGAGTCAGCGGATTCATCAGCGCGGAGATCTTGCCAACGTGATTTTGAATGTAATTATGATCGGTGTTTGCGGCATTGAAACGGTTGATCTCGTCCGATTCCTTGCGGAAGGCTCGAATGACACGCACACCGTTGAGGTTTTCCCGTGTTACGGTCGTGACACGGTCAAGGTTCTGTTGAACCTTCTTATAAAGTGGAACACACGCCATCATAACGGCGAATACGATTACAGCCAAAAGCGGGATTACGATCACAAAGATCCAGGCATTTTGAGGAGAAACGACAAATGCCATGAGCATCGAACCGAATACGATGATTGGGGAGCGCAGAAGAAGTCGGAGGGTGAGGTTCACCCCCGACTGGATTTGGTTGATATCGGCTGTCAGACGAGTAATCAGAGTAGAAGTTCCGATCTTGTCTGTTTGCTCATATGTGAATCCCTGAATATGCGAAAAGAGGGCACTTCGCAGATCCGAGCTGAATCCGACTGCAGCCTTTGCGGCAAAAAATTGTGCCGTGAAGGAGCAGGCGAGCCCAACCAGCGCAAGAAGCACCAAAAGTCCGCAGCTTGTCCAAATGAGGGAGCGATCGTTGTCCACAATCCCAAGACGGATGCCCTCGTCGATCATATTCTTTACGACAAAAGGTACCAGAAGATCAAAGCCTGCTTCCAGCAGCTTGAACAGAGGACTGATCACGCATTCCTTCTTGTAGGGGGAGAGATAGGGGAGAAGTTTTTTCATAAAACAGGTGAGTTCCTTTCCCGATATTTTATCATATAATTATATCAAATTTTTTGATTGTTGTAAAGGGAAATCCCAAAATAAATTGAAAAATAATGTTCCAAAACATAAAAAAGCCGCCGCTACCTCGCGACGGCTCAGCTTAGGATCTTTCAGTTAATTCTTCTTGAATGGTATCAAAGAAGATCTTCTTATCCTGTTCGTTCAAAATTGCATAGCAAACGTAGTTTCCAAAAGCCTTGACTTCTGCTTTTTCAAGCTTGGGAGTTTCCATTGGAATATAGGAGTTATAGAAATCTCTGTTTTTTCGCAACGATTCGGAAAGATAGGTGCGAAGCGTGGCTTCCGCAGCGGCGATTTGATCTGCTTTGACGTGTAAAATTCCAAATTCGTTGAGATTACTTCCGTCCGAAGAAAAGCAGATTTCGTAATCGGACAGCCCGTCGGGAAGCGTCACGTAGTCGGCAATCCAGTCACTCGGCGCGGTTCGAAAATCGGTTGTTTCCAGCTCATCGCGCGCCTCCTCTGCAAGCTCTTTTGCAGGAAGCGTATCCGCATAGGTTGGAGCTGTATTTTTGCAGGACGTAATTGAGAAAACAGACAAGATCGTAAGAAAAAAGGCTGAAAAACGGTGTCTTTTCATCTCGAAATCCTTTCAGAATTAAGAATGGGAAATACTCGTATGACAGGAGTATTTCCCAAAGATCGTGCCTTCATTCCGTGCTTGACAGACTTTTGCCGTATTCGCAAAATTGCGCTAAAATTTCATGATAAGCATCCTCGGTAAGATGAATTCCATCGGTGGTATAGGATGGCCTCAGAAAGCCGTCTTTGTCCTTTAAATTGATGGACGTATCAACGAAATCTGCATTTGGAAGCGTCTGACAATGCTCTTTCATACGGTTGTTGAGATGCTCAACTTTTCGGTTGATTTCCAAGGGAGATACCGAGAACCGCCAATCGGATTGATGAGGACGATCGGCAACCGGGTAAACGGATTGGATCAAAAAATGCGTATGGGGAGAAGCTTTGGAAAGGGCGTCTATCAATTTTTGATATTTCTTAAGGTAATCGGCAGAATCCTTTTCAAAGTCCATAATTCCATTCAACCCAAAGGATAGAACGATGAATTCCGGCTGCTCCCGCTCTGCCAATTCAACAGGGGAGAGAAATCGCTCGCTTCTCGGGTCTTGAATGGGGCGGTCTGAGATGGTGGAGTCCAGTCTTGCAGTTCCCGAAGGATTTGCCCATACCTGCGTCCTTGAAACCTTGCTTCGATGGAGGAGGTGTGTTGTGGTTGATTCCCCGAAAAAGGTCAGGCGGTCAATAAAATCAGCGCCGAGCGAATCCTTGGTGGATTGTTCGGCGCTGACAGAGATCGTTCCTAAAAAAAGAGAAACGGTCGCAAAAAGAATGCATACTATTTTTTTCATAAGCCGCTTTTCTCGCGGTGTCGTTATTCCTCTTTGAAGCTGTGAAAACGCTTTGCAGTCAAATGACAGATTGCAAAAACGAGCCAGTAAACGATGCTCTCCAAAAGGAGTAGGAGCAAGGCGCTCTGAAACGTTTTCTGCGTGTTTGACGGGAACCAAAGGAACAAAACAAACGCCGCGGCAAGAATGAGATAGTGTAGCAGAACGCGGATTCCTCCCGACAGCTTGTCACTCTTTCGAATGAATTCTGCTCCCGACAGAGAAAATGCAAAGGGGAAGAGCATCAGGATGTTGGGGACGCTGAGAGCGGTTCCGGCAACTTGTCCGTTTATGATGACGTTAATCGTCAGCAGTAACAGTGAAAAAACAGAATAGTAAACGCAAGCCCCTACAAGCAATCGTTTGATAACGACGGATGTTTTCATATATGAACCCTTTCGTGCTGCAAAAATAGTGTATACGGTTTATATCATACTATACATTTCGGTTTTTTTCAAGTGCTTTTCGGAAAAAACTTTTCTTTTCCCCATTGATTGCCACGTATGGAGACAAAAATGAATATTCGCGCGTATATATTCACTTTTGTACTTGACTTTTTCAAAAAATAATGTATAATATATAATTATAGTATGGGATCGCGCGCAAGGGATCCCACCAAGAGAAAGGAAAGTTTTCAATTCTATGGCATCTATGACAAGACGTGAAGCAAGAGAAGAAGTGTTCTATCTGTTGTTTGAGAGTGAGTTTCAGCAGGACAAGACGCCTGCCGAGATTTATGAATTGGCGGAGCAGGCAAGAGATTTGTCCGAGCGGACAAGCGCCAAGCAGGCAGAATATATTCAACGTGCATATTTTGGCGTGTGTGAGAAAAAGGAGTCCTTGGACGAGATGATCGCAAAGCATTCCAACGGCTGGAGACCCGACCGAATTGCTCCTGTTTCCAGAAACATTCTCCGCCTTTGCATCTATGAGATGAGCTTTGAGGAGGATGTTCCCGTAACGGTTGCGATCAATGAGGCGATCGAGCTGACTAAAAAATTCGACGATCCCAAGGCAAAGAGCTTTGTCAACGGAATCCTCAACGGTGTCAAGGACGAGCTTGAGGCAGAGACAAAGGAATGAAAGCACTCGGTTACGTAGGATTTGATACCAGTAACTATACGACGTCAGCGTCGCTTTGTGACGGTGACGGCCGCGTGCTTGCAAACGTGCGAATTCCTCTTCCGGTCAAAGAAGGGGAGCGAGGTTTGCGACAGAGCGATGCAGTGTTCTCCCATGTGAAGAATCTTCCGCTTGCCTGTCAGGCGTTGAAGGAATTTACGGCTGACGTAAACGTGGTGGCAGTTGGTTGCTCGGTCAGACCGCGACCGACAGAGGATTCCTATATGCCATGCTTTTTGGCAGGGAAGGTGGCCGCAGAGGCGTATTCTGCTGCGCTTGGCGTGCCGCTTTATGCCTTTTCTCACCAAGAGGGGCACATTATGGCGGCGATGTATTCGTCGGGGGAGATGGAATCCCTGCTGACCTCTCCGTTCGGTGCCTTCCACGTTTCGGGAGGAACGACCGAAATGGTTCTGGCGACCCCCACCGAGGCTGGATTCTCGGTTGAAATGCTGGGAGAGAGTGCTGATCTTCACGCAGGGCAGGCGATCGACCGCATTGGCGTGATGATGGGCCTCCGTTTTCCTTGCGGCAAGGAACTGGAGGCGTTGGCTGCAAAAAACACCAAGAGAATCCCCTCGTCAAGAGTTTCGGTGAAGGATGGCGTCTGCCATTTATCGGGGCTTGAGAACCTTGCGAGAAAGCTTTGGGAAGAAACCAAGGATGCTCCCTTGGTGAGTGCATTTGTGCTTGATTTTTGTGCACGGACGCTGGGGATGATGACCGCGTGGTTTGACACAAAGTACGCCGATTTTCCCATTGTTTACGGCGGTGGCGTGATGAGCAATCGATATTTGCAAAAAGTTCTTTCGCTGAGAGAGAAAACTTACTTTGCAGAGCCGCAATTTTCCGCAGATAACGCTGCGGGAATTGCCTTGCTTACAAGACGGAAGGCAATGAAAGAAAAAGGAGAATGAACGTATGCGACAAGCGCCTACCTTGACGGTCGCCGAGTTAAATGAATATCTTCGGATGCAGATGGATGGAGATGCGGTTCTTTCCAATCTGTTCGTCAGGGGCGAGCTTTCCAACTGCAAGATGTACGCATCGGGGCATTTTTACTTTACGGTAAAGGATGCAGAAAGTCAGCTTTCGGGCGTGATGTTCCGATCCTATGCGTCGAGACTCGGGTTTGTCCCCAAGGATGGCATGAAGGTGATCCTGCATGGAAGAATTTCGGTTTATCCCGCCAGAGGACAGTATCAGATCTATGCGGATGACATGGTAGCGGATGGTGCAGGCTCCTTGGCGCTTCAGTTCGAGCAACTCAAGCGGAAGCTGGAGGGGGAGGGCTTATTCGACCTTGCGAGAAAGAAGCCGATTCCCGAAATTCCGAGGCGCATCGGCGTGATCACATCTCCATCAGGGGCGGCGATCCATGATATTATGAATATCCTGGGCAGACGATTTCCGTGTGCCGAGGTTGTGCTTTTTCCATCCCTGGTTCAAGGAGAGGGAGCGGCGGAGCAGATGATGGCGGGGCTTGATTTTTTCCAGCTGATTGAAATGGTTGACGTCATCATTTTGGGACGTGGCGGCGGAAGTACCGAGGATCTCTGGGCATTTAACGATGAACGACTTGCGAGAGCAGTTGCAAATTGCACCATTCCCGTAATTTCTGCAGTCGGACATGAAAGCGATTTTACCATTTGCGATTTTGTTGCCGATCTGCGTGCACCGACGCCCTCTGCGGCGGCGGAATTGGCGGTTCCCGATAGGAAAGAACTTCTGTATGCACTGGAGAATCGGGTGCAAAGGCTGCACCGTCTTATGGATTCGCGCGTGTTGAGACAGAGAGAAGCTTTGCAGTTGCTCACATCGGGGATTCTGGCAAGGCCTGTTCGTATGCTCGATTCAAAGAAAATGTATGCGGCAGATCTTGATCACCGCTTGGGTCTTGCCGGTGCGCAGATCCTTCGCCAAAAGAGATCAGATTACGCCGAGATATGCGCGAAGCTGGCAGGTCTGAATCCGCTGGCAGTTCTCTCAAGAGGATATGCAACCGTGTGTGTCGGTGAGAAAACAGTTGTAAGAGCGGCGCAGATTTCAGAGGGCGACCGACTGAGCATTCGCTTTTCGGATGGCGAGATTGCCGCCGTTGCAGAGAAGCAGAAAGGAATTTGAAGATGGCAACGAAGAAGAAAATAGATTTTGAGTCCTCAATGGAGCGGCTGGAGGAGATTGTGCGTACCCTGGAGGGAGGCGCTGAGAGCTTGGATTCCTCTTTGAAACTTTACGAGGAGGGCGTTGGGCTGGCTCGTGAATGTGCAGATCTGCTCGAAAAGGCGGAAATGCGGATGAAGATGCTCCGATTGAAGCCTGACGGCTCGATGGAATTGACGGATTTTTCTGAGACGGAGGATGAAACATGACGGAAGAAGCATTGATGCTTGCGCTGAGCCGCAATGCAACGATTGTGGAAAATGCGATGCGAGCGATCTATTCCGAGGATCCTGATATCGCATCCCTGCTCGATTCGGAGCGATATAGCCTGTTTGCGGGGGGGAAGCGGATTCGCCCCGCGCTCACGCTCGAATTCTGTAAGCTGTTCGGGGGAGAGGAGTCGGCGGCGATTCCTTTTGCTTGCGCGGTGGAGATGATTCATACCTACTCTCTTATTCACGATGACCTTCCTTGTATGGATGACGACGATCTGCGCCGAGGCAAGCCGACCAACCACAAGGTGTTTGGGGAAACGATTGCACTTTTGGCTGGAGATTCTCTCCTCACGGGCGCGTTTGAGGTTGCAGCGTCCAATACCGAGGCAGGCGCGGACGTATCTGCCATGGCCGTAGCGTATCTGGCAAGCTGTGCGGGACGGTATGGTATGATCGGTGGACAGGTGATGGATATTGAGGGAGAGCGGAGAAAGCTGACGCTTGACGAGCTTCTCAAGCTCCACTCGCTCAAGACCGGTGCCCTGATCAGTGCAGCATCTGTGATGGGGGCACTGGCGGCAGGTGTTCGGTTGGACGACAAGGCGATGAAGGATGTCATTACGTATGCCGAGAACATTGGACTGGCATTCCAGATTGTAGACGATATTTTGGATTGCACGGGCGATGAGGCAACGCTCGGAAAGCGGGTTGGATCCGATGCGGAGCACCAAAAGAACACGTTTATGAGCTTCTATTCCTTGGAGGAAGCACAATTCTATGCAGACCGCTTGACACAGGAGGCGATCAACGCCGTTCGGAAATATCCCGAATCGGATGCGCTCTGTGCTTTGGCGGAATGGTTGGCGAAAAGGAAGGTTTAAAAAATGGATTACGCTGTAGTTGATTATTCCCTGAAGGGGTTGTTTACAAATTACTGTCTGATGAGTGCAGTTTTTGGCTGGTTGATCGCGCAGATCTTGAAGATTTTCACGGGAATTTTCCGAATTAGAGAATTCTCCTTTCGCGCCATGATGTTTGGAACGGGTGGAATGCCCAGCTCGCACTCGGCATCCGTTGCGGGACTTTGTACGTCGATTGGAATTCGATATGGATTGGCGTCTCCCTTGTTTGCGATTGCGGGACTTTTGTGCATCATTGTGATGAATGATGCTGTTGGTGTTCGTCGGGAAACAGGGAAACAGTCCAAAGCACTCAATCTGATCTTGAAGAATCTTTTTAAGGATTCTCACGATCACGATAAGCTGGATGAGAATTTCAGAGAGCTGATCGGTCATACCCCTCTGCAGGTGGCCTGCGGTGTGATCACTGGAATTGTGGTTGCGGTTCTGATTAGCTTTATTCCTGCATTTGGTGTTTGGGCGTGAGATGCGAATTGATTTATACTTGACCGCAAAGGGATATGCATCCAGTCGGCAACAGGCCAAAAGGCTGATTGAGGAGGGAGCTGTCACGGTAGATGGCAAGCTCATAAAAAAGCCCTCCGAGACGGTTGCAGACGATGCGGAGCATGACATATGTGTACATGATTCCATGCGATACGTGGGCAGAGGCGGACTCAAACTTGAGGGAGCGTTGGATGCCTTCGGTTTGGACGTTGCGGGAAAAAGTGCACTGGATATCGGCGCGTCCACGGGAGGATTTACCGATTGTCTGCTCCAGCGGGGAGTCGCCCACGTTTGTGCGGTAGATTCCGGTGTAGGACAGCTTGCAGAGAAGATCCGATCGGATTGTCGCGTGACGTCCATGGAAAATTGTAATGCAAGATACCTCACGTCAGAGGCGGTCGGAGAGACGGTGGATTTGATTGTGATGGATGTTTCCTTTATCTCTGCTACCTTGATTATTCCACGATTTCCTCAGCTTTTGGGGGATGTCGGAGACGCCGTATGCTTGATCAAGCCCCAGTTTGAGGTTGGGCGATCCATGATCGGCAAGGGCGGAATTGTAAGAGATAAGGCTGCGCACAAACGTGCGATTGATGCAGTGCTGGAATCGGGGAAGGGCGTTGGGCTTTTACCCGTTGGATTGATTCCGTCTTCCATTTTTGGCGGAGATGGCAATCGAGAGTTTTTGGTATGGTTTACCAAAGGTCGTACGGATAAAAAAGAAGTGACGGATGAGGATATCAGACGCGTTGCGCTATGAAGGGAGAACCGATGATGAAAAAGATTGCATTGGTTACAAATTTTAATATTTACGAAAAGGCGAATGCCGCAGCGCAGGTCGCAAAGAAATTGCTCTCGGAGGAGTGCGAGGTGCTCATTGCCTCCTTCAACCGAGAGAAGCTGATGCGTGTCCATAAGCATCGTGAGGAATTCCGCTATCTGCCTCTGGACGTGATGTATGATGAGGCAGACGTGGTGATCGTCCTTGGCGGCGATGGCAGCATCCTCGAGGCAGCAAGAAAGGCTTCTGCAAGAGGAAAGCCCATTCTTGGGATCAATCTTGGGCGGCTTGGCTATATGTCCGGAATGGAGATGAACCAGCTGGATCTTTTGCACGAGCTGTTTACAGGCAATTATACAGTGGAATCCAGATCGATGCTGAAGGTTGAGCTTCTTTCGGAAGGGGAACTGAAATCCTTCTGCTACGCCCTTAATGAAGCGGTGATTTCAAATGGCTCTATTTCCAGAATTATTGACATGGAGCTTTCCGAAAACGGAAATCCCGTGGTCAATTACCGTGCCGACGGATTGATTATTTCCACTCCGACGGGCTCTACGGCATATTCGATGTCGGCAGGAGGATCGGTCGTCGACCCGATGGTTCCCTGTGTGTGCGTGACCCCCATTTGCCCCCATTCCTTCGGTGCAAGACCGCTGATCTTCTCGGATCGTTCGGTGCTTGAGGTGAAGAATGTTTGTGTGCGTGAAAAAATGCTGTATCTGACCGTGGATGGGCGTATGAATTTTGAGTTTTATCGCAATCAAGTGGTGCGAATCACCAAGGCAGATATGGAGACACGCTTGATTCGCTTCACCAATGAAAGCTTTTATCAGAAGCTTTGCAAAAAAATGAAAGAATCCAATTTTTAAGATCATGGGATTGAGGATGCAGATATGAAGAAACATAGACAGGAAAAATTGTTGGAGCTGATCTCACGATATGAGATCGAGACGCAGGATGAGTTGATCGAGCGTCTGCGCGAGATCGGATACGAGGTCACGCAGGCGACGGTTTCCAGAGATATCCGGGAACTTAAGATCGCAAAGATGACCACGGGAAAGGGAACTTATCGTTACGTTCTCCCTAAGCACGCCGATCCTTCCTCGGGGATCAAATTCAGTGCAGCCCTGATTGATTCCATCACAACGGTGGAGTTTGCACAGAATCTTGTGGTCATTAAGACCTATCCGGGACTGGCATCCGCGGTAGCAGGCGGAATTGACCGCATGAGCCTTGAGGGAATCCTTGGCTGCGTTGCGGGAGACGATACAATCATGGTTGTAACAAGAGATAACGAGTGCGCGCAGAGCTTTGCAGATCGTCTGCACGACCTTTTGAGGAATATGTAAAATGCTGCAGTCCCTTCATATTGAAAACATTGCTGTTATCCGTCGTGCAGACGTGGACTTTGGAGCGGGACTTTCCGTGCTCACAGGTGAGACCGGTGCCGGAAAATCCATGATCATCGACAGCATCAATCTGCTTCTCGGGAACCGCGTTTCCAAAGAGGTGATCCGGAGCGGAGAGAGCCGCGCTGTAGTCAGTGCGGTGTTTGACGGGTTGTCCGAGCGTGTGTTGCAAACGCTGGAGGAGATGGGGTTTCCTTGCGAGGATGCGTCTTTGATGATTCAGCGAATTGTTTCTGCGGACGGACGCTCCCAGACCAAGTTGAACGGTCAGACCATTACCCAAGCATTGCAAAAGCAGATCATTCCTATGCTGATCAGTATTCACGGGCAGATGGATAGCCACAAGCTGTTGCAAAAGTCAACCCATCTGGAACTTTTGGACGCCTACGCGCAGTCAGGTGAGGCTCTGCGTGCATACCGCGAATGTTATCATGCGCTACAAGGTGTAAAAAGAAAACTGAATTCCTATAAGGGAAACGAGGCGGAAAAGCTTCGTCGGCGGGAAATGCTGCAGTTTCAGATCTCCGATATTGATTCCTATAAGCTTCGCGCCGGAGAAGAGGAGGCGCTCATCCGTGAGCGCGATTGTTTGGCGCACATGGAAAAGATCAATCGCCAGGTGCAGCTTTCCTATAAATATTTGGCAGGCGGTGAGAAGAGCGATGCTGCGGATCTCCTCAGGCGTGCACAGAGTGCGCTTTTATCCCTGACGGGGATCGTGGAAGGAGTCGAACCCTTGGTGGATCGACTTGCCGAGGCGGAGTCTGAGATCGTTGACGTAGCGGAGACCGTTTTATCCTTTGCAGATGATGACCGTGAGGATCCTACCGCTCGGATTGATCGACTGGAAGGAAGGCTCGACCAGATTTCCAAGCTTAAGCGGAAATACGGAAACAGCATTGAGGAAATTCTTGCTTATCGTGAGAAAATTTCGTTGGAGCTGGACGAATTGAATCTTGGAGAGGAAGGTCAAGAGGAGCTGGAGCGGACGTGTGCGAAATTGCTTGCTGATGCAGAAGCGCAAGCCACTGTGCTTCGCAAGATTCGAAAACAGGCCTCTCTTCGCGTTGTGGAAAACGTGACCGAGGCGCTTAACTTTTTAGATATGCCTAAGGTGCGGTTTGAGGTGTCTCTCCTGCCTTGTGAGTTGAACGAGAACGGATTTGATGACGTAGAGTTTCTCATTGCCACCAACCCCGGTGAGCCGGTTCAGCCATTGGCAAAAATCGCGTCGGGGGGAGAGCTTTCCCGCATGATGCTGGCACTCAGATCGGTTTTGGACGATCAGGATGGCGTTTGCACCGTGATCTTTGACGAGATCGATAGCGGTGTTTCGGGAAAGACCTCTCGTAAGATCGGACTGAAGCTGCACGAAACAGCAAAAAATGCGCAGGTTCTTTGTGTGACGCACTCGGCGCAGATCGCATCCTTGGCGGACGTGCATTATCTCATTACCAAGCGTGAGCGAGATGGCAGAGCCGAGACAGATGTGACCGAGTTGAATTTTGAGGAGCGTGTGGAAGAAATTGCGCGGATTCTCGGAGGCATTGAGGTTACTGCGGCACAAAGAGATGCAGCAAGAGAGATGATTCGGGAATATCGGGAGGAGACAGTGTGATTAAGACAAACGCGATGCGGATGCTGACGTCAGCCAAGATTCCTTTTGAGGTGCTGGAATATAAGGTGGACGAAAATGATCTGAGTGGAATTCATATTGCAGAGCAGTTGAACTTTCCACCCGAGCAAATGTTCAAAACCCTTGTCGCAAAGGGAGATAAGACAGGCCCTTTGGTGTTCTGCATTCCTGTCGCAGAGGAGATCAATCTCCGTGCGGCGGCTGCCATTACGGGAAACAAGAAGATCGAAATGATCCACGTCAAGGATCTTTTGGCGCTGACCGGTTATATCCGCGGCGGCGTTTCGCCCATCGGAATGAAGAAAAAATTCCCGACGTATATGGACGAAAGTGCTCTGAATTTTGAGCAGATTACCGTTAGCTCGGGCACCAGAGGCGCGCAACTGCTTCTGAATCGAGAGGCGTTGATCGGATTTGTTCAGGCAAAGACCGAAAAACTTATCGAAAAGTCTTGAAAAGATCGAAAAAGACCTTGAAAATGCAAGATCAATATGATATAATATGTAGTTGTGTTAAAGAAGAATGGAGACTGACTTATGCAAACCATTAAAAAACTGATCGCCGAACAGATTATAGAAGCAGTGCTTGCAATCAATCCCGATGCAGGACTTACTGCTGCAGATGTTGTCGGCATGCTGGAATATCCTCCCGATGCGAACATGGGAGACTTGGCATTCCCTTGCTTCCGATTGAGCCGAGCTCTTCGTCGTTCCCCTGTTCAGATCGCGCAGTCCCTGTGCGAGGCGTTGCAGAACGGCGGTGTGATCGGGAAGATCGATGCGGTGAATGGGTATCTCAATATTACCGTTTCCAATGCGTATTTGGCATCCCGCGTTATTCCCGAAATACTTGAGAAGGCAGACCGTTATGGCGCGCAGACTTTTGGAGAAGGCAAGCACGTGGTGCTGGATTATTCCTCCCCGAATGTTGCCAAGCCCTTCCACATCGGACATCTCGGAACGACCGTTATCGGCCATTCGCTCCGCCGTTTGCATGAGTTTGCAGGATATAGCTGCTATGGAATCAACTATCTCGGCGACTGGGGAACGCAGTTTGGAAAGTTGATCGTGGCCTACCGCAAATGGGGAAGCCGCGAGATGGTGGAAAAAGAGGGAATTGACAAGCTGGTTGAACTTTATGTTCGTATCAACAACGCCATCAAGGGAGATCCCGAAAATGGAATTCCCGCAAGCCAGGAGCTGGCAGATGAGTCCCGCGCCGAATTCCACAAGCTGGAGATGGGGGACGAGGAAAATCTGGAGCTTTGGCGTTGGTTCGTTCAGATCAGCCTGGCTGAATATGAAAGAACCTACCGTCAGCTTGGAATCGAATTTGACTCCTATAAGGGAGAGAGCTTCTACACCGACAAGATGCCCGCGCAGATTCAGATTCTGCGGGACAAGAATATGCTCAAGATCGATGACGGTGCGTCTATTGTGGATCTTTCCGATTATAATATGCCTCCCTGCTTGATCCTCAAGCGAGACGGCTCGACTCTGTATCCTACCCGCGATATTGCTGCGGCGGTGTACAGAAAAGAAAATTATCACTTTGATAAGGCGATCTATGTTACCAGCGCACAGCAGTGTCTCCACTTTGCACAGTGGTTCAAGGTTGTGGAGCTGATGGGTTATCCTTGGTACAATGAATTGGTGCACGTTCCTTACGGAACGGTATCCCTCAACGGCGCAAAGCTGGCTACCCGAACGGGTAACGTGGTGCTTTTGAGAGATCTGTTTGATCTTGCGATCGAAAAGGTCAAGGGCATCATGCAGGAGAAGAACCCCAATCTCGAGAATGGCGAGGAGATTGCCGAGGCGGTTGGCGTTGGCGCGATCGTCTTCTATTACCTCTCCAACAACCGCATGAAGGATATTAACTTCGTCATGGAAGAGGCGTTGAGCTTTGACGGAAACACAGGCCCGTATGTGCAGTACACCTATGCGCGCACCTGCTCCTTGCTCGGCCGCGCCGGCAAGGTGAAGGAGGGCGAGATCGTTATCACTTGTGATGAGGAAGCGGCTCTTGTGAAGACGCTTTGCCGTTTTGGCGAGCGTGTGTGCGCCGCGATCAACGATTACGAGCCCAGCTATATCACCAGATACATTCTGGATATCGCGGCGGCATTCAATCGCTTCTATCACAACTGCCCGATCCTCAGCGCAGAGGATGAGATGGTTCGTGCATCGCGACTGAAGATTACCGAGGCGACTAAGATCGTTCTTGGCAACGCATTTGATTTGATTTGTTTAAAAAAGACCGAGAAGGTTTGAGATAGAAAGGTAGAGTTAGGAATATGTCCGGACACAGCAAGTGGGCGAATACCAAGCACAAGAAAGAGAAAACAGACGCCGCAAAGGGTAAGATTTTTACAAAGATCGGTAAGGAGATCACCGTAGCAGTCAAGGAGGGAGGCGGAGATCCTACCTCCAACTCCAAGCTTCGCGATCTGATCCAGAAGGCAAAGGCAAATAACGTTCCCAATGATAACATCGAGCGTTGCATCAAGAAGGCAATGGGATCGACGAGCGAATCCTATGAGGAGGTCGTTTACGAGGGATACGGTCCTGCAGGTGTTGCTGTGATCGTGACCGCGACCACCGATAACCGCAACCGTACCGCAGGAAACGTCCGTGCGTACTTCTCCAAGTATCACGGCAACATGGGTCAGACCGGCTGCGTGGGATATCTCTTCTCTGACGTTGGGGAGATTGTGATTTCCAACGAGGACGGAGACGTTGACGAGGACAAGCTGATGGAGACTGCACTCGAGGCAGGCGCATCTGATTTCAAGGCAGACGGCGAGGTATTCATTGTGACCACCGAGCCGGATGATGTTTACAGCATTCATGACGACCTCAAGAACGCGGGATATGAGATCCTGTCTGCAGAGAAAACAAAGCAGGCATCTACAGGCGTGACGCTCACGAGCGAGGACGATATCAAGTTTATGAATCTTCTGATTGAGAAGCTTGAGGACGACGATGACGTTATGGACGTTTACCACAACTGGGAAAACTGCGAGGATTAACCATGAAAAGAGAATTGAACAGACATCTTTATGCGGACATGGCCGCCTTTGATGGCAAAGAGGTTACTCTTGGCGGTTGGGCAAGAAGTGTTCGTGACAGTAAGGCGTTCGGATTTATTGATTTGTATGACGGAAGCTGCTTTAAGACGGTACAGGTCGTGTTTGAGCGCGAAAAGATCGCAAATTACGATGAGATTGCAAAGCTGAACGTTGGCTCTGCTGTCGTGGTAAGAGGAACCTTTGTTCTGACCCCCGACATGAAGCAGCCCTTCGAGATCAAGGCGATCGAAATTACAGTCGAGGGCGCGTCTTCTCCCGATTATCCCCTCCAGAAGAAGAGACATTCGGTGGAGTACCTGCGCGAGCAGGCATATCTGCGTCCCAGAACCAACCTTTTCTCGGCAGTGTTCCGTGTCAGAAGCGAGGTGGCGTATGCCATTCACTCCTTCTTCCATGACAGAGGCTTCGTTTACGTTCATACCCCCCTTATCACAGGCTCCGACTGTGAGGGCGCGGGGGAGATGTTCCGCGTTACCACACTCGATCTGCAGAATCCTCCCAAGCTCCCCGATGGAAGCATTGACTGGTCGCAGGATTTCTTTGGAAAGAGCGCAAATCTCACCGTTTCGGGTCAGCTTGAGGGTGAGACCTATGCGATGGCATTTGGTAACATCTACACCTTTGGCCCCACCTTCCGTGCCGAAAACTCTAATACCGCGCGCCATGCGGCAGAGTTTTGGATGATCGAGCCCGAGATCGCGTTTGCGGATCTCAACGATAATATGCAGCTGGCGTGGGATATGATTCAGTATATCATTCATCACGTGCTGGATAAGTGCGCGCAGGAGCTGGAGTTCTTCAACAACTTTGTGGATAAGACCCTTCTTGAGCGTCTTCATGCGCTGGCAAACAGCGACTACTGCAAGGTGACCTACACCGAGGCGGTAGAGCTCCTCAAGAAGAGCGGTGCAGACTTCAAGTATCCCGTGGAATGGGGATGCGATCTGCAGACCGAGCACGAGCGCTACCTCACCGAGCAGGTGTTTGGCAAGCCCGTGTTCGTTACCGATTATCCGAAGGAGATCAAGTCCTTCTATATGCGCCTTAACGATGACGGCAAGACCGTTGCGGCAATGGATATGCTGGTGCCCGGTGTTGGCGAGATTATCGGCGGAAGCCAAAGAGAGGAGCGCCTCGATATCCTTCTTGCCCGTATGGAGGAGTGCAATCTGAAGGAGGAGGACTACTGGTGGTACGTTAACCTTCGTAAATACGGAGGCACCAAGCACGCGGGATATGGCTTGGGCTTTGAGCGAATCATCATGTATCTCACAGGTGTTTCGAACATTCGTGACGTCATTCCTTATCCCCGTACAGTCGGAAACGCAGAATATTGATCTGTTTATCGGGAAAACCGCGCCATCGCGTGCGGTTTTGCCGATTTTTTTATAATAAAATGAATTTATTTACAAAATAAGTGTTTACAAAAGAAAGATTTTGTAGTAAAATAAAGGGGAATATATTTCATGTCGGACAAGGAGAATGATCGGTATGAGTACACCCAAATATCATCGTGTGTTACTGAAGCTCTCGGGCGAAGCCATGGCGCCCGCCGAGGGTGGAATTTTGGATTTTGATTTTCTTGAAAAGATTGCCGTGCAGATCCGCCGTTGCGTGGATGCCGGTGTGCAGGTTGCCGTGATCTGCGGTGCAGGAAACATCTGGAGAGGCAGACAGGGAACGGGCATGGACCGTTGCCGTGCCGACCACATGGGGATGCTATCCACTGTAGTGAACGCGATTGCACTTCAGGATGTGTTTATTCGTGCAGGTATGGATTCGGTGGTTATGACTGCCGTTGAAATGAAGGCGTTTGCCGATCACTATACATCGAGAGATGCCATCAAGGCGCTGGAGCAGGGAAAGGTGGTCGTTTTCGGAGCGGGACTGGGTACCCCCTTCTTTTCCACCGATACTGCTGCGGTTTTGCGTGCGGCAGAGATTGGGGCTGATTGCGTCCTCATGGCAAAGAACATTGATGCCATCTACAGCGCAGATCCCAAGAAGGATAAGAATGCAGTTCGCTATTCCGAGGTCACCTACCGTCAAATCCTGGATGAGAATCTCAGAGCGCTTGACATGAGCTCTGCGATCTTCTGCATGGATAACGACATCAGCGGATACGCATTTGGTCTTGCAGATCCCGAAAATATCTATCGCGTTGTCATGGGCGAAGCGATCGGAACCGAAATTCACAACTAAGAGATAAAGAATCAGCAGAAAGGACAGATGATTATGAAATACAATACTAAGAACACAGAAGAGAGAATGCAAAAGAGTGTGATTGCCTACGAGGGCAATCTTTCTACCATCCGTGCAAGCCAGGCGAACAGTGCGGTTATCTCCAAGGTAACCTTTGATTACTACGGCGCTCCTACCAGAATCGTGGACATGGCTGCCGTTACGGTTGCCGATGCAAAGACCTTGACTATTACCCCCTACGACCGTTCCACCCTCAAGGCAATGGTAAAGGCAATTCTCTCGTCCGATGTTGGAATTACCCCCGCAGATGACGGATCGGTGATCCGACTGGTATTCCCGCAGCTGACCGAGGAGCACCGTAAGACCTTGGCAAAGCAGATCGTGAAGATGGCAGAGGATGCCAGAGTTGCGGTCAGAAACATTCGCCGCGATGCCAATGATGAGATTAAAAAACTGAAAAAAGACGGCGAGATGACCGAGGACGAGCAGAAGAGCAGCGAGAAGTCCATTCAGGATCTCACCGATAAATACATCAAGCAGATTGATGAGATCTCCGCGAAGAAGGAAAAGGAGATCATGCAGCTCTGAGCTGTGCTTGAAAACGACACGGCGGGTTCTTACAGACCCGCCGATGTGTTAGAATTTAAAATTTCGAATGGAGAAGCATATGCTGTTCAAAAAGAAATCAAAGGGAACCTCTACTGTGCAGGTAGACGATCGCCTGCAACACATCGCCTTTATTATGGATGGAAACGGACGGTGGGCAAACAAGCGTGGAATGCCGCGCGAGTTTGGTCATACACATGGTGCGGCGACCTTTAAAAAAATCGGACGCTACTGTGAAAAGATCGGTCTGAAGTACATGACCGTTTACGCATTCTCCACCGAGAACTGGAAACGTCCGCAAAAGGAAGTGGATGCGATCATGAAGCTTTTTGATGAGTATATCGAAGAATGCTTCCGTGAGATGATGGATGACAACGTGCATTTTCGCTTTATCGGAAATCTTTCCGTTTTCCCCGAGACACTTCGCGAGAAGATGGATCGCATTGACAGACAGACCGCGCACAAGCCTTTTATCCTGAATATTGCGGTTAATTACGGAGGTCGTGAAGAAATCGTGCACGCTTGTAACGAGCTCATCAAATCGGGCAAGACCGAGGTCACGGAAGAGGACATCAGCAGAAATCTTTACACGCTGGAATGTCCCGAGCCCGATCTGATCGTTCGTACGGGGGGAGATCTGCGAAGCTCAAATTTCCTTTTGTGGCAGTCTGCTTACGCAGAATACTATTTTACCAACATTCTGTGGCCTGATTTTTCAGCCAAGGACGTAGATGATGCCGTAAATGCGTTTTATGGCAGAAAGAGACGCTTTGGCGGTGTTTGAGATGAATTTACGAAAAAGAGGTTGACTGAGCTATGAAGCAAAGAATCATTACATCTATCGTTGCCGTGTGTGTATTGCTTCCCGTGTTGTTTTTTCATGATTCCTTTCTGTTGCCCCTCGGCGTGGCTGCCTGCTCGCTGATTGCGGTCTATGAGATGCTGGGATGTATGGGATTCAAGAAGCTGGGATCGGTTTCGGTTCCGATTTATGCGATTGCGGTGGCGTTTCCTTTTCTGATCCGCTATCTGCAGGACAGAGATTTGGTCAAGTCCATTGCTTTCGCGTCTATTTCTGTTGTGAGCCTGTATCTGTTTGGTGTGATGATTTTTTCTCACGGAAAATACCGCATCGGCGAGATTGGCGCATTGGCTTTCAGTATGCTCTATATTTTGATCGGATTTAATGCGATCATGGTGGTTCACGATTGGGCGGACGGAGGAGAATATCTCTATCTCGTTTGCTTCATCGGCGCATGGATTACCGATATTTTTGCTTATTTCTGTGGGATGTTGTTCGGAAAAGGCGGAAAGCACAAGCTGATTCCCGATGTCAGTCCCAAGAAGACAGTGGAGGGAAGCATTGGTGGCATTGTATTTTGCATCCTTTCCCTGATGCTGTTTGGATTTGTTGTAGAGCTGATTGATCCCGCGATCGAAGCGAATCTCTTGATCTTCGCACTGGCAGGCTTGTTTGTATCTGTGGTCGCGCAGGTTGGAGATTTGAGTATGTCGGTTATCAAGCGTACATACGGTATCAAGGATTACGGAAAGCTTTTCCCGGGACACGGCGGCATTTTGGATCGCTTTGATTCGGTTTTGGCTGTTTCGGTGGTGCTGCTTGTCTTTACGAGCTTCTTCAGCTTTTTTAAGGTGATGTGAGAGGTTAATTTATGAGAATGAATGAAAAATATCCCTCGATTACGATTCTTGGCTGTACGGGATCGGTAGGAGAGCAGGCGATCGACGTTGCCCGTCAGACGGGCGCCCGCATCAATGCGATCTGTGCCAACCGAAATGCCGCGCGTGTTGAGCAGCAGGCAAGAGAATTTTCTGTTTCTGCTTGCGCGATGTCGGATGAGGCGGCGGCAAAGGATCTCAAGGAGCGCTTGGCGGATACCGATATTCGTGTGTTTTCGGGTATGGATGGCGTTTGCGAAATGATCTCCGAGAATTACGGTGATGACGAAGAGATCGTCGTCAATTCGGTCATTGGTGAGGCGGGGCTGCGTCCAACGCTTGCAACCTTGAACGCAGGAAAGAAGCTGGCGCTGGCAAACAAGGAATCTCTCGTTTGTGCGGGAGAGATCGTGATGGGCTTGGCAAGGGAGAAGAATCTTGAGATTCTGCCCGTTGACAGTGAGCATTGTGCGATTTTTCAATGCCTGCGCTCGGGAAGTCTTAAGGAGATCAAGCGGATTCTTCTGACGGCATCGGGCGGCCCTTTCTATGGATTCAAAAGAGATCAGCTGAAGGACATCACGGTTGAGCGTGCCCTGGCGCATCCCACATGGAATATGGGTGCGAAGATCACGATCGATAGCTCTACCCTGATGAACAAGGGCTTTGAGGTGATCGAGGCTGTTCATCTGTTTGATGTCACCCCCGATCAGATCGAGGTTTTGGTACACCGTGAGAGCATAATGCACTCTGCGGTGGAATACAATGACAATAGCGTCATTGCGCAGTTCTCCGTGCCGGATATGCGCCTTTGCGTGCAGTACGCGTTGACACATCCTCAAAGAGCAGAGGCGGTTATTCCTCAGTTGGATCTGACAAAGGTGGGCGCATTGACATTCCAAAAGCCAGATCTCGAGACCTTTACGCTTCTGCGGATGGCCCTGGACTCCATCGCTGTGGGCGGTGCCGTTCCGGCTACGCTGAATGCGGCAAACGAGATCGCGGTTGCGGCGTTCCTCAACCGTCAAATCGGTTTCTACCGCATTTTTGAGGTGGTCGAGGAGACGGTCCTCTCTCTGAAGGAGAAAGCAAAAGACGTTCATAGCATTGACGGAATTTTTGAATTTGACGCAAATGCAAGGAGCTTGGCACGCGAATTGGTAGCAAAGAAGGCGTGATCCTTCGAAAGGAGCGTAATTTCGGTTGAATATTTGGTATGTTTTGTTAGCGGTTGTCTTTTTTGGCTTTTTGATTTTCATTCACGAGTTGGGGCACTTTATCGTTGCGCGGCTTTGTGGGGTGAAGATTTTGGAATTTGCCATCGGAATGGGGCCAAAGCTGCTCTCTTATCGCTCGAAAAAGAGCGGGATCCGCTATTCACTCCGATTGTTTCCGATCGGTGGATATGTGAATATGCTTGGCGAGAACGGCATGGAGCTGGCGCAGGGAAGTGCAGATGAGGAATCGACCGAACGCTTTTTTATCAATAAAACAGAAAACGACGATCAGCCGCATGACATTGAAAGCGAAACGAAGGATACCGATCCCGAGCTTGCAGCGCAGGCATATTGCAATCAGAGTGTATGGAAGAGAATGTTGATCTCTGTTGCAGGTCCCTTTATGAACGTTTTACTCGGGTTTGTCCTGATGTTTGTGCTGGTGTTCATAACAAGAAGTACAGGACTTGGTACAACGGTAGTTCACTCTTTTGCGGATTGGAATACCAGTAGTCTGGCAGGGCTTCAGGCAGGGGACGAGATCGTTCGGGTGGGCGACACCCCGGTGCACACGCTGTATGACCTGAATTATGAAATTTCCGAGCAGGGGTACCGCGCGATTCCTGTTGAAGTCAAACGAAACGGAGAGCGAATCATCCTGGAAAACGTGCAGTTTCGCGTGACGTCACAGGGAAGTGTCTATTTCGGCGTGCGCGACTTCAGCGTTTATCCCGAGACCAACGTGGGATTTGGAAAGCTGATCAAGCACACCTTCTGGCGTTCCTGCTCCTGTGTCAAGATGGTTTATGACTCCATAGCGGGAATGCTTACGAAGCGATATGGTATGGACGCGGTATCGGGACCGGTTGGAATTACGGGAGTGATTACCGAGGCGGCAAAAACGAGCCACCTTGATGTGTTGCATCTGTTGATCCTGATTTCCATCAACCTCGGGGTTATGAATCTGCTTCCCCTGCCGGCACTTGACGGAGGGCATCTCCTCCTCTATGTGATTGAGGCGATCAGACGAAAGCCGATCAAGCCGGAGATCGAGGGGGTTATCAATTTTGTCGGCCTTGTACTGCTTTTGGGCCTTGCAGTGATTATTACCATTAAGGACGTGATAGCATTATGAATTATAACGACATCAGAAGAAAGTCAAGAGAAACTACAGTCGGCTCGGTACGTGTTGGCGGAAAGGCACCTATTGCCATTCAGTCTATGACCAATACCGACACCTGTGATGCAAAGGCAACCATTGCGCAGATCCGTGCGCTGGAGGAGAAGGGCTGCGATATTGTGCGCGTTTCCGTTCCTACCATTGAGGCTGCCAACACAATACTGGATATCAAGCAGGCGGGAATTCGTCTTCCGATCGTTGCGGATATTCACTTTGATTACAAGATCGCGCTGAGATGCGCGGAGCTTGGATTTGACAAGATCCGAATCAATCCGGGAAATATCGGAGACGATGACCGCGTCAGAGCGGTTTGCGATGCCTGCCGTGCGAAAAACATTCCCATCCGCATCGGTGTTAACAGCGGCTCTTTGGAAAAACACATTCTCAAAAAGCACGGTGCACCGACACCGGAGGCGCTTTGTGAGAGTGCGTTGTATCATATTTCTTTGCTTGAGAAGTTTGATTTTCATGATATTGTAGTATCCATGAAGGCGTCCACTGTGACGGATATGATCAAGGCAAACCGCTTGCTTGCGGATGCCTGCCCGTATCCCTTGCACCTCGGCGTGACGGAAGCGGGAGGCGGCAATCGCGGACTGATTAAGAGCGCGGTTGGAATTGGCGCACTCCTTTGCGACGGAATCGGTGACACCATTCGAGTTTCCCTGACGGATGATCCCGTTGAGGAAGTTGATGCCGCAAAGCAGATTCTACAGGCAGTAGGCATTGAGGGGCAGATGGGACTTGACATCGTCAGCTGCCCAACCTGCTCCAGAACCAAGATTGATTTGATTCCTTTGGTGCGTGCGTTTGAGGATGCTGCTCGCCGTGAGGGTCTGTTGGATATTCCCGTGAAGGTTGCTCTGATGGGATGTGTTGTAAACGGCCCCGGGGAGGCAAGAGAGGCGGATGTTGGAATTGCGGGAGGAATCGGCGAGGCGGTGCTCTTCCGTCACGGAGAGATCGTTGAGAAGATTCCCGAGAATGCGGTGATCGAGCGATTGATTGCCGAGGTCAAGCGTTTTGCAGATGAACGGAAGGACAAATGAGCAAGAATTTACTTGAGATTTTTTCAAAATACCATCCAAGCGAGGCAGACAGGCAGTGGCTTTTGTCTGCCTCGGCGGATAGCATCAAATTGCGATATGACAAGGAGCAGAAAATCATTGAGATCTCTGCTTCTTTTCCGCATATCATCCGACGCCCGGTGCTCTACCGCGTGGAGGAGGAGATCCGACGCGCGTATGAATTGAATTTTGTTCATTTCTGCCCGCGGTATCCCTCCGAACTGTTCGGAACAGATTATATTCCCGATCTTTTGTTTGAGACAAATCGTATGGGTGTGGTCGCAAACGGCTTTTTTAACAACTGCCATTATCGCCTTTCCGATGGACAGCTCGATATTGATATCCCATTTTCCGAGAGCGGAATCGGGTTGATTTACGATGCGCAAACGCCTACACTTATGCAGGATGTGATCCGTCGTGAATTTGGGATCGACATTCGCGTCAACATTTTGCAGGAGCAGGGATTTGATCCCAATCGCTATGTTCAGCAAATGAACGGACAGATTCGTGAGATGAGCCGCGATGCTGCAAGGGCAGAAAAGGAATACGTGCAGGCGTTGCAGGCACAGGCGCAACAGCAGCAGTTTGGCGGACGCGCCGATTCGGACGAGCCCGAAAAGGAGATCCTGCCTCGGGCGTCCAGCATTTATGCCGGAATGGATCCCACCCCACAGATGGGGGACGGGACCTGCCGAATTGGAACCGTTACTTATGATATTTCTTCTCCCGAGGTGTTGTTCGGAAGCGCATTTGACATCACCCCCACCCCCATTTCAACCATCAATCATCCCCAAAAGAACATCGTTTTGATCGGCGAGGTGTTCCACTACACGACCGAGGAAAACCGCACGGGAGATAAGATCGACGTGACCTTTGATCTCTTTGACGGAAACGCGTCGATTGAGCACCGTTCCTTTGGATTGGACGTGGATACGGCAAAGGAGCTTGGTGGCATTGTCAAGGTTGGCGGTGTTTACGCCATGCGCGGATACGTCAAGCAGATGACAAGAAAGGGAAAGACCGATCTCGATTTCACGTTCTTCTATACCGATATCATGAAGATCTCGAAAAAGACGAGAAAGGATCTTGCACCGAAAAAGAGAGTCGAATTACATTTACATACCACCATGTCCACTATGGACGCCTTGATTCCGCCCGATCAGGTGGTCAAGACTGCGCTAAAATGGGGACATCCTGCTATCGCTATCACCGATCACGGAAACGTACAGGCGTTCCCGGATGCAATGCTCGCGCTTGAAAAAAATGCGAACGAAGAGCATCCGTTGAAAATGATCTACGGAATTGAGAGCTATTTCGTCAACGATACCGCCGGCGCTGTTTCGGGCGTATATAATCCGGATTTTGACGGCGAGTGCGTGGTCTTTGATATTGAAACGACTGGTCTTTCGGTGCAGAACTGTAAGATTACCGAGATTGGAGCGGTCAAGATCAAAGAGGGAAAGGTGCTGGAGCGTTTTAACACGTTTGTTAACCCAGAGGTGCCGATCCCCGAGGAGATTGTGGAGCTCACGGGAATCACCGATGAGATGGTCGCTGATGCCCCCCTTGTCAAGGAGGCACTTGAAAATTTCTTTGCATTTATTGGAAATGACCGTGTTAAGGAAGGGGATCCTTACCCGCTTCTGATCGCGCATAATGCGAATTTTGACGTTGGTTTTATTCGCTATTTCGCGAGTGAATCGGGACTGCCGTTTCAAAATCCTTACATGGATACCGTTGCGCTATCCAAGTATCTCAATCCCGAATTGAAATCTCATAAGCTTAATCTGCTTGCAGCGCATTACCAGCTTGGTGAATTCAATCACCACAGAGCGTGTGATGACGCGGAAATGCTTGCAAAAATCTATTTCCGCATGACCGATCAGATGCACAAAATGGAGCTGGATAATCTCAACGATTTGAAGAGGGAGATGTCCGAGAAAGCTGACCCCCTCAAGCTGCCCACCTATCATCAGATTTTGCTGGTTAAGAATCAGACGGGATTGAAAAATCTGTACAAGCTGATTTCCTACAGCTATCTGAACTATTTCAAGAGAAATCCGAGAATCCCCAAAACGGTGCTGGAAAAGCACCGCGAGGGATTGATTGTGGGGTCTGCCTGCGAGGCAGGCGAATTGATCCGCGCGATCCTGGAAAACCGTCCCGAGGCCGAGATTGAGGAGATCGTCAATTTCTATGACTATCTTGAAATCCAGCCGATCTGCAATAACCGTTTTTTGATTGCAGAGGGAAAGATTGCAGATGACGAGGGACTGAGAAATCTCAACCGCCGCGTAGTGGAATTGGGAGAGAAGTACAACAAGCCTGTTTGTGCTACCTGTGATGCGCATTTTCTGAATCCTGAGGACGAGCTGTTCCGCAAGATTTTGCTTGCGGGAATGAAGTTTAAGGATTATGACAAGGACGTTGGCATTTATCTGAGAACCACCGAGGAGATGCTTGAGGAGTTCTCCTACCTTGGAGAAGAAAAGGCGTTTGAGGTCGTTGTGACCAATACCAATATGATTGCCGATAGCATTGAGCAGGTTCGCCCCATTCCGAAGGGCTCCTACACCCCTGAAATGGAGGGGGCGGAGCAGGAGCTTCAGGATATGTGCTGGGAGAGAGCC
>JAZQVI010000067.1:0-13214 GCA_045631745.1 Eubacteriales bacterium
CTACAAAAGCCTTCTATAAATAAAAAAGAACTTGCCCAAGCTTCCGTCCCTTTCGGCACGGGGGCTTGGGCAAGTTTCTTGAGAGAGGGAGGGTTTGGGAGGGGGGGGACTTCTTTGAGAAAGAAGTCCTCCCCCTCCCAAGGTCTTACCCCTCTTCCACATCAACCTCCACAGGACGGTGGAGGGATTTAGCGAGGCGGCGGATCTCGGTGCAAAGCTCGCGGCGGCGGTCGTCGGAGACGCCCTCCGAGCCGAGCTCGGTCAGCAGCCAGGAGATTTCGAGTTCGTTGTGATAGATAATCTGGGTATCACCGGGGATATGTAACAGCTCGCGGCGGCGGAAGCGGCGCATTCCGCGGCGCGGAAGCACCAGCACCTCCAGCGCGGCGCAGCCGGCAAACACGGAGGAACCCAAGGCAACACGATGGCGCGGGAAGAGGAAGGTGCAAAGCCAAAAGCAGTTTGCGAAAGCATAGTCCCCCACCCGCGAGACACTCTCGGGCAGGCTCAGGGAAACGATGGCGCACTCCTCGAAGGCGCGCTCTCCGATGTAGGAAAGCTTGTCGGGAAGCCCCACCCGCTCCAGGGAAATACATTTGTAGAACGCCTTGTCCTCGATCACCGTCACGTTCTTTGGCAGATGGATCTCGGCGAGAGACAGGCACTTGGAGAAGCACTCCTCGCCGATACGCTCCACGCCGCCCAGGTGAACGGTGGAAAGAGCGGTACAGTGCGCGAAAGCAGCACGCTCCAGCGCGCGGAGGCCGTCGGGCAGGTCGATACGCTCCAGGGAGGAGCAGCTGAGGAAGCTTGCACGGCCGATTCGGGTGACGTTTCGGGGGATCGCAATACGGCGGAGCGACTTGCAGCCGCAAAAGGCGTAGCTGCCGATGGCGCTCACCGAGTCGGATACCGTCACGTCCTCGAGCGATTCACAGCCGCAGAAGAGATAGTTGGCAAAAAAGCGCAGCCGTCGGGGGGCGTGGAAATGCTTGAGCGCGCGGCACTCGGCAAAAGCGCCGCGTCCAAGATAGCTGACCGCGTCGGTCAGGGTGATCTCCTCCAGCGAGAAGCACTCTCCGAACACGTAAGGGCCGATGGTGTTCACGCTCTCGGGGATCTCCACCGAGCGCAGGGAGCTGCACATCAAAAACACGCCTGTGTGCAGGGTGTGCAGGGTGTCGGGAAGAATGAGCTTTTCCATAGCCGTACAGCCTGCAAAGGCGTACGCGCCAAGGTGGGTGAGCCCTGTGGTGAGATTGACGTTTCGCAGGGACGTGCAATCACGAAAAGCCGATTCCCCCACCGTTTTGACCGCTCTGGGGAGGTTGAGCGACACCAGTGCGGCGCATCCGCGGAAGGCGCTCTCCCCGATCTCGAGAAGCCCTGCGGGTAGGGTGACCTGCTTGAGATTGACGCAATCGCGGAACGCGTCCCGACGGATTGACGTGACGTTTGCGCCGATCACCACCGACACGAGCGTCCGGCAGTCGCGAAACGCCCCTACCGCGATCGACGTGACCTGGTCGGGCACTGCAAATTCCTCGCCGTATCCGTAATAACGCACCAGCTCGCCGTTGCGAACCTCGCACGTCTCCCTCGGAGCTCTCGGCGGCACGAGCTTGACTACCCGCCGCGCTTGTCTCTTCTCTTGCTTCATTCCTCTGTCTCCATTCTTTGCATTTGTCAAAATATTTTGTCCTTTGGGCACTCAAGCCGACCCCACCGCGGAAGCGGCAAGGTCGGCTCTTGGGGTTACGCATTTTCGTCAGCGTTATCCTTCTTTTGCGCGGCGGCTACTATCTTGCCTCCCGCGATGCCTGCGATCATGGTGCCCAGGTCAATGCCCGTGGCTTCCTTCAATCCTTCCATGACCTGGCTGGTGCTGTTCATGACGTCCTTCACCATCTTGGTGGAGTTGCCGTCTCCGTACATCACAATCTTATCGGTCTGCGACAGGGGCGCAGCTGCGTTCTTGACCACTTCAGGCAGCGCTGCGAGATACATCTCCAGTACCGATGCCTCTCCCATCTTCTTCTGTGCTTCTGCCTTCTTCTCGATCGCCTCCGCCTCGGCAAGTCCCTTGGCTCGGATACCCTCTGCCTCCTGCTCCATTGCAAAACGCAAAGCCTCTGCCTCTGCGCGTCTTGCCTCTGCCTCCTGTACCGCGCGGTAACGGTCTGCTTCCGCTTCTCTCTGCTTCCTGATCAGCTCTGCAGCCGCTTCCTGCTCCGCTCTGTACTTCATCGCGTCTGCCTGCTTGCGGATCTCTGCATCCAGCTGTCTCTCGCGCAGAGCGATCTCCTTCTCTGCCAGCTCCGCCTCCTTCTCGCGGCGTGCGATGTCGGCGTTGACCTTCGTGACCTCGATCGTCTTTCTCTGGGATTCCTGTTGGATGGAATATGCCGCGTCCGCTTCTGCTCGCTTGGACTCCGACTTCACCATCATGTCTGCCTGCTGAACCGCAAGCTCTGCGTTCTGCTCGGCAATCTTCTTCTCTGCCTCCACGCGCACGGCGTTTGCCTCCTGCTGCGCGTTTGCGGTCGCGATCGAAATATCTCTCTGCGCGTTCGCCTTCGCGATCTGCGCGTTCTTACGGATCTGCTCGACGTTGTCGATACCCATGTTCTCAATCGTTCCTGCGGCATCCTTGAAGTTCTGAATATTGAAGTTGACCACTTCAATTCCCAGCTTCTCCATGTCGGGAACAACGTTCTCTGTGATCTTCTTGGCAACGCCCTGTCGATCCTGAACCATCTCCTTGAGCCCTACCGAGCCCACGATCTCACGCATGTTACCCTCCATGACCTGGGTCACGAGCGCAACCAGCTCCTCGCGGCGCATATTGAGCAGCGTCTCGGACGCGCGCTCGATCAGCTCCTTGTCGGAGGAAATCTTGACGTTTGCAACGCCGTCTACCGTCACGTTGATGAACTCGTTGGTGGGAACCGCCTCACTCGTCTTGTCGTCCACCTGCATCACGCGCAGGGACAAACGGTCGATTCGCGTGAAGAAAGGCATTCTCCAGCCCGCTCGGCCGATGAGAATTCTCTTTTTCTTGGGGCCCGAAATGATGTACGCCGTATCAGGCGGCGCCTTCATGTAACCCGCAAAAAACAACAACACCAACAGGGCTGCTATTACAATAATCGTTGTGATCATGTTCCTACTCTCCTTTGTCTCTTGGATACACCGTATCCGTTTTTTCGCGGTGCCAATCTTTCAACACCGTCTGTGTTCATTATAACATATGCGCCCGATTTTGTCAATATTTGTGGGGGCAAAGGTCGCGAGGCTGCTGCGAAGGCCGCGAGATTATAAGGTCGCGGACTCTGTCCGCACCTGCTTAGGGGACTTTTCGTAAAAGTCCCCTAAGATCCCCCAAAACTTTCCGTCGAGGGGGATTGGTGATCCTATCGAGGGTAGTACGATCAATGTGCACCCTCCTTTGTTTGTGCGTGGAAAGTTTTTTCTCTGCCTCGACCCCTACTTTGGGTGCGAACATCGGTCTGCATGGGAAAGTTCATCGGACAGACGGAATGGCACTGCCGATAGCATTTTGGGACCCACGACCCAAAATGCTCACGACGTAAGTTTATGATGGAATAATACCATCGGGGGATGAGGCAAAAGATTTTCGCGGTACGAAGGGCGAGGTGCAAGCCGCACCGCAGGTGCCCGCCGAGACCCTGGATTCTCACAATTTAAGTTTACGATGGAAGAACACCATCGGGAAATACAGCAAAAATCCTTCGCAGCACAAAAATTGATCTTGTAGGGGAGGGGTCTCCCCTCCCGAAAAAAACACAAATTCCACACACGCGGGAGGCGACCCTCTCACCCGCTCCGCGGGAGCTCTCCCTTGGGGAGAGCCTTTTTTTACCCGTTGCTCTGCGACAAAAGTTTTCGCAGCACCAAAATTGATCTCGTAGGGGAGGAGTCTCCCCTCCCGAAAAAAACACAAATTCCACACACGCGGGAGGCGAGACGCCTCCCCTACAAGGAATTTTATTGTTTTTTCAACAGAACCGCAGGTGCCCGCCAAGACCCTGGATTCTCCACGAGGTAAGTTGGCGCTTAAACAAGCCTTCCTCCGGGAGGAAGGGGGACCACGAAGTGGTGGAAGGAGCACGCGTGCAGAATAAAATTTGTGCAAATTCCAATATTGCGCACGCTCCTTCAGTCTCGCACCGCGAGCCAGCTCCCTCTCGGAGGGAGCCTCCTGTTATGCCACCGTTACAAGAAATACGGCAAAAATCCTTCGCGGCACAAAAATTGATCTTGTAGGGGAGGGGTCTCCCCTCCCGAAAAAAACGAAAATCTTGCACGCGGGAGGCGACCCTCTCACCCGCTTCGCGGGAGCTCTCCCTTGGGGAGAGCCTTTTTTTTCCCGTTGCTCTGCGACAAAAGTTTTCGCAGCACCAAAATTGATCTCGTAGGGGAGGAGTCTCCCCTCCCGAAAAAAACACAAATTCCACACACGTGGCGATCCCCCTACGGCTTGGTTTTAAAATTTACCAAAATTCCGCACACGTAGGATGCAAACAGCCTCTCCCCTCGGGAGAGGTGGCAGCCGAAGGCTGACGGAGAGGGCCATCATTTGCGCGAAGCGCAAACATCATTGCTCTTCCACGCCCATTTGCTCCAGGAGCTTTTTGTTGAACTCCTCGGCGGTGTTGTAGCCCATGCGCTTTTGGCGGTTGTTCATCGCCGCAATCTCCAAAATGATGGCAAGGTTTCGTCCCGGGCGGACGGGCACCGTGATACAGGGCACTTGGATGCCCAAAATGTCGATGGTCTCCTCGTCCATGCCAAGACGGTCGTACATCTTGCCCTCTTCCCAGTTTTCAAGCTGGATGACGAGGTTGATGCGCTCGGTGTTCTTGACCGCACCCATACCGAACAGGCGGCGAATATCCACAAGGCCAATGCCGCGCAGCTCCACATAGTGGCGGATCAGCTCGGGCGCCGTGCCCACCAGTGTCCTGTCCGACACGCGCTTGATCTCCACCGCATCGTCCGCGATCAATCGGTGACCTCTCTTGACCAGCTCGATCGCTGCCTCGCTCTTTCCGATTCCGCTGTCTCCCAGGAGCAGCATACCCTCGCCGTAAACCTCCACCAGTCCGCCGTGTCTCGTGATTCTCGGCGCGAGGTGCTGATTCAAGGACGCGATCAGGGCGGCAATAATGTGGCTGGTCTTTTGCTCGGTTCGCAAAACAGGCACACCGATCTCCGACGCGCGCGCGATCATCGCCTCCTCCACCTCCAAAGAGGTGGTGTAAAGGATCGCCACCGGTCGCGCCTGAACCAAAAGCTCCAGCTTTTTCTTCTTGACCTCGGGCTCTACCGAGGCGAGGTACTTCTTCTCCGCCTTGCCGATGAGCTGGATGCGCTCGGGCTCGAACGCGTCAAAAAATCCTGCCAACGCAAGCCCGGGTCGGTTGACCTCGGGGGTATCCAGCATGATCTCCTTGTAATTTGCAGGCTGCACAATCCACTCCAGGTGGAATTCCTCTGCGATCTTGTACAGCTCGATCTGATATTTTTTGGTCATACGCTCCCTCGCTTTCTCTCATTGGGTATCGCTTTTGCTCCATTGTATCACATTTTCCCCAAAAATGAAAGTCCTTTTCAAAAAAAATCAGCCATTTTTGCCGTTATTCACAAATCCGTCATAAGTGTCTTGTATAATAAGGGCAATGATGTTTGTCCTTCGGACAAATGTTAACGCCATAACACTTGATACAGGAGAACACACATGAAGAAGAAACGGTATATAAAGATCATCTCGCTGGTGATGTCGCTCGTGACGCTGGCACTGACGGGATCGCTTGGTTCCTTCACGCTCAAAAACAGACGGGTTGTGGCGAAGTGCGGCGAATACAAGATTCGCTACGAGGAGATCCGCTTTGAAGCAATGACCTACCTCTACAACAACCCCGACGCGAGCGAGGAGGAGGTTCGACAGGCGGTGGAGCAAGCAGTCAAGGAGCGCTACGCGGTGCTTGACCTTTGCTACGAGATCATCCCCGAGCTGATCGAGAACACCAAGGCGCTCAAGGAGGCGGTAAAGTCGAACGAGAAGGAGATCGTTGAATCGTTGGGCAGCAGATCCGAGTACCGCAAATCGCTCAAGGAAATTTACGCAAACAAGCACTTTTTCCGCCAATTCCTCCAGCTCACCCTCATGCAGGGAGAACTGGAAAACGAGATCTACAAGGGCACACAGCTGGAGAATGACAAGACCCTTTTGGACTGGTGGGAGGCAGGCAACTGCGTGCGCGTGACGCGCGTGACCTTCTCTGACCGTGCATCAGCCGAGGCGCTCCGCACAAGGCTTGACGGTGGAGAATCGCTGGAATCGCTCGTGGGCAGTGACGTTCTTGAGGGCTCCGCGATCGAGCCGCGCTACTACTATTTCCGCGACCTGCACGGCAGCGCCGACGAGACGGCTGCCATGGCGATGGTCGAGACGGGAGAGATCAGCAGCGTGATCGAAACGGATGAGGGCTACCGCGTGCTCATCCGCGAGGCGGACGACTTTGAAACGCTTGTTTACCAAGCCTCTGCCGCCCTCAACCTCTACCGCGAGGAGCAAATTGCCTCTCTGATCGAATCCAAAGCCGATACCATGACCTTTTCCTGGAACCGCCGCGGAAAGAAGCTTTCCTTCCGCGAAATGAAATAACCCGTCACGCTCCCTTGTGACGATTTGGAGGACGTATGGCAAATTTCTTGTGGCGGCTGCGACACCGCTTCCGCAATCATAAGCTCTCGACCTTGGAGATCGCGGGGATCTGCCTTGTCGGTGCAATACTCCTGGCGATCATCGTGGGAAACATTCTCAACGCGACGCTGGATGATGACAAGCTGTCGGCTCTCAAATCGCCGACGGCAGAAACGCCCGACGTCCCCGATCTGCCCGACCGACGCGTGCAAAACGTGCGCGCTTATCCCGTTTCCCCGGATGACGATCCTTCGCACATCACTGCCGGTGAGGGGGTTGTGCTTGACGCGGTCTCGGTCTCCCTGTGTACCCCCGAAGGGGTGATGACCTACGAATCCCCCGTTTTGGATTTCCAAGGGCGCGACAGCCTTTCCACGGTCTCGCTGGCGGATTTCATGACCGATCTCACCGCCGAGATCCCCTACGTTTGCGGCGTTTACTACCCGCAGGCGCTGACCTCGCGCGACGAGGACGTGATCTTTGCCGCCGCGGCAACCGACGCTGCCCTTCTGCGTGAGTTCGTGCGCGCGGGAGGCTCGGAAATCCTGATTGCAGGCGCCTCCTTTGACGCCGCGGATCTCCCCTATCTCGGTGACTACCTGCGCGCCCTCAAGTCCTTCCTGGGCGACACCCCGATCTCGGTCGCCGTTCCCTACGCCTACGCCATCTCCGATGACGCCTGGCAGACCCTCCCTGCCCTCTCGGGGCTGGTGGATCTCCTCACGCTCGATCTCTCGGACGTCCCCAACGATACCATGGAGCAAGCGCTCCTCACCGCCCCCTACTACCTCTCCCAGTACCGTATGCGCCTCGCACTCTCTGCCTCCCAGTCCCGCTGGGTCGCTCCCGTCGAGGCTGCTTTCTCCGATTACCTGATCCTCTCCATCCCGGCTACCGTGCCAAATGGATGAGGAAAAGATCTCGAGGGGAAGGTCGCGGGCTTGAAGGTCGTGGGCGTTGCCCACACCCACTTAAACCCTTTTTGGAAAAAAGGGGTTAAGAATCCCAAAAACTTTCTGTCGAAAAAGAATAACGATCCTAATGGAGGGTGTACGATCAATGTGCGCCCTCCTTTGTTTGTGCGTGGAAAGTTTTTTCTCTGCCTCGATCCTTGCTTCAATGCGACATCAGCCTGCTTGGGAAAGTTCATCGGACAGACGGAATGGTACTGCCGATAGCATTTTGGGACCCACGACCCAAAATGCTCACGATGTAAGTTTGCGATGGAAGAATACCATCGGGGGATGAGGCAAAAGATTTTTGAGGCACGAAGGGCGAGGTTCAAGCCGCACCGCAGGTGCCCGTGGAAAAAGAATAGCATTCCCAATGGAGGGTGTACGATCAATGTGCGCCCTCCTTTATTTTGTGCGTGGAAAGTTTTTTCTCTGCCCCGCCCCTTGCTTTGGGGCGAAAAAAGCCCTCTCACCCGCCTCGCGGGAGCTCTCCCTTGGGGAGATCCTTTTTTTAACCCGTTGCTCTGCGGCAAAACCCCTTCGCAGTACAAAAATTGGTCTTGTAGGGGAGGGGTCTCCCCTCCCGAAAAAAACAAAAATCTCACACACGCGGGAGGCGAGACGCCTCCCCTACAGGGGAATTTGTTCGTTCTGAAACGGTACCGCAGGTGCCCGCTGAGATCCTGGATTCTCACGAGGTAAGTTGGCGCTTAAACAAGCCTTCCTCCGGGAGGAAGGGGGACCACGAAGTGGTGGAAGGAGCCCGCGTGCAGAATAAAATTTGTGCAAATTCCAAAGTCACGCACGCTCCCTCACCGCCTACGGCGGAGCTCCCTCTCGGAGGGAGCCTCCTGTTATGCCACCGTTACAAGAAATACGGCAAAAACCCTTCGCAGTACAAAAATTGGTCTTGTAGGGGAGGGGTCTCCCCTCCCGAAAAAAAACACAAATCTCACACACGCGGGAGGCGAGACGCCTCCCCTGTGTAAGGTCAATCGCAAGCGATGACGAGTTTTGCAAGCAAAACATCGCCGTTCCTCGCGCAGGCGAGGCGGAGGGGTTGTTCATTTGCCGCAGGGAACCTCATTTCCGAAACGACCGATCGAGGGCGGCTTGGAAAAAATCGTCGGTATCAAAGGAATTACAGGTAAAGCCGGATGCTCTACTCGCAGAGGACGGCGGCCTTGGCGGTCGGTTTGACGTCGGTGGGCGCGCAGGATGTTGGCGATCCTGATACCACCAATCGAGAATCACCTCGGCAACCGACTTGTCCCCCTCGTTGGCATAGTCCACCGCTCGGGAGAGCCTGTCCAAAATATAGCGCTCGGAAATCCCAAAAGAAATCAGCGTCTCTTTTTCTTCCTCGGAGAGGGCCGGGCGCGGAGCGCTTGGTGCGTCCGACGAGCGAATCCCCTCGTCGCGCACGCATACCTCCTCTGCGCTCCGCTTTGCTATCGCTATGCTTTGCTTTTCTTTGCTTTGCTCTGCTTTGCTAGCTTCGGTAGCAACTACCCTAGTACCTACCCTACCACCTATCACATCGCCGTTTCCATGTGTCTTCTGCCCCCCTCTCTGCCCTGCCAATCGCCGCTCGATGGTTGGCTGGATGACGTGAAAATACAGCTCGCTGCGCGGATTTGTAAATTGCGGCTCGGATGCGCCGTTCCGCTGTCTGTCGATGAGCGCGAACAACAATTCCTTCAGCCCCTCCGCCGAAAGATCCTCCAACATCGGCAGCCAATCGTACAAAATCAAAAAGCCATTCCCTAAATTCATTTTCATAACACGTACCTCTCTTTCGCCCCCCATCATACCACATTCTTTTGTGCCAAACCCTGACACCCCGTGCCACCTGTGACAGGATTTTTGGGGGGAGGGGAAGACCTTAGGAGGGGGAGGGGAAGACCTTAGGGGGGGGGGGTCTTCTTTTGTAAAGAAGTCCTCTCCCTCCCAAACCCTCCCTCTCCCAAGAAACTTGCCAAAGCTCCCGTGCCGAAACGGACGGAAGCTTGGGCAAGTTCTTGTTCTTCATGGGATGGTATTTTGTTGCAAAAAAAATTTGCCTTATCCTCCGATGGTATTCTTCCATCATAAACTTACATCGCGAGAATCCAGGATCTCAGCGGGCACCTGCGGTACCGTTTCAGAACGAACAAATTCCCCTGTAGGGGAGGCGTCTCGCCTCCCGCGTGTGTGAGATTTGTGTTTTTTCGGGAGGGGAGACCCCTCCCCTACAAGACCAATTTATGTACTGCGAAGGGTTTTGCCGCAGAGCAACGGGTTAAAAAAAGGCTCTCCCCAAGGGAGAGCTCCCGCGAAGCGGGTGAGAGGGCTTTTTTCGCACCGAAAGCAAGGATCGAGGCAGAGAAAAAACTTTCCACGCACAAAACAAAGGAGGGCGCACATTGATCGTACACCCTCCAATCGGATTGCCTATTCTTTTTCCACGGGCACCTGCGGTGCGGCTTGAACCTCGCCCTTCGTGCCTCAAAAATCTTTTGCCTCATCCCCGATGGTATTCTTCCATCGTAAACTTAAATTGTGAGAATCCAGGGTCTCGGCGGCCCCTGGATTCTTTCGGCAGTACCATTCCGTCTGTTGGAGAAACTTTCCCATGCAGACCGATGTTCGCACCAAAAGCAAGGATCGGGGCAGAGAAAAAACTTTCCACGCACAAAACAAAGGAGGGTATGCTTTGTTTGCACACCCTCCAATCGGATTGCTATTCTTTTTCGTCGGAAAGTTTTTGGAAGTCTTGAAACCTTTTTTCCAAAAAGGTTTCAAGCAGGTGCGGACAGCGTCCGCGACCTTCTTCCCTTCTTCCCTTCTTCCCGTCTTCCCTCACACGGTCTCCTCACGCAAGCGGCGGCAGAGGCCGGTGTAGCGCAGGGACTGGCGATCGGACTGCACCATTGTGGCAAGGGAGGACTCACGCCCCACGACGATCACCAGGCTTTGGGCGCGGGTGACGGCGGTGTAGAGAAGGTTGCGGGAGAGGAGCATGGGGGGGACGCTTCCCAAGGGGAGCACCACGATGGGGTACTCGCTGCCCTGGCTTTTATGGACGGTCACGGCGTAGGCGAGCTCCAGCTCCTCGAGGAGCGAGAACTCGTACTCCACCCAGCGATCCTCAAACCGAATCAAGAAGCACTCGTCGGCGGTGCGGATCTCCTCGATCACGCCGATGTCGCCGTTAAAGATTCCGCACCCGTGCCAGCCGTCGTCGCGCGACCACTCCAGATCGTAATTATTTTTGATCTGCATCACGCAATCCCCAACGCGGTAGATGACTTCGCGGAAGCGGTGCTCGCGCTTGGCGGGGGCGGGGGGATTGAGGGTAGCTTGGAGAACGGCGTTGAGGTGCTCGGTTCCCGTCTCGCCCTTGCGGGAGGGGGCAATCACCTGCGTGCCGGTGGTCGCCATTTCGCCATAGGTGCGAGGCAGACGAACGCCGCAAAGCTGGGCGACGGTCGCGGCGATCTCGGCATCGCTCTCGCGGGGCAGGAAGAAGAAATCGTTATCCTTGACCGAAAGGTTCGGCATTTCTCCGCGGTTGATGGCGTGGGCGTTGGTCACGATCAAGCTCTTTTGCGCTTGGCGGAAGATCTCCGAGAGGCGCACGGTGGCAAAGCATTCCGACGCGATCAGATCGCGCAACACGTTCCCTGCCCCCACCGAGGGCAGCTGATCGGCGTCGCCGATCAGGATCACGCGCGCGCCCGGCTTGACGGCGTGGAGCAACGCGCTCATGAGGAGATTGTCCACCATGGACGCCTCGTCCACGATGATGACGTTCTCCTCCAGCAGATTGGTTTCGTCGCGGTTGAATTTTGGCCGCGCGCCCGATTCTTCCCCACCGTATTCCAGCAAACGGTGAATGGTCTTTGCCTCGCAGGAGGTGGACTCGGACAGCCGCTTTGCCGCTCTCCCCGTGGGGGCGGCGAGGGCGATTTTCATGCCCATGCTGTCAAAAATATGGAGCAGCGCGCGCACCACGGTGGTCTTTCCCGTTCCGGGGCCTCCCGTGAGCAGAAGCACGCCGTTCTCCAGCGCGTGGGAGATCGCAGCCCGCTGCAAATCAGCGTACTGCACGCCGCATTCTGCCTCCTCGCGGCGGATGAATTCCAAAATATTACGCGTGTCGGTGATGGGGCAAACGCGGTCGAGGAGCCGCAGCTTGCGCGCGACGTACTTCTCATGCTTGTACTGCTCGGCATCGTAAAGATACGTCCCCGCAGCGTCGCGATCCTCTATCAGCCGCCCTTCCGCAACAAGGGTGGGCAGCGTGCGCTCGACGGCATCCTTGGTGACGCCCAGCATCCGCGCGGCGTGCTCGATCGCCTCCCCTCTCGGCAGGCAAACGTGGCCGTTCTGCGCGGCTTCCGAGCGCAAAAGGTAGCTCACGCCGCTCTTGACGCGATCAAAATTGTCCGCCTCCAGCCCCAGGCTCTTTGCCATGCGGTCGGCTCGCTCAAAGCCGATGCCCTCGATCTCCTCGCACAGAACGTAAGGGTTGCGCTTGGCAAGATCGACCGCTGCGCTTCCCCATTTTTTATAAATTCGGACGGTGGACGCCGCCCCGAAATATTCTCTGAAAAACATCATGGCACCCCGGATCCCCGTCTGCCGCTTGAACTCCTGTGAAATGGCTCTGGCGCGAGAGAGGTTGATGCCCTGAACGTTCGCCAGCCAGTCGCCGTGGTTCTCGATGACGTCAAACGTCTCCTCGCCAAACTCGTCCACGATGCGTTGCGCCGTCTTGGGGCCTACCCCTTTGATCGCGCCCGACGAAAGGTAGCGCAGCATGGACGCGCTGTCCGACGGCAGCCGTCTCTCGCAGGACTCGACGCGGAACTGTCTGCCGTATTTGGGGTTGTGCACCCATCTGCCGTAAAGCGTGACGCCGTCGCCCTCGCCAACGTAGGGCAACACGCCCGTGACCGTCACCAGCTCGTTCGTCTCGGTTCCAACGTCGCAGATCGTGTAGCCGTTCTCCTCGTTGGCGTAGATCACGTGCTCTACGCTCCCAACGAGCCTGACCAGCCCGCCTTCGTTTTCTTCCATGACTGTTCTCCTTTCTGTGTGTAAGTAAAGGTCGTGGGCTTTGCCCACACCCACTTAAAACCTTTTTGGGAAAAAGGTTTTAAGAATTCCAAAAACTTTCCGTGGAAAAGGAATCGGGATTCCTATGGAGGGTGTGCGAACATCGTGCGCCCTCGTGATGCGGTGCGCGGAAAGTGCAACACGTCCTGCATTTGGATGCGAAAAGCCCTCTCACCCGCTCCGCGGGAGCTCTCCCCCCGGGGAGATCCTTTTTTACCCCGTGCTCTGCGGTGAAAGTTTTCGCAGTACGAAGAATCATCTCGTAGGGGAGGGGTCTCCCCTCCCGAAAAAAACACAAATTCCACACACGCGGGAGGCGAGACGCCTCCCCTACAAGGAATTTTATTGTTTTTTCAACAGAACCGCAGGTGCCCGCCAAGCACCTGGATTCTCCATGGGGTAAGTTGGCGCTTAAACAAGCCTTCCTC
>JAZQVI010000068.1:0-105471 GCA_045631745.1 Eubacteriales bacterium
GGCAGAGGTAACCGGTATTTCCGGAAACTATTCTCTCCCTGCAAACGGATTTACTGCTCCTACCGGTAAGCAGTTCAAGGGCTGGGCAACCGCTTCTGACGGTACTGTAATCGCTGGAACAAGCATCAGCATCACCAAGAACACTACCCTGTTCGCAATTTGGGAAGACATTCCCGCAACGCCTCCCACCACCTACACCGTAACCTTTGATGTAAACGGCCAGGGCACGTCTCCCGAAGCACAGACGATCACCGCAGGACAGACCGCAACCGAGCCGACCGCTCCCACCGCAACAGGCTACACCTTCGGCGGCTGGTACACCGATGCGGCTTGCACCACCGCTTACGATTTCAACACCGCAGTTACGGCAAGCATCACACTGTATGCAAAGTGGACGGCAAATGCACCTGCTCCCTCTACGGTAACCGAGCTCAAAAATGAGCTGGCTAGTGTATCCTTGAAGGTTCCCACAGGAAGCGCAGCAACGATCCCTGCTGGCACTACGCTGAACGTTGTGGGACTTCCCACGGCAAATCTGTCCGAGTCCGCATTGAATGCCATCGCGGCACAGTTGAATGCAACTCCCGACATATTGGCATTCTACGATCTCTCGTTGACGCTGGATAGCAACGCAGTACAGCCCAACGGAAAGGTGCTGGTAACGCTCACCGTAAATACCGCCAAGTACGATACCGTTACAGTGTTCTATGTTGCTGCTGACGGAAGCGTGGAAGCGTGTGTGACTACCGTAAACGCAGACGGCACGCTGACCTTTGAAACCGATCACTTCTCCAAGTATGCAGTCGTTGGCGCGAAGACTCCCATTGCCGATCCCACGCCTGACACCAACACACCCGATACAAATACTCCCGATGCTACTCCCGATGAGAAGGACGGCATTTCGGCAGGTGCAGTGATCGCGATCGTGATCGGAGCGGTTCTACTCCTTGGGGCTGGCGGATTTGCGATCTTCTGGTTTGTGATCAAGAAGAAGGAAACAGAGCAGCCCGAAACACAACCTGCAATGGCAGAAAAGGCGCCCGAAACGGCAGAAGAGATTGCCAAAGCTGAGGAATGCGCCGTAGTTGTGGATGCTTCCGCGACGGAAGACGATTCCGTAGAAGATGCGGTCGCAGAGAATATCCCCGCAGAAGAAATCTCCTCTGAAGAAACCGCAACTTCCGAAGAGGAAGCGACTGCAGAGGAACTCCCCTCCGAGGAAGATGCGTCGGCTGAAGAAGCTACCTCGGAAGACGGCAACGATCAGGCATAACGGAAACAAAGGTTTTCGAGTATAGCTTGATGTTAGCACAATAACAAAACAAGCGGTGAACTTCGGCTCTCCGCTTGTTTATAAAAAATATCTTTAATGTGTGCTTTTTTCTGCGAAAGAGCGATTAAAAGGCGCGTAAAACTAGGTAAGAACGATTAAAAGTATGATTGTTTTATAGATAAGTACATTGTTTTAGTTGAACATAGCGTTATATCTGTTTATAACAAAGTGCATCTGTTTGACTGATAAAACCAATCCATAATTGTCATTCCTGGTTAGACAACTCATCTGAGTTGAACTCAAAACCAAATAATTCGTTTGTTTTTGTTTTTAAATTATATGCAACCGTCAAAAAGACCTATAATTCAAAAGTGTTCGATACATGCATGATTTTTGTTCTACTACTTGAACGGCATAAAATCACCACCTTGTAGCAGTATTATAGAGCAAGATACTTTCAATATTGACAAGAGGCGTTCTATCAACCACCCCAAAACAAAAAGCACGCGTTTCTGCGTGCTACCAGTAAGAAAAAACATTGTTTTTATGTCCGTATGGGATTGTAAGGGATTTTTGAGCTATGAAAATGAAAAAAGTCCTTGAAAATCAAGGACTTTTTTTGGCGGAGAAGGAGAGATTTAGAACTCAAGCGTGCGCTGTAATTCTGTTGTGATCTTCTATTCAATCTATGCGCACGCTCTGGCGTAATTGCCGCCAGCGGCAATTCGCGGAGTCCTGCATCATACACTTTTTTGGCGGAGAAGGAGCGTTGCATCTCATGTACACAACGCTTTTCCGTTGCTTTTTTATTTTTTAAATAAATTCTTTGAGAGATTTCAATTGTGACAATTTTGCATCATCTATTTACTTTTCTAAGCATTTATGATATGATAAATACAGAAATAATGAAGTGGAAAGGTTTTTTCGAGATGAAATCGTATGCAAAGAATGCAAAAACGGTCAAAAACGAAAACCGCGCGTTGGTTTTGAGGCATATTCGCCAGAAGATGGTCTCTCGCGCCGACATCTGCAAGAAAACCGGAATGCCAAAATCCTCGGTCACAAGAATCACCAACGAGCTGATCGAGGAAGGTCAGCTTTTGGAAATTGGCGTCACCGATTCGTCCTACGGAAGAAAGCCGATTCTGTTGGACATTGTCGCCGATTACAGATATGCCGCGGGGATCGCCTTGCATCGCAGCAGCTTTTACGTTTGCATCGTGAATCTCAAATCGGAAATCCTGGCGTATGAAAGCTATAAAATTGAAAACGGCGATGACCCATACGAACTGTTGGACCGCGCCTACGAGCAGATCCTTCGCTTCCTTGAGGAATTGAACATTCCGCCCCAAAAATGTATCGGCATTGGCGTCAGCGCCCCCGGCCCCGTGGAGTACGTCAAGGGCACGATTCTGAACCCTCCCGACTTCAAGCTTTTCCATCACGTTGAGGTGGGGGAATATCTCCGAGCAAAATCAGGACTTCCCGTCATGCTTGACAACAACTCTGTTTTGAATGCGATGCAAGAATACGCAACGCAGCCAACAAGTGTTTTTCAAAATTCCATGTTTGTCAATATTTTTGGCGGGATTGGATCTGCGGTATTGACAGGTGGAAAGGTATTTCGCGGAATCGGGGGATTCTCGGGAGAGTTTGGGCACACGGGAATCCAGCCGGACGGACTCCCCTGCCCCTGCGGAAACGTGGGATGCCTGGAATGCTACGTTTCGCTCAAGGCATTGAAAAAAGCATATCAATTCGAATCCTATGAGGAAATGGTTGACCTGGCATACGAGGGGGACGAAAAGGCAAACAAAATGTTGCGATTCATGGCAGAGAAATTTTCCTACGCCATGGTCAACGCGATCAACCTCTTCGATTTGGATGCAATCATCTTTTACGGTGAGTATTCCTACCGCCCACAGCGTTTGGCGGAGCTACTCCAATCGCACGTTGAATCCCGCGCAATGGTGGCTCGCGCACATGACGTCAAGGTGATCTTCTCCGAGATGAGTCCCGTTCTCGCCCGCGCCTCGGTCTGCACCGCGATCATCAACGCGTATTTTGAACAAAAATTTAATTGACGATTTATGGGTGAATGGAATTATTTTTACGTTTCATTCGCCCATTTTCTCTTGACAGAGATAAGGGCGTTATGTTATAATAATTGTGAGCATTAAGTTCCATTGTGGAACTATATTGGCTTTGTTTTATAATGTATAAAATTTTGCTCTTTCGAGGTGAAAACAAAATGAAGCAGATTTTGAATACGTTTCAAGGGAAATGGATACTGACAATGGTTCCGAACGCAGAGGTTGAGGCAACGCAATTTAATCCTCGCACCATGCGCGAATTGGGGGCTTGCGCGTATCAAAGCATTTCGGCAACGGTTCCCGGAAACTTTGAATTGGATCTTTTTCAAGCGGGACTAACGCCCGATCCTTTCTTTGGGCAAAATCCTTGGGCGTATCAGCAATACGAGAACCGCCATTTGTGGTATGCGACCACCTTTGAGGCGGACTGCGCAGGGGATGCGAATACCTTTTTGAGGTTTGAGGGCATTGACACCGTTGCGGACATTTATCTCAACGGAACGCTTTTGGGACACGTGGACAATATGCTGATCGAGCACGAATTTTGCGTGCAGGGATTACTCAAGCCCGCGAATGAACTCGTGGTGCATATTTTCCCCACCATGATCGAAGCGCGGAAATATCCTCTGACGAACCGTTGCCACGCGCAGCCTCACACCTATGCGGCTCTGCAGATTCGGAAGTGCGCGTCCATGTTCGGTTGGGACATCATGCCCCGTTTCGTTTCGGGGGGCATTTGGAAGCCCGTGACGCTGATTCAAAAAAGAAACGAGCGGATCGAGCAATTTTATCTGACTACCATCTCTCTTGAGGCAGACAGATCCAAGGCAAGCATGAGGGCGTTTGTGGAGCTCCACACCCCCATAGATGACATCAGAGATCTGAAACTGACGGTCGAGGGCGTTTGCGGAGATTCAAGATTCTACCAAGAGGCTGATTTCTGGCACACCTTCGGGGTCATGCACATTACGCTTGACAACCCCAAGCTTTGGTATCCGAAAAATGCGGGCGAGCAGTTCCTCTATGACGTAACGGTAAGGCTCTATCGCAAGGATACGCTATGCGACGAGATCTCCTTCCGTCACGGCGTTCGCACCGTGGAGCTGCTCCGCACTTCTACCACCGATAAGGATGGTTCGGGAGAATTTGTTTTTAAGATCAACGGAAAAAAGGTGTTCTGCCTGGGAACCAACTGGGTGCCGCTCAACGCCTTCCCCTCCCAGAATCCCAAGCATTTGAAGCCCGCGCTGGAGATGCTGGACGATCTGGGCTGTAATATGGTTCGTTGCTGGGGTGGAAACGTATACGAGGACGACGCCTTCTATGATTTCTGCGACGAGCGCGGAATCATGATCTGGCAAGACTTTGGAATGGGCTGCGGTGTGTATCCGCAGGACAACGGATTTGTTGCAAGAATCCAAAAGGAAGCGGTTTCGGTCATTCACCGTCTGCGCTCTCACGCAGCTCTGGTCCTGTGGGCAGGGGACAACGAAAACGACCTGGCACACGACTGGTCTGCCGGCAAAAGCATTGACCCCAACACCAATATCGTGAGCAGAAAGATCCTGCCGAGCGTGCTGCTCGAGCATGATCACGTGCGCCCCTATCTGCCGTCCTCTCCCTACGTGGACGAGGAAGCGTTTCGAACGGGACGACCTACCTCGGAGGAGCATTTGTGGGGGCCGAGAGATTATTTCAAGGGATCGTTCTACGGAGAGAGCGTTTGCCATTTCGCATCCGAAACGGGATACCACGGCTGTCCCTCTCCGGAGTCCTTGAAGAAATTTATTTCCGCGGAAAACGTTTGGCCGATCACCGACGCAAACGGTGTTCCGAACAATGACTGGATCTGCCACGCCGCCGAAATGGAGCCGGGTCTGAAGGGCAAATATTCCTACCGGATTTGGCTGATGATGAGCCAGGTGAGCACCCTGTTCGGCAATCTCCCCACAGATCTGGACGCCTTTGCAAAGGCAAGTCAGATCTCCCAGGCAGAGGCGGTCAAGTATTTCATTGAGCGCTTCCGACTCAGCAAATGGAGACGGACGGGCATTTTGTGGTGGAACCTGATTGACGGTTGGCCGCAGATCTCCGACGCGGTCGTGGATTGGTATCAATGCAAAAAGCTTGCTTACCATTATATCAAGCGTTCCCAAAAGTCGCTTTGCCTGATGTTTGACGAGCCGAAGGACGGAAAACTGTCCCTGTATGCAGTCAATGATCTTTCAACGTCACAAACTGTTCGGTTTACTGTGACCGATTTGACAAACGGTCGTGTTCTTTATAGCGAAAAAGCCACGGTTGACGGAGATGTGTCAAAATGTGTTGTCTCGATTCCCGAATGCAAGGACTATGCCTTCCTGTATGTGGAATGGGAAACCGACGAGGGCATCAAGGGAAGCAATCACTATATTACAAAATCGCGCGATATTTCGCTGGAGCAATATTTTAGAGACATTGAAAAGGCAAAATACAACGAATTTGACGGGTTTGATAATGAAATCTGAAAGCCACTTGAAAAAGGCAGGGTGTACGTATGAAAATCGGAGTTGACATCGGCGGAACAAAATGCGCCGTCGTTCTTGGCGACGAGCGGCAGATCGTTCGGAAAATAAAATTTCCTACAACGAATTGCAAGGAAACGCTTGACCATATTATCCGGGTGATCGAAGAGATTGGAACAGGGGATGCGATCGGCATCAGCTGCGGAGGCCCTTTGGATACGCAAAAGGGGCTCATCCTCTCTCCCCCCAATCTTCCCGATTGGGATCGGGTAGCGATTGTCGATATTCTATCAAAGAAATTTGGCATTCCCGCGTATTTGTGCAACGACGCCAACGCCTGCGCCTTGGCAGAATGGAAATACGGTGCAGGGCAAGGCACCCAAAACATGGTGTTCCTGACCTTTGGCACGGGACTTGGCGCAGGGCTGATCCTGAACGGGCAGCTTTACAACGGAACCAACGGAATGGCGGGCGAGGTCGGTCACATTCGACTGAGTGAGCACGGTCCCGTAGGCTACGGCAAGGCAGGATCCTTCGAGGGTTTTTGTAGCGGAAACGGCCTTTCGCAGATCGGCAGAGCACTGGCATTGGAACAATTACAGATCGGAAAAACGCTCCCGTACTGTCAAAGCGTGAGCGAGCTGGAGAAGATCAATGCAAAAGTGCTGGCGGATTACGCCGATGAGGGAGAGCCCGTGGCATTGAAGGCATATCAGATCTGCGGAGAGATGCTTGGACGGGGCCTGTCTATCATCGTAGACATACTAAACCCTGAGGTTATTGTAATCGGAAGCATTTTTCAACGCTCCGAGGAGCTGCTCAGAGAACACATGGAGCGCTATCTGAATTGGGAAAGCCTGGCGATTTCCAATTCGGTATGCCGCGTTCTTCCCACCAAGCTTGGCGAGAGCATTGGCGACTATGCGGCACTTTCGGTTGCGTTTGAAGGAAAAAATATTCACTGAGGTAAAACAGAATGAATCATTTTTTAGGTGAATTACTCACGCGATATCCGGCACTGAACGGATGTCTGGAGGAAATTGAATCGGCGGCACAGATGATGCTGGAAACCTACCGCCGAGGCGGCAAGATCCTGGTGTGTGGAAACGGCGGCTCCTGCTCGGATTCCGATCATATCGTGGGAGAACTCATGAAAGGATTTTTGGGAAAGCGAAAAATGCCGCTCGCAGAGCAAGCACGCTTTCGTGATGCGCTCGGCGCGGATGCCGAGGATCTGATCGAAAAATTGCAGTGCGGGATCCCCGCGATTTCCCTGCCTGCTCAAAGCGCAATTCTCTCCGCCTTTGCAAATGACGTGGACGCGGAGCTGGTCTACGCGCAGCTGGTGTTTGGGTACGCCAAGGCAGAGGATCTGTTGATCGGACTTTCCACATCGGGAAATTCCAAGAACGTCGTAGCCGCTGCAAAGGTTGCCAAGGCGATGGGAATGCGCTCCCTTGCATTGACAGGGGAAAAAGAAAGTGCACTGTCCACAATCTGCAACTGCACGATCCGCGTACCCGAAACCGAGACCTTCAAGGTTCAGGAACTGCATTTACCGGTATATCATTACCTTTGCGCTTGGGCTGAAGCGGAAATATTCGGATGCGAAAGGCATTGAACACAGGAGAAAAAACTCATGAAAATCAGATTACCCGATCTATATTGGATCTACGGAGAGGACGGAAAAAGAATTTGGTCCTCCGATTCGACAAATAATCAAGCGGACGTGCGCGTGGATATGCGGCTGGAGCAGGATACGCTGACCCCCTGCATACAGGCAAACGAGACGCCCTTGTGCTACGTTGTCCTGAAGTGGTTCTTTGGCGACAGTGAGCGCCGCGCAGAGCCCGTCCGCGTCCTAGGTGACGCGTGGGAGCGCGCCTATGGCGACATGGAGTGGAAAGGGGTTGTAGCCGAGCGTTGTATGCCTTGGTACTGCCTGGTTTCCAACGGCAGCGATTCCGACCTGTGTACAGAAGGCCGACACACCGAGTGCTTCGGCGTAAAGGTTCGTCCGTCATCGTTTGCAATCTGGCAATATGATGCGGGCGGTGTCACGCTGACCCTGGACATCCGCTGTGGCGGACGGGGAGTGATTCTGGGCGGAAGAACGCTCCAAACGGCAGAGGTTATCTTCGGCGACTATCGTAATATGAGCGCATATCAGAGCGGAAAGCTCTTCTGCAAGGAAATGTGCCAGGATCCCATCTTCCCGAAAGCACCCGTATATGGATTTAACAACTTCTATTATGCCTACGGCGTCAGCTCCGCGGAGGAGGTCAGACGGGATGCCGGAAAGCTGGCGGAATGCACCAAGGGGCTGCAAAAGCCCTTCATGGTGATTGACGACTGCTGGCAGCCCAACGCCTGTGACGGGCCGTGGGATCGCGGAAACGAAAAATTCCCCGACATGAATCTCTTGGCAGAGGAGATCTCCAAGCTGGGCGTCGATCCCGGAATCTGGCTCCGTCCTTTGTCTCAAATGGCGCCCCTTGATCTTCCGGCGCATTGGAGACTGGAGAGAAACGGATGCTTTTTGGATCCGTCCGAGGAAGGTGTTCTCGATTACGTCAAGCAACAGTTTCAGAGACTGGTCGACTGGGGATACCGTTTGATCAAATTCGATTTTGTAACCTACGACCTGTTTGGAAAATGGGGCTGGGAAAGCCCGATCTTCCTGGCACAGGGAGACAACTGGAGCTTCCACGATCGCTCCAAGACCTCTGCCGAGATCATTCTAAACCTGTATCGAGCCATTCGAGAGGCGTCGGGTGATGCGGTTCTGATCGGATGCAACGCGGTCAGCCATTTGTGCGCCGGACTGGTTGAGATCAACCGTACAGGAGATGATACCAGTGGTCGCGATTGGCGTCGCACAAGACAGTTCGGTGTCAACACCCTTGCATTCCGTTCGATGCAGAACGGTACCTTCTACGTTGGAGACGCCGACTGCGTGGGACTGACCAATCTCGTTCCGTGGGGAATGAATGAAAGATGGATGTATCTGCTCTCAAGAAGCGGCTCCCCCTTGTTTATCAGTTGGGATCCGTCTGCCGACAATGAGGAAATTCACAAAGCGGTATGCGATGCCCTGCAGGTTAATTCGGTTCAGACCGACGAGCTGATCCCCTTGGATTGGATGGAAAACAACTGCCCGAGCCGATGGTTGCTCAACGGAGAAATCCTTGAGATTGACTGGTTCGGTCAAGAGGCTTACGATATCATTGAAAAAAGATAAAGCGAGGATTACCATGAGCAAAATAGATGTAAGATCCTTTGGCGCCGTGGGCGATGGCGTGACTCTGGACACCTTGGCGATTCAGCGTGCGATCGATTCTCTGGAAAAAGGCGATACCTTGGTGTTTTCGGACGGAAGCTTTGTCACGGGCACGCTGGCACTGAAAAGCGATATTACAATTCTGATCGAGGACAATGCTGAGATTTGCGGCTCCCGCAATTTCGCACACTACCGTGACTGCGGATTCTATCACAACGAAATGATTCAGACCGTGTCGCTGATCTACGCCTTAAATTGTGAAAATATTACCTTCTGCGGAAAAGGAAAGATCCAGCTCTCCGGTGACGCGTTCATGAAATTCAACACCTATCACCATCTGCCGCGCGAGATCGATCCTGCCACCATGACAAAAGACTACACGGTGCAAACCGTTGTAGCCGCAAAGGAACGCCCCACCCAACCCATCTTCTTTGATTCCTGCAAGCACGTTCGTATAGAGGGAATCTTCGTTTGCAACGCGCCCTGCTGGGGACTGGTCTTTTCCAACTGCGAGGACGTTACGCTGGAGGATCTTTACGTGGACAATCACGCGCGTATCCCCAACAATGATGGCGTTCATTTCTCTGCTTCAAAGGATATTGTGGTGAAAAATTGCACCTTCCTATGCGGAGACGATTGCATTGCGGCTACCTGCATTACAAATTGGAACGGCGTTTGCAAGAATATCGAAATCACCGATTGCCTGCTCTCCTCACGCTCGGCGGCAATTCGCCTCGGTCACCTCTCAAGTCACGTGAGAAACGTTCGGGTGAACAACGTCAAGGTTCTTCCCTCCACCCGTGCGATCATTATCTTTGCGGGAGATGGCGGCAAGGTAGAGCATATTGAGGTCGAAAATTTGACGGCTGAGACCTGCATCCACACAGGAGACTGGTGGGGCAAAGGAGAGGGTTTTGTCCTCTGCGCCAAGAACTCGAATGGCGCGATTTCAGATATCACCTTCAAAAACTGCTCCTTCGTCCAGGAGAATCCCTCCATCATCGCAGGTGAGGCAGGCAATATATCGAACGTAACGCTCTCAAACTGCGAGCACACCTACCGAAGAGGAAACGCGCATCCTTATTACGTTGGGAAAATAGACCTTCAGCCCAACGTTCCCGGACTCGCGACGGCACCTTTCCAAGCAGAGGATAAGATTTATATCACCGAGGACGGTTGTCGCAATCTACAGATCAAATAACCGAATGCGGAACACCCGCTTTCAAAACAACATCACGACTCAAAAAAGCGAGGATAAAACATGAAAGAAGTAAATTGGAAGGAATGGATCATTCCAAACGAGGATGAAAAGCCGCTCGATTCTCTTTGCGCAGATGGCGGCATGAGTGGGATCTTTCGGACGGTTGCGTGCGTAGGAGACAGTCTTTCCTCGGGAGAATTTGAGGCAACCAACGAAAACGGCGAGAAAACATATCACGATATGTTTGAATACTCATGGGGACAGTTCTTCGCGCGAATGAGCGGGAATACCGTATATAATTTCTCTCGCGGTGGAATGACCGCAAAGGAGTATTGTGAATCCTTTGCAGATGCAATGGATTATTGGAATCCCGAAAAGAAATGCAGAGCGTATGTCATTGCACTTGGCGTAAACGATCTGTTCAATCAGGGACGGTTGCTCGATGCGCAGGAAATCGGCTCGACAAAGGATATCTGCCTTGAGGACTGGAGACAAAATGCGCATAATTTTATGGGATACTACGCACAGATCATTCAACGATATAAGGAAATCCAGCCCGATGCAAAGTTCTTCCTGATGGCAATGCCGCGTAGCGAGACCTGGGATGCCGCCCGTGACGAGCTATGCAAAACGCATCGCAAAATGCTTTATGATCTCGCGGCGTTCTTCTCCAACACCTACGTCCTGGATCTCTATGAATACGCCCCCATTTATGACGAGGACTTCAAGCGCGTGTACTATCTGGGCGGACACCTGAACCCCATGGGATACGTTCTTACGGCAAAAATGCTGGCTTCCTATCTGGATTACATCATCCGCCACAACTACAATGATTTCAAACAGATCGGATTTGTCGGCACCCCCTTCCGATACAACGAGTAAAGGGATAAGGCTACTTCCATTTTCGTGGACTAAAAAAAGAACTGACAAACAAAACAGGGGCTGCGTCATTTACGCAGCCCCTGCGCAAAAAAGCCGACTAGGCTTTTTTGACGCGTGGAATTTGCGTTTTTTGCCTGTAAAACAGGCAAAAATTGCGGTGTTTAGCCGCAAAGCAAAAACGACGGGGGTGAGTCACCTATGCATCTATGCATTTGACTCACCCCCTTTCTTATTCGTATGGGATTTGTAAGGGATTTTAGCCCATCGAAATGAAAAAAGTCGTTGAAAATCAAGGACTTTTTTCATGGCGGAGAAGGAGAGATTTAGAACTCAAGCGTGCGCTGTAATTCTGTTGTGATCTTCTATTCAATCTATGCGCACGCTCTGGCGTAATTGCCGCCAGCGGCAATTCGCGGAGTCCTGCATCATACACTTTTTTTCAACAAAAAAGATAGGCAACACCTTACGGCATTGCCTATCTTTTTTGGCGGAGAAGGAGAGATTTGAACTCTCGCGCCGGTATAACCGGCCTACACCCTTAGCAGGGGCGCCTCTTCGGCCTCTTGAGTACTTCTCCGTGTACTCGTCGCAGGGTGCCGTTTCCTTTTGCCTGCGGACATCACTTATTATACACAATTTTATCCGCTTTGTCAAGCCCTTTTTCTATTTTTATCCCTCCCTTTTTCAATTTGGTTTTTTCATTGATTTTGAGGCGATCTTCTGTAAAAATGCAATCGATCGCCTCGTGCAAAGTTTGACCTGTCAGTACCCTTTTTTACCCTTAACCTTCCTCCAGATCCATTTCCTCAAAATATCGAAAGGGAACACAAGTGATGCCATGAGCATCGTCACCCCCAGCTCTCTTGGAGTGAGCGGAACCGTTCGCAACACACTGCCGCCGATGTACACAAACAGAATCTGTATTACCAATATCGCAACCATAATTCCCAGGAATACAGGGTTCTGCTTCAGCCCTGCTGAAAGCTTTAGTCGATCCGTTCTTGCATTGAAGCAGTTAAAGACCGACGCAAAAATGAACAATGCGAAGAATGCGGTGAGCAGATAGAGGTTGTTCTCATGGGGGCGAAATTGAGACGTGACGAGAGGGCATTTCAAAAATAACAAACACAGCGCCACCGTAAATCCTCCAAGAACGGCAATCTCATCCACCATGTAGCCATTCAGAATTCCCGTTCCCCGTTTTTTCGGCTTTTCGTTCATGTATTCCGCCAGGGGTGCCTCTCCCGCAAACGCCAAGCCCCCGAGCGTATCCATGATGAGGTTGATCCAAAGCATCTGTACCACCGTAACAGGTGTATCAACACCAAGGAAGGGACAGATCATGGTCACCCCTACCGCCGAAAAGTTCATGGTAAGCTGCAACGCAATAAATTTTCGGATGCTCTTAAAAATACTTCTTCCGTAAAGCACCGCCTTGACAATGGACGCTAAATTATTATCCAGTATTACGATATCCCCTGCATCCTTTGCGACCTGAGTACCGCCCCCCATTGAAAATCCGATATCCGCGCGTCGGAGAGCGGGGGCATCATTGATCCCGTCTCCCGTCATACCGGTAACCAACTCCATCTCCTGCGCCACCCGAACCAATCGGCTCTTATCGGTCGGCAGCGCCCTTGCGACCACCGAAAGCCTTGGCAAAAGCTCCTTGAGCTGAACGTCCGAAAGCTTCGACAGCTCCTCTCCCGTCAGTGCCACCGGAGTTTTGGCGGTTTGGATCCCGCACATTTGTGCAATCGCCGATGCTGTTTCCTTGTTATCCCCCGTAATCATAATGACCTGAATCCCCGCGCGATGCAGATCTGATACCGCACCAGGGGCTTCCCGACGGATGGGATCGGAAAGACATAGGACAGACACCAAAACAAGACCACCCCTTACCCTGTCTCGATGAGAGGCGGCAGGAATATCCTCGGCAGACAACGCGAGCAGCAAACACCGGTTTCCCCTTTTTGTTCTCTCTGACAGGGCACTCTCTATCTTCTTTTTTGAATATGCCCCCATACTTCCATCCGGATAGATCGCGCTTTGAACATACGGCAAAAGTTTCTCGGGAGCTCCCAGAAGAAAGGTCATGCTGTTTCTCCCCTTGTAGCTGACAGCTGCATACTTTCTCTCACTTTCAAAACGCAGTCTTGAAAACACGCGGTATCCTTCGAGGTCAGGAAGCGCAGCGATCCCCTCGAGAAGCGCACGATCGGTTGCATTTCCGCCAATCGCACGTCCACCCTCTCCCATCATTGCCTCTCCTCCGCGAAGTCCAAGGGAGAGCAGCTCTGCAAAAAATCGTCCCCTTAAGAGAATGGACTCTGCCGTAGGGCAAACACCGCCATCTGCAGTCAGAACCTCGGTCAACTTCATTTTTCCTTCGGTCAGCGTGCCCGTTTTGTCTGTAAACAGCAGATTCATGCTCCCCGCCGCCTCGATCCCGACCGGCTTTCTCACCAGCACATTGTCTCTGACCATTCTGCGGATATTTCCCGAAAGCACAACTGCAATCATCATGGGAAGCCCCTCGGGAACGGCTACCACAATCACCGTCAAACCAAGCGTGAAGGCGTGAAAGAGCTTAGACAGGAGATACGGCGCATCCAAAAGCTTGATCCGAATGACCTCCCATCGCATTCCGCTATCCAAAAGGAACACATGGAACAAATATGCCAGCGTCACTAAAATCGCCGCAACATATCCCAGCGCGCTGATCTGTTTTGCAAGCTTGGCAAGACGGATCTTGAGGGGACTGTCTCTCTGCTCCATCTGCACCTCTCTTGAGATCTGTCCCAAAAAGGTTGCGTCGCCCACCGAGGTGACGCCCATCTCTCCCCCGCCTGCCGTTACGGTGCAACCCCGAAACAAGGCTGATGGGGAGGTTGGATCCCTTGAAACATTGTCAGACGGAAGCTTGCTCACCTCCCGACTTTCCCCCGTCATGGCAGATTGATCGCTGGCGAGAGCTCCCGCCAAAAGAAGTCCGTCCGCCGGGATCCGTTCTCCTGCGCAAAGCAGAACAATATCCCCAACCACAACCTCGCTCATGGGAATCTCGCACACCCGTCCCTCCCGACGAACGCGGCACACCACCTTTTCATTCTCTTTTGACAACTCCTCAAACGCCCGCTCGGAGGAACACTCCGACAAAGTAGAGATGAATGCCGCTAAAAAAACGGCAATGGCAATCCCAACCGTCTCCACCCAATCCGCACCTCGAACGGCAAGAATCAGATTGACCGCCAGCGCTCCTAAAAGAATTCGAATAACGGGGTCGTTTAAATTCCCCAAAAACCGTTTCCAAAAGGATTTTCCCTTCTGTTTTGATAACACGTTCCGTCCAAATCGACTTGCCGATGACTCAACCTCTTCCTCCGCCAAGCCCACTCGACGAAAATCCTCCGCCCTTTTGAATTCTGTCATTTCCGTCCCTCCGCGCACTTGATTCATACCACTATATGAAAAAAACACCTTAAAAATACGGCGTGGGAGGACAAAAAAAGGAACCGTAAAAAACGGTTCCTTATTTTTGAAATTCCTAAAATCTCAGAATGCCATATCATTTGCAACAGCATAGAGTCTCTTGATCTCGGCACGGCGCTTTTCTGCCATTTCCTCCATCGCCCGAACCTCTTCCTTTGTGAACTTGTCCAGGTCTCCTGCCTTGAGCTTGTTTTTATACATACGGTCTGCAATCAGAGCCCAGGAAATATCCACGGGAGTTACCACGCCGTCCAGTTCACACATCACCGCGTTGCTCTTGCCCTCCACCAGCATCTCAACTGCCTTTACAGACATCTCTGCCGCCGTGACACGGTCGCGGACGGTAGGTCTGCCACCTCTGACGATGTGCGCCAAACGTGCAAACTTGGTCTCTACACCGGTGTTCTCGGCAATTCTCTTTGCAAGCGTCTCACCGTAAGGCGTTCCGTCGGGATTTCGCATACCCTCGGATACCATCACGATCATTCCGCGCTTACCAGACGCGCGAAGAGCACGAATTCTTTCAAATGCAGCCTCCTCATCAAACGGAACCTCGGGAATCGCCACCGCAGCGGCTCCCGATGCGATTGCCGCGTAGAGCGCAATCTGTCCGCAGTCGCGTCCCATAACCTCTACAACGTTCAAACGTGCATGAGACTCACAGGTATCGCGCAGGCAGTCCACCATCTCCACGGTGGTATTGATTGCAGTATCCAATCCAATCGTGTAATCGGTTGCAGTGATGTCGTTGTCAATGGTTCCGGGAAGTCCGATCGAAGGGATTCCGTGCAGGGTCATATCGGTCGCGCCGCGGAAGGTTCCGTCGCCGCCGATACATACCAGCGCATCAATTCCGTTTTCACGGCAGACCTTGACCGCCTGCATAACACCGGCCTCCTCCTTGAATTCAGGGCAACGGCTGGAATACAGCATTGTACCGCCCAAGCCGATGGCAGTGCTCATTTTCTCGCAGGTGAGTTCAACGAATTCTCCGCGCATCAACCCCGTATATCCGCCAACAACGCCAACGACCTCAATTCCAAGAGACGTTGCCTTGCTCAAAACGGCCTTGATGCAAACGTTCATTCCGGGAGCATCTCCGCCGGACGTCAAAATTCCAATCTTTTTGAAACTTGCCATTTTATCACTCCTAAACCATCTTTAAATGTTTGTCTATGTTATTGTAATATATCTTTTTCAAAAAATCAAGATATTATGAAAAACATCCGTATTTTTATCCTCCATGACCGGCATCGCACTTTCGACCCTGTTTTTCATTCAAACAGATCGCGTTCTTTTGTGCAATTTCTTAGGTGCCCTTCCCGAAAACAGTTTTCTGAGAACGGGAGAGAGAATCGCGGGTGCCTTCCAAACAATCATTTTCATATGTGCCCCTCCTCGCAGTTTGATTCTGCTAAAGGATATGCGGGCATTCAGTTTTTGGTGTTTGCTCGGGAGAGGGGGTATCCTTTTTTCTCGATCGTCTCCATGGCTGCACGGAAAACAGTCTTGTCGTTCTCATGCGTGAGGGACGCCTCTGCCTGCTCGATCGGAACCCACTCCACCTGCGCGATCTCACCGATTCGCGGACGAACCTCCGACTGCGCGGTTTCGGTCAGGAAATACACGACCTCCTTACGGACTCCCGGCATAGGATTGTAGTGCACGGTTTGCCGAAAATCAGACAAGATGCGGATCTGCACGGCGGTCTCCTCGTACACCTCGCGGATCGCAGTCATATACTCGGTTTCTCCGCGTTCCATATGCCCCTTGGGGAAGGAACGGTGTCCGCCGTTCTTGTGACGAATCATCAGAATATACGTTTTTTCACTTTCCACGTCGCGGCGCAACACCAGCGCGCCACACGATTTTTCACGACGCATCCGCTTTTGGTCCTTTCCGTTTTGCACAGCGGGAATCGGGCTTGATTCCCGCTATGCCAAACATTTTTTACTTTACCTCGATCTGCTCCATTACGAAGGCCTCGAGAACGTCTCCAACCTTGATGTCGTTGAACTTCTCCAATCCAACGCCGCACTCGTATCCGCTGTTAACCTCTTTTGCGTCATCCTTGAAACGCTTGAGAGAGGAAATGCGGTCCTCAAAGATCACGATGCTGTCACGCAGCACACGAATCTGAGACTGACGAGTGATCTTTCCGTCTTGGATATAGCATCCTGCAATCGTTCCGACGTTGGGCACGTGAATGGTCTGACGGACCTCGGCGTGTCCCAGGATATTCTCCTTGAACTTGGGAGCAAGCATACCCTTCATTGCGGCCTCGATCTCCTCGATGCACTCGTAAATAACACGGTATGTGCGAATCTCAACGTTCTGACGCTCCGCGGAGTCGATCGCGGACTTATCGGGACGCACGTTGAATCCGACGATAATTGCATCGGATGCTGCCGCGAAGGTAACGTCACCCTCGGTGATGCCTCCTGCAGCTGCGTGAATGATGCGAACCTTAACTTCCTCATTAGAGAGCTTCTCAAGAGACTGCTTGACAGCCTCCACAGATCCTCCAACGTCCGCCTTGACGATGACGTTGAGGTTCTTGACACCCTCCGAGATCTGCGCGAACAAGTCGTTCAGACTTGCTCTTGCATTGGCACGGAACACCTCTTCCTTTGCGGAATCACGACGCTGGTCAGCCAGTGTTCTTGCCATTCTTTCATCCTCTACCGCCTGGAACTCATCTCCCGAGGAAGGAACCTCGGCAAGTCCGGTAATCTCAACCGGAACAGAGGGAGCCGCTTCCTTAAGCAGCTTTCCGGTGTGGTCCATCATCGAACGGACACGTCCCACCGCAGTACCTGCGATGATGATATCTCCGTTTCTCAGCGTTCCATTCTGAACCAGAACGGTCGCAACGGGTCCTCTTCCCTTATCCAGCTTTGCTTCTATCACGATACCCTTTGCACGACGGTTGGGATTTGCCTTCAATTCCTTCATGTCAGCAACGAGCAATACGTTCTCAAGCAGATCGTCAATTCCCTCGTGCTTAAGTGCAGACACGGGAACACAGATCACATCTCCACCCCACTCCTCGGGCACCAGGTCATATTTGGTCAACTCCTGCTTGATCGCATCGGGGTTTGCGGTGGGTTTATCCATCTTGTTGATCGCAACCACAATCTCGATTCCCGCAGCCTTTGCATGGTTGATTGCCTCAACCGTCTGGGGCATCACACCGTCGTCTGCCGCAACAACCAGGATTGCGATATCGGTTGCCATTGCACCTCTTGCACGCATCGCGGTAAAGGCTTCGTGTCCGGGGGTATCCAGGAAGGTCATATCTCTGCCTCCCACATTTACACGGTAAGCACCGATGTGCTGGGTAATACCACCCGCCTCGCCTGCGGTAACATTTGCATGTCTGATTGCGTCCAAAATGGACGTCTTTCCGTGGTCAACGTGTCCCATAACGCACACAACGGGTGCGCGAGACTCCAGCTGCTCCTCGGTATCCTCTACCTCGTCAAACAGCTTATCCTCAATGCTCACCACAACCTCCTTGGTCGCGGTTACGCCGAATTCTTCACATACCAGTGCGGCATAGTCATACTCAATGACCTGGTTTACGGTCACCATCATACCCATCATAATGAGCTTCTTGACGACCTCGCCCGCGGTCACCATCAAACGGGATGCCAGCTGACCAACCACGATCTCCTCGGGAAGCTCAACGCTGGTGGGACGCTTGATGACATTGGACTGCATGGGAACGTTCTGTGCCCGTCCCTTCTTGCCCTTGCCTGCAAACTGATTCTTGCCGCCTGCGATCGGATTGCCGGTCTGCTTCTTCACTCTCTGGTTTCCGCCGCGGAGATTGTTCTCGCGGTCGGATGCAAAGGTCTCCAGCTTTTCATCGTATTTCGAGAGATCCACTCCGGCGGAGCCTCTGGTATCCACCACACGGGGACCCTTGAGTGTTCCATCGGGATTGACGTTGGTCGTCGCACCTCTGACAATGGGCTGTGCCTTGAAGGTGTCTCTGGGGCCGCCCTGTACGAAATCTCCCTTATCCTTATCAAATTTCTGACCGCCGCGGTTGTTCTGCGGACGGTTCTGACCGCCCTGGCGATTTCCGCCGAAGGAGCCGCCAAAGCTATCGTTTCCGCCAAAGGAAGGACGGTTGCCGCCAAACTGCTGGGGACGGCCGCCAAAGCCTCCCTGCGCGGGTTGGCCATAAGAATTGCGCTGGGTATTTGCTCCGCCTCCGTTATTGGAGTAGGGGCGTGCACCTGCTCCTGCAGCAGAACCTGCCTGCGGACGGGGCTGATAACCGCCACTCGAGGCCTGATTTGCATTGGGATTCGGTCTTCCACCCGCTGTGGGCGCAGGACGGTATCCTGCCGCGGGATTCGTATTCATTCTCTGCTGGGGTGCTCCGTTCTGCGGACGTGCGCCCATAGGTCTTTCGTTCGTCGAAGCGTTCGCAGGACGTGCGCTTTCGACAGGTGCAGCTTTTTTAGGTGCAGGAGCAACAGGCTCCGCCTTTGCAGCGGGAGCTTCCGGTTTTTCAACCGTCTTTGCAGGCGCTGCGGGCTTCTTTTCCTCCACGGGTGCGGGAGTCTCTGCCTTAACAGGAGCCACCTCGGGCGCCTTCTTTTCTGCCTCAACAGGCTTCTGCTCTGCTTCCTCTGCCGGTTTTTCTTCCTTTACGGGCTTCTTTTTGGAGGGAATATAGGTCTTCCCATCAAGATATGCGCCAACGTCATCGATCTGATTCTCGCGTGTCAGCGTGTCAAACAAAATGTCAAACTCGGAGGAATCCAGCGTTTTCTGCGCCGTAGCCTCCTTTCCGTGCTTTGACAAAATTTCGATCAGATCCTTTCCCTTCAGTCCAAGATCCTTTGCAAGCTTGTTAAGCTTAAATTGTGTTTTTGTATCAGCCATATACCCTCCTGATCTCTCCGCAAAACCGCAGATCTTGCAGAGATCATAAAATGTGTTCCTCTTTGAGCTTTCCCAGCACAAGCCGACAAAGCTGCTCGTCTGTAATTGCCACAGCAGAGATTCTGCTATTCTTCCCCAGCGCCCTCGCCAGGGTGTCACCGTCAACCCTCAGGCGTTTTTTTTCAACGCCGTAAAAGTCGCAACGGTCACGGAGACGCTTTTGGGTGTTCTCGGAGTTATCCGACGCCTCCACCACCAGGAAAATCTCTTTTTTCGCTTTCAGCGCTTCGCAAATCAGGGGCGTGCCGTAAATCAGCTTGCCCGCCTTGGCGCAAAGACCAAGCGCACGAAGCACGTCTGAAGCACCTTCCCTCTCGATCATTTTCACTCTCCCTGATCGAGAAGATCCTGCTCCATCGCGTCGTAAACCGTCTCGGGAATCTCACATTCCAAAACGCGATCCAGCCGACGGCTCTTTCTTGCCTTTTGCAGACACTTGACCGAGCGGCAGATGTATGCGCCTCTTCCCGATTTTTTTCCCGTAAAATCCAGGGAAACCTGATTTTCGGGACTTCTTACGACCCGCAAAAGCTCGGACTTCGGCTTATGCTCGTTGCATCCCATGCACTGACGCATCGGGATCTTCTTCACCTTTTTTTCCATGCTTAAACGTCCAGATCGCTGTCGTCTGCCTTGATATCGATCTTATAGCCGGTCAGTCTTGCCGCCAAGCGAGCATTCTGACCCTCCTTACCGATGGCAAGGGAAAGCTGGTCGGGCTCAACACGTACGCGGCAGCTGCGCTCCCCGGTAACGGTAACCGAGAGAACCGACGCGGGTGCCAATGCAGCCGCAACATATTCCTCAATGGATTCACTGTATTTTACAATATCAACCTTTTCACCGCGAAGCTCGTCAACGATGCCCGAAATTCTTGATCCGTGGCTACCGATACAAGCGCCTACGGGATCAACGTCGGGGTCTCTGGACATGACTGCGATCTTGGTACGGGATCCTGCCTCACGGCTGACACCCTTTACCAAAACGATTCCGTCCGCGATCTCGGGGATCTCCAATTCAAACATTCTGCGAACCAGTCCTGCATGTGCGCGGGAAAGTGTTACCAGAGGTCCGCGGCTCTCCTTGTTGACCTCCATGACGAAGACCTTGATCTTGTCATCCACGCGGAATCTCTCGCCGGGGATCTGCTCGGATCGGAGCAGAACTGCGCGGCTCGTGCCGGTATCCAGCACGACGTTTCCGTTCTCGGGATCCACCTTGCTCACGGTCGCTGTAATAATCTCCTCGTGCTTATCCTCATAAGCCTCCTGCATCGCGCGGCGCTCGCCCTCACGAATGCCCTGAATGATAACAGACTTTGCGGCTGCCGCACTCAGACGGCGGAAATCCTTGGTCTTTACCTCGTATTCCAGCACGCTTCCGACAGTCGCTCTCTTGGACTTGAGCTTTGCATCCTCCAGGCTGACCTGCGTCTCGGGGATCTCTACAACCTCAACAACCTCCTTCTGCTGATATACACGCACATCCTTCTTGGCGGGGTCGATCAGCACACGAACGTTGGTGTTGTTTCCGTACTCCTTTTTGTACGCCGAAACAAGAGCGGCCTCAATCTTTTCGATCATGTAGTCGGCCGGGATTCCCTTTTCCTTCTCAAGCAACTCAAGGGCAGTAAAAAACTCTGAATTCATTCTTCTGTATCCTTTCTCAATCTATCTCACTCTTGATCATTTCTCGTCATCAAAATTGTAGCGCGTACGCAGAGATGCAACCGATGCACGGGGGAAGGAAATTTCCTCTCCGTTCGGATCTGCGGCAATTCTGATCGCGCCGTCCTCGCCCAAGGGGAGCAGCTCTCCCGTATAGGTCTTGGAGCCGTTCACAGGAGCATACAGCCGAAGCTCCACACTCCAGCCCTCGCTCGCCTGAATGTGACGGTCGGTCTTGAGCTCGCGCTCAATTCCCGTGGAGGAAACCTCCAGGTGATAGAAGCCCTCGATGGGATCTGCCTCGTCCAGAACAGGATCGATCGCGCGGTGCATTTTCTCGCAATCATCAATGGTAATCCCCTCTGCCGAATCAATGGTGATCCGCAAATAGTAATCCGCGCCCTCCTTGACGTATTCCACGTCCCAGAGCTCGTAGCCGAGAGACTCCGCAATCGGCTCTGCCAGCTTCTTTACCGTCGCTACAACGCTTCCGCCACTTTTTTTCATGGGTTGACTCCGTTCATCTTATTATAGTATAGCAATTTCGTATTTCTCAAAAATTAAGAGCGGGTCCTCTCCGAAAACCCACTCCAATACTCTCATCTTATACTACCATGACATAGTATATCACAGTTTTTTCAGTTTTGCAACCCTTTTTTGAATTTTTTTTGAATTTTGACAACATTTTAAGGAAGATTTTTTTAAAAAACCTTCAAAAAGCGTATGGCAGGACGCCAAAGTGCACCTTCCATACGCTTTTATCTCAGCTAATAAGTCCCGATTCAATAGAAAACATTCGTCTTGCGCGCTCTGCAAGCCCGGGGCAAGAGGCAAGCTCGCGATCTGCCCGCAGAAGTTCCCTTGCGTCCTCGGTCGCCTGCACCATTAGCGCAAAATCCTCAGAGGTGCTTGCCAAACGAAAGCACAAAGCACCACTCTGGCGGACCGATCCGTCCGAAGCATTTCCAAGAAAATCTCCCGGTCCTCTCTGCGCCAAATCCTGCTCGGCAATCGCAAAGCCGTCGTAGGTGGTGTGCATGACGTGAAGTCTTTGTCGGGAGGTCTCGGAGATCGAGCCGCCCTCTCCTCCCGCAACCAAAATACAGTAGGATTTCCGCGACCCGCGTCCAACTCGTCCTCTGAGCTGATGCAGCTGGGACAGTCCGAACCGCTCTGCGTTTTCCACAATCATCAAGCAGGCGTTCGGAACGTTCACTCCCACCTCGATCACGGTTGTGGAAACAAGGATCCCAATCTCTCCCTCCGAAAAGCGCCGCATGATCTCTTCCTTTTCGCGGCTCTTCAGCTTTCCGTGAATGAAGGCAACCTCCGTGCTCGGAAAGACCTTTGAAAGCTCCGCCGCATATGCCACGGCAGCCTTGAGAGGCGGCTTCTGCTCCGCAAACACCGATCCATCCACCGGATTCAGGTCGCGAAGCTCTACCTCGTCAGGCTCAATCTCTTGCTCCTCAACCGCAGGGCATACCACGTACACCTGCCCACCCTCCAAAAGCTGCTTTTCAATAAATCCATTCAGACGAGCACGATAGGATTCGTCCACCACAAAGGTGTCTACCCGCTGTCTTCCTGCCGGCATCTCATCGATGCGAGAAAGCGCAATATCTCCGTACAAAACCAGCGCAAGGGAGCGCGGGATGGGGGTTGCGCTCATGACAAGCAGGTGCGCGTGTGCATTTTTTTGAGAGAGCTGCGCCCTCTGACGAGCACCAAAGCGATGCTGCTCGTCGGTGATCACCAATCCCGGACGTGCAAATTCCACGCCGTCCGACAACAGGGCGTGTGTGCCGATCACAATGTCCAGTCTTTCCCCCTCGTGCTCGGAAGCAAGCGCTTCCTTGATCTCGCGCTTCTCCTTTGCGGTAGATGCGCCGATCAGAAGCGCACAGGAAATTCCCATCGCCTCAAAGTAGGGAGAAAGATCAAGATAATGCTGACGTGCCAGGATCTCCGTCGGCGCCATTAGAGCTGCCTGCCGTCCGCTCTGAACTGCAATCAGCATCGCCGCTGCTGCACAGACCGTCTTTCCGCAGCCCACATCTCCCACGATCATACGCGCCATGGGCGTACTCCTTGCCATATCCCGACGGATCTCCTCGATCACACGCACCTGCGCCCCGGTCAGATGGTAAGGAAGCTGCGCCGTCAGACGGCTGATGTCGCCGTTTTCACAAACAGGCGCATCGTGTCGCCCGGTCTGCTCCTGAGTCATGGATACGCCGAGCGAAAAATCGAAAAACTCCTGATACACCAGACGCCGTCTCGCAATCATCAATTCCTTTGCGGTATCCGGCTGATGAATGTTACGTTCCGCGAAGGAGAGCGTGCAAAGTTCCCTTCTCTGACGGATCTCTACGGGCAGAGGATCCTCTATATCCCCACCGAGCAGGGAAAGTGCCGTAAAAATATCCTTTTCCACCTGCTTCTGCGTCAGCCCATCGGTCAGACGCCACACCGCGCAGAGAGATCGCGGTGGCATTTCCTCCACCCACGCCTCTGCCACGGGAGAGGACATCGAAAAGCCGTTCCGTCCCTTTGGCTCCACACGTCCCCAAAAACGGAATTCCGACCCAATCTGAAACTTGTCCTTGAGGTAATCCTGGTTAAAATATACGATCTCACAGGAGGCGCTGTCATCATAGGCGCGGAACTTCAAAAAGCTCTTATGACTGCGAAGGCGAACAACCTTGGGTGCAGTCGCAACCGTGAGCACCACTGCGCTTTTGCCATCGGCTCGGGCATCGGTCAGAAGGCGGATATCTCCTCTATTCTCGTACGCTCTCGGAAAATGTGCCAATAAGTCTCCCAAGGTAAAGATCCCAAGACGCGCATAGCTTGCCGCGCGCACCTTTCCAACGCCCCCAAGCACCGTAATCGGAGATTCTCTTGTGATGTTTCCCGCCATTTTCTCACCTCCCCATCATTTGGAAACCTACCTTCATTATAAGCAAAAAACGAACGTTTGTCAAGCAGGAAAAGAAAAAGCCCCCTCCGACAAAAAAGCCGCACACTCCCTATCTCGCGACATAAACTGATAGCAGAAGGGCGCTCCCCTTGCGTTCCGCCCTTCAATTCAATTCGGAGGAATACCATGAACAACAACTGCTTGTGCCAACTGTTTGACAACAACTGGGTATGGCTGATCATTCTTGCCATCGTTCTCTTCTCCTGCTGCGGATGCGGCAACACCTACGGCGGCGGTTGCGGATGCCACTAAGGTAATCACACCCCGGGGGGCGCGAATGCGCCCCCAACTCCCCAAAGATAAATCAAGCGGCAACCTCGCTCGGAGATTGCCGCTTGATTCTTATTCTTTATCCCTCTCAAACACATTCCATGTGTCAAGAGCCCTGCTCTTTTTCAGCACTCGTTCAAGAAGAATTCCGAGTGACATACCAACGAGTCCCTGCAATACGTTAAAGGGAATCGCAGCCAGCGCCGCTCCGAACCCATAAAAGAAGCCCTCGAACACATAGTAGCCCAAAACCATCAGAATCTCCGCCAGGAGAGCCGCAATGATCTGAACCGTCAGCTTTCTGTTGCTTTTGCAAAGCAGCTTCTGCGTCCAGTAGATGACGAGCACCATGCCGCCCTTAATAAGGAAGGTCACAGGCGCGTACATCGCATACCCCGAAAAAACATCTGCCAAGCAGGACCCGATTCCCGCCGCAAGAAACCCGTATGTCGGAGACAGCAGGAAGGCTGCCAGAACGACGGGCGCGTCACCCGCGTGGATGTATCCCAAGGGCGTTGGCAGTTTAATCAGTGCGGTCGCTGCACAAATCAGCGCAGAGATCAGAGATGCCAAAACGAGCTTTTTGGTTGCATTTTTAGATCTGATTTTCATAACAGGAACCTCTTGTAAAAAATACTTTTACACATTATAGCACGCCAAAAACAGAATTGCAATAGGATTTCCCTATTTTTCGCGGCTTTTCTCACGGTTTCGGATCGAAACCAATTCCCCACTTGACAAAGGAATAATCCTCTCTGAACCGCTCGCAATATCCGTTCTTCCAACACTTCTCAAAGGTAAAGTTGTTCGGTCCGACAAAATGCGGTTCTGCAGTCATGCGGTGATGCGGGCCGAACAAATTGCGATTGGAGAAGCAAAGGGTGAGTGTGATCGCGTTTTCTCCCTCGTGCAGATGGGGAGCAAGCTCAAAGGTATCCGAGAAGATCTGGACGCCGAGATCCTTGCCGTTGATCTCCACTCCGCAGGTGGCAAACCGACCGCCGAGAGTAAGCGTCGTAGGATCTCCCGTGTGATAGGTAAAGGTCGCACTTGCTCGAACGCTGCCTCTGAAGAAAACAAATCCGTCACGGTTGAAATCGGTCAGATTGACCGTCTCCTTCGCTGCGTCCAGGAAGAACTCTCCCGCATTACGCCAGATACCGGGCTGATCCGATGTCCACGCCCCCTCGGAATACACTCTGAAATCCCCAAACAAATAGATGGGCTCGATCTCAGCGTCAAAGGTGAGACAGTTTCGGAGTGTTTCACTTCCGCCCCCATAGAGGACATCATAAACCTCTTGCCTCTGCGCGTAGTCAAAGGAAACAACCACGTCGTTCTCCCCTGCTTTAACAAAGGGAAGGATATCCGCTCCCAAAAAACGGGGATCAATCCGTCCATCCGATTCAAGCGCGACTGCCCTTCCGTTGACCGTCACCGTCATCCCCTTGATCGGCTCAGCAACCAGCCGCAGACTGCTCGGAACGGCTTTCACCTTGAAGGAGTAGAGCAAATCGACCCTTCCCTCGAAGCGGTCGGTAAGAAGCTCATCCCGAATACGGCTCCAGGAATACCATTCACTGAACGCACTGCCATTGAGAGAAATCCTTGCGCGATCCATCAGCAACGCGTTTTCCGAGGTCTCCAGCAGGCGGAAGGTGTTTGGCAAGGAAATGGATCTCTGTTCCCTGCTTTTTTCAAAGGGCAAAAAATCTGCTTCGCATTCTACCAAAAGGCAGGATGCGGAATCCTCAAAATCATAAAGAACCGTCACCGATCCATCTGAATTTCGTGTTCCTCTGAGAGGACATAGCGACAGGGTGTCGGTGCGAAGTTCCATCAGCCCCTGACAGTTTTCCACGCAGATCTCGGTATTTCGGTATACATTCGGTGAGGTATTCGCCAAGAAAATAATTCTTCCCATCTCGCCTTTTCTAATCTGCATATGCAAGGGAACGCCCGCGCCGTTGCTTGAAACAGTAACACCCGAGGCCTTTTTGAGATCCTCATAGGTGAGATTGGACTGCAAAAAGCTCAAGTCGGAGATCCGTCCGTCCACACGGCTCGGATGATCGCCCAATACACACACCTTGCCCCCTTGCGAAAGATACGTCCGCAAAAGAGCAACGGTAGAGGAATCCAGCGTCTCGCAATCGGGAATCACGACGTAACGGTAGGTGCATTTTCCAACGCGAATGCGATCTCCCTCTACCGATCCCATCTGCCCGAGAATCGTCTCGTCTCCAAAGTGGTAGGCGATCTGATCACTCGACAGCCGCTCCACCCAAGAAGCAAAGCTGCTTTCAAGCGCCTCCAATTTTTCTCTTGTCTGATTTTTGATAAAGTGGAGATATGCACTGTGCATGGGGTGAATAACCAGCACGTCGGCAAGCTCCTCTCCCTCCGAGAGTGCCGCGCCCAGACGCTGAAAATGGGTTTCAAACTGTCGAAACTCGCGGTGCCACGGGCTGTGCTCCGAAAAATGATGGGGATAGTCGCGCTTTCTCTCGCCGCGCTCGGAATAGGCATACAAATGCTCACAAAGAAGATTTGCACCGCCCGCCATCTGCAATTCGGCAATTCGCTTGAGTTCTCTCGGAGAAACGTCCCAACCGCACGCGGCAAAGGTCTCTGTGAGAGCAACCTTTTTGCCTGTCTGCGCACACACCGAGCCCAGCTGGCGCGCACCGCTGACGTTCTTGATACTCCGCCCGAGATAATCGATTCCCGGAATGTGCTGGTAGAGATAGAAGGGCATCACACCGCCGCAGCAGTGCATCTGATCGCTCAGACCCCATTCCTCGATCCCGTGCCCCGTGAGCTTAACCCCGTGGTCAGTGCACCAGTCGTAGATAGGCTTCATAAAGCCTTCGTAAAAGGAGCGGTGACAGTGTAGGTAATAATCGAAGCGAAATTCCTCCGCGCCCTTACAATCTATGAACAGGGCGGGGAGATTGTCTCGCACGTCATACCCGAACCGCTCGCGGAACGTGGTCAGAAAACAATCCGACCAGGGGGTACCGTTGCGGAAATATTGAGGCTCATCGGTGAAAAAGCCCGGCATGACCGTTCCAAAATCCTCACCCAGCTCCCGGCGGTATCTCTCATGCGTCGCCTCAATGAAGCGATGCGTGACCGCAGGATTCATGGTGTCCACGTAAGAGAAATCGCGTATGCGGCGAATGACGGTGTATTCCTTCGATCCGTCGGGCGCGCTCAATCGCACAGCCCCCTTGTCCGAGATCGAATAGACACCAAGGATGTCCTCTCTCATCTCGGGAAATGCATCCGTCGTCTCACAGATCAAACCGCACGCATGGTTTTGGGGATCGCGAAGCAGCTCTCCTCCCGCAAATCCGGAGGGCCAGCCGTTTTCATCGTACGCCCACGCCTCCATGCCAAGCTTTTTTGCTTCATCCACACAAGCGCGTACAGCATCAAACCATTCCTTCGACATATATTCCGTCTCAAGCCCACCTCTGGCATGCATGAAAAAGCCTCGCATCCCCAGTTCGTGCATATCCCGAATCTGGCGGCGGAGATCCGCCTCGCAAAGACGGTCGTTCCAGCTCCAAAAGGGAATGCTGCCATGAACGGGCGCATTCTTTTCTATTTTTTCAAGCAGATAATCAATTTTTTGACTCATTTCGTGCCTCCGTAGAACTCATTTAGGCTTCGTACAAGTTTTACTACCCCAGTATAGCATAATTTCATAGAAAAATCAATGATGTAATAACAAAAACCGCCTCCGCAGAAAAAATTCTGCAGAGACGGTCGTTCTGTAATTTTTACGCCTTTTGCGTCTTGCGCTGGATCAGCTTCACGATCTCGACGATCGGAATCACCAAAACGCCAAGTCCTGCCGCGATCGCATACTCGGGCAGAGCTACGTGCGTAAATCCAAACGCATTTGCGATGAATTCGACCTCGCAAACCAGCGTGGTTGCAAGCAGAGAGCCTACAGCTGCAAGATAGAGCATCTTGTTGTGTGTTTTCAGTCCAAACAGGCTTGCTCTTTGCGAACGCATATTCAAGCTGTGGAAGATCTCTGCCATGGACATGGTCAAGAATGCCATGGTCATACCCTCTGCACTGTCGAGAGAATTGATGATGTTCCATGTGCCGTATTCAAAATGATGACCGATTGCATAAGAAATGATAACCAGAATAGAAACCATCAAGCCCTGATAGATCACATCAAATCCCATGCCGCCCGAGAAGATACCCGACTTGGCATCGCGGGGCTTACGTTGCATGATATCGGTCTCCGCCTTCTCCATACCCAAAGCAAGCGCAGGAAGGCTATCGGTTACAAGGTTGATCCAAAGCAAGTGCACGGGCTTGAGAATGGTGAAGCCCATCAGGGTTGCGGTAAAGATACTGATAACCTCGCTCATGTTGGATCCCAGCAGGAACTGGATCGCCTTACGAATGTTATCGTAGATTCTTCTTCCCTCTTCTACTGCGCCAACGATCGTTGCAAAGTTATCGTCAGCCAGCACCATGTCAGCAACGTTTTTGGTAACATCGGTGCCTGTAATTCCCATGCCGACACCAATATCGGCAGATTTGATGGAGGGCGCATCGTTGACGCCGTCTCCGGTCATCGCGGTGACCTTTCCGATCTTTCTCCACGCATTGACGATTCTTGTCTTATGCTCGGGCTGAACGCGGGCGTAAACGCTGATCTCCTGGAACTGCGCCTCAAACTCCTCGTCGCTCATTTCATTGAGCATGGATCCCGTGATCGCACGCGTGGTCTCGGTCATAATGCCAAGCTCCTTCGCGATTGCAATCGCGGTATCAATGTGGTCACCCGTGATCATAATGGGGCGGATTCCTGCAGACGTACACTGCACAATCGCATCCTTTACCTCGGGACGAACGGGGTCGATCATACCGCAAAGTCCGACGAAGCAAAGCTCGGTCTCGAGTGCTTCCGGCTCAAAACTGGTAGGCTTATCCGTGTATACGCGCTGTGCACAAGCAAGCACACGGAGCGCCTTGTCCGCCATGTTCTTGTTTGCTGCCAGAATCTCTGCGGAGTACTCTGCCGTCATAGGAACAGGTGCACCATCCTTGAGATAGTGCGTGCAACGCCCAATGATCACGTCGGGCGCACCCTTGGTAAACTGTACGAAGGAGCCGTTGTCGTCGTGGACAGTGGACATCATCTTTCTGCCCGAATCAAAGGGCGCCTCACCAACACGCACAAGCTTTACCTTCAATTCATTCTTGTCAAGACCGAGCTTGTGCGCCCACGTAACCAGTGCAGCCTCCGTAGGCTCACCCGTCACGTTTGCATCGCCATCAATCTCCGCGTCGCTGCAAAGCGCCATCGCAGTTGCGAGCTTCGTGTCAGACTCGCCGAAGAAATCAACGACGGTCATCTTGTTCTGCGTCAGCGTTCCGGTCTTATCCGAGCAAATGATCTGCGCGCATCCCAAGGTCTCAACCGCGGTCAGCTTGCGGATGATCGCATTTCTCTTAGACATATTCGTAACACCAATGGAGAGAACCACGGTAACGACTGCAGCAAGTCCCTCGGGAATCGCCGCCACCGCCAACGAAACTGCGATCATGAAGGAATCCAGTGCAAATTCAAAGTTCAGATCTCCCGAATGGCGGATCAGCTGAACACCAAACACAACCACGCAAATACCCAAAACGAGCCAGGTCAGAATTTTGGAAAGCTGTCCCAGCTTAATCTGCAGAGGGGTCTGTCCCTCCTCTGCCTGCGCCAACGCATCCGCAATCTTACCCATTTCGGTATCCATGCCCGTCGCCGTAACAACCACGATTCCACGTCCGTATACGACGGTCGATCCCATGTATACCATGTTCTTGCGGTCTCCAAGCGGCACATCCTTGGCACCATCCGAAAGTTCGATCACATCGGCATGCTTGGTAACAGGTACAGATTCACCTGTCAGAGCTGCCTCCTCGATCTTGAGGCTCGCATTTTCCAAAATTCTTGCATCGGCAGGTACTGCATCTCCTGCCTCCAGGAGAACGATGTCTCCCACAACCAGATCCTCGCTGTGAACGATCTGCACCTTGCCGTCGCGTAAAACCTTTGAGGTCGCCGCCGACATTTCCTGCAGGGCTTCGATCGCCTTTTCCGCCTTGCTCTCCTGATAAACGCCAAGGATGGCGTTGATCAGAACAACGGAGAGAATGATGATGACGTCAACAAAGCCTTCCCCCTCCTTCACCGCGAGCACACCGCTGATCGCTGCCGCAACGAGCAAAATAATGATCATGGGGTCTGCAAGCTGCTCAAGGAATCTACGCAAAATAGATTTTCCCTTCGCCGCCGCCAAACGGTTCTTGCCATTGGCTTCCAGTCGCTTGCCTGCCTCTTCGGACGTAAGGCCCTCGCGAGTGGCGTTCAGATGCCCGAGAACCTCGTTTGATTCTGTACAATAGTACTTCATAAAACCGCTCCTTTTTTCTTTTTTCGATCAGAGAATAGACCTAAGCCGCGCAAAATATACGCAAAAAGGCTTATGTATCTCCAACGGATACATAAGCCTTTTTTATCCAACCTACAAGACGAATGTATCACCATTGGGAAATACATGAGTCTCGCAATTTAAAACAAGCCAGACCGCACAGGCCAGGATGTTGACTTGCTACGCATATCAATACGCTTGCTACTCCCTCATTCGGAATTTGCTTTATGATTATAACACAGTTTCCTGTATTTGTCAATAGATTTTGGGATTTTATAAAATCCTCTCCCGAAATGCGCAAAAGCTCTCCTCGGCAAGCCCCGCGCGACGGATCCTACCCGTCGGTGTTTTGGGAAATTCCGTGCTACGGATCACAAACGTCTCAATTTGCTTGTAGGCCGCAAGCGATCCGTTCACCTCCGCCAGTACGCGTTGGATCGCATTTTCGATCTGTGCAGACGAGATGCTTTGGCCATATACCTTTGTCAAAGCCTCGACATCGGGATAAATCAACGCCACCACATGAGTATTCTTGTTTTTTTCATCGCGGTAGCCCACCACAACGCTTTCCTTTATATAAGAGGAGCGACAGAGAGCAACCTCCAGCTCTTCCGGAAAGATCTTTTTTCCATCTCCCGATTCGATCACATTCTTTTTGCTCCCCGTGACATACAAAAATCCGTCACCATCGAGATAACCCATGTCTCCCGTGTAAAACCATCCGTCTCGGATCACCTCGCGCGTCTGTTCAGGCATTTTATAATAGCCCGCCATCACGCCGTCTCCGCGGTATCGGATCTCCCCAACGCCGTCCTCCTGCATCTCTGCAATATCCAAAAGCGCGTTCGGGGTACAAAGTCCGACCGAATCATCTCTGAAGCAGGTATCCCGATTCAACGCAATCATAGGAGAACATTCCGTAATCCCATAGCCCTGCAAAACGGCAATTCCCAATTCACGAAAACCCTTTGCGGTTTCTGCCGCCACAAGAGAGCCGCCCGAGATCATCAACCGCAGCTTTCCGCCAAAGCTGTTGTGGATAGCGGAGAAGGCCTTCTTTTTAGCGGTTATTGCGGCCTTCTGATTCGGAATGGAATTGGTCACGGCAATCATACGCCGAACCGGCTCTGCCGCACGGCGATTCTCAAGATGTTTCCACAGCCGCTCATACATTCTGTCGAGCATGGCGGGCACACAAATCATAACGGTAGGAGAAATCTCCTTCATCTCCTTGCCAAGGTGCTGCAATCCTTCGGAGAAGGCAATCGTACAGCCTCTCGACATGGGAGAGAGAAATCCACAGGTGCACTCATAGGCATGATGCAAAGGGAGCACCGACAAGAAAACGTCCTTCTCGTCCGTGTAAATCATCCGGGAGACCTCTGATGCGTTAAAGCAGAGATTGCGGTGCGAGAGCATCACGCCGCGCACATCCTCCGATGTGCCATGCGAAAACAGAATCGCACATGGCTCTCTGCTCTCGATCTTGGCATCAAAGTAGCTTCTGTCCCCTCCGCGAACCCGGCGGTTTCCCAACTGGATCCATTTTTTGAGATCGGAGAAGGAAATTTTCTTCACACGCTCTCCCAATGCATCGAATTTCTTGAGCAGGGGGTCCGCGCAAATCACGGCATCAGCCTCGCACAGGTCGACAATCTGTACCGCATCCTTTTCCCCCATCTCCTCGTCCAAGGGGACAACCGTTCCGACGCCGCAGACAACCGCCATGTAAGCCACCGCCCACGCATAGCAATTTTTACCTGCAAGAACAATCTTCTTCCCCTGCAATCCCATGCCGAGAAGTGCCGTTCCCAGTCCGCACACATCCTGATAGTATGCCTCATAGCTGACCGAACGGTACCTTCCCCTCGTCTTTTGCAGAAACAACGTCTTTTCTCCAAATGTCCTCGCGCTTTCCCGAAGCATTTGTCTCAAGTCGTCATAACATTCAGCTGAATAGTTCCGATATTTCATCCAAACCTCTCCTTTTCACCGCTCCAAGCACAGGGATACCAACGAACCTACGATATAAGTAGAAATTCAACAGGCAGCAAAATACCGTCAGCAGCGGTCAATCGTGAGCACCACAAAATAGGAAGGATCCAAACGGCTGACGGCATCCGCCACCGCTCGGCGCACCTCATCCTCCGAAAGCTTACATTCAAAGGGAACCGCCACATCAAAAATCAGATTGGTGTGCGTATTTCCCCGCACGAACCTAAAATCATGGATGTTCATACCCTCTCCCAGCTCTGCAACCGCCGCCGCAACTCGCCCGCGAAGGACATTGACCTCCTCATCATCGGTCACAATGGGATCCATGTGAATGGTGGCATAAATTCCGCACTCACGGCGAAGCTTCTTTTCCAGATTATCCACCATGTCGTGAGATTCAAAGATATCCTTGGATCCGTCCACCTCAACGTGAAGGGCAACAATCATGCGCCCGGGACCGTAGTTATGTACCTCAAGATCGTGAATTCCCAAAACGCCCTCGCATTGCTCTGCTATATCGGCAATACGCTGCACAACCTCCTCAGAGGGGGCGCCTCCCAGAATGGAGTCCTTTGCCTCCAAAAGAATCTTAAATCCGGAAACGAGGATCAAAACCGCAACGCCGACGCCCACGTATGCATCCAAATTAAGCGTGAGCGAAGGAACGAGAAGCATAATAAGCGTAGTAACGAGCACCGCGCCTGTAGAAAGCACGTCAGAGAGGGAATCCGCCGCGGTCGCCCTCATGACAGAGGAATCAATACGTTTTCCAATCCTGGTATTAAAATACGCCATCCATAGTTTGACAAGAACCGATCCGCCGAGAATCCCCACCGAGACCCAGCTCCGCGAGGGCGGCGCGGGTGTGATGATCTTTTGTATGGATTCCACGAGCAAATCCAAACCGATGTGAAGAACCAGAAAGGACACGATCAGAGTTGCCACGTATTCAAATCTTCCATGCCCAAAGGGATGTTCCCGATCGGCAGGCTTCGCGGAAACGCGAAAGGAAACAAAGGAAAGCATCTGCGAGCCGGCATCGGAAAGGTTGTTGATCGCATCCGCGCGAATGGCAACCGATCCTGTGAAAACGCCGATTGCAAATTTTGCACCGAAGAGGATCACGTTCAGGATCAGCCCCAGCACGCTTACCAGCGTACCGTAAGCACGCCGCACCTCCCCATCGGATGTATTTTTGTAGTCTTTAATCAATAATCTCGAAAGCAGTTCGACCATAAATTCTCCTTATGGGGTCAACCCCAGTATTTTCTGTCCAGCGAGCGGAATTGGATCGCCTCGGCAACATGAGAGGCAGAAATCCGCTCGCTTCGGTCAAGGTCGGCAATGGTTCTGGCAACACGCAGGACGCGGTCATAGCCTCTGCCGCTCAATCCCATTCGCTCGTATGCCGCCTTGAGAAGCGCAGACGCCCCCTCATCGGTCTGACAAAACGCGCGGATCCCCGCGGAATCCAGCTGAGCATTGCAGAAAATGTCAGGACGGGCCGCCATTCTCTTCCTCGCAAATTCCCGCGCCGCCGTCACTCGTTTGCGGATCGTCTCGGAGGAATCGGCATTCGCATCGTGCGTGGAAATTTCCTCATAGGACAGCGAAGGCAGCTCGATCTGAATATCCATGCGGTCCAGCATCGGGCCGCTGATCTTGGAAATATAGCGCTGCACGTCACCCTTCTTGCAGGTGCAAGGGTGAGTCGGATGTCCGAAATAACCGCATCTGCAGGGATTCATCGCTCCCACCAGCATAAAGGAGCAGGGGAAGGTTACCCGACCGTTGGCACGCGTGATGGTCACCCGTCTGTCCTCCAGCGGCTGACGGAGAGAATCCGTCACCTGCTTTGGAAATTCGGGGAACTCATCCAAAAACAGCACCCCGTTGTTGGCAAGAGAAACCTCGCCCGGGAGAGGATTGACACCGCCTCCCACAAGGCTCGCAGGACTCATGGTATGGTGAGGGGAGCGGAAGGGTCTTGCTGTCAGGAGAGATACGCCCTCCGGGAGCGTCCCCGACACCGAATGGATCTTGGTGGTCTCGATCGCCTCCGCGAAGGTCAGGGGAGGAAGGATCGAAGGCAGACGCTTTGCCAGCATGGATTTTCCCGTACCGGGAGGACCGATAAGCAGGATGTTGTGTCCTCCTGCCGCCGCAACCTCCATCGCTCTTTTTGCCATCTGCTGTCCACGCACATCCAAAAAATCCATGGTGTAAGAGCCAAACGCCTGTATGAACGCCGAGCGATCACAGACCTCGGCAGGGAGAGGCGCTCGCCCGTTCAGATGCTCCACCAGTTCCTTGACGGTATGAACGGCGTAAACGCGGATCCCCTCCACGGCAGACGCCTCGGCAGCATTTGCAGCAGGTGCGTAAAACTCGGTAAAGCCTGCCTCCTTGGCTGCAACACACATACAAAGAACCCCTCGCACGCTTCTGACCTCTCCCGAAAGAGAGAGCTCTCCGACGAAGCATTTTCCCTCCAAAGAGACGTCTCGGCGGACGACACCCGAACTATGGAAAATCCCCATAAGAATCGCAAGGTCAAAGGCTGAGCCCTCCTTCTTGCGATCTGCGGGTGCGAGATTCACCGTGATTTTTGCATAAGGAAAAGGATAGCCGCTATTGGAGCAGGCGTTCCACACACGCTCCTTTGCTTCGCGGATTGCCATATCCGGCAATCCTACGATATCAAAGCCCTCCAGCTTATCTCTTAAATTACATTCAACGGTCACCGGAAATCCTTCGATTCCGCAAATTCCGGCGCTGTACGCTGATGATAGCATTCCTTTTCCCCCTGTAGTCTTATATCTGTATTCTGCTTCTGTTTTTTACGAACATTATATCTCGGAATCACTCTCTTGTCAAGGGATTCCTTCGTTCCCCGCGGCACCCCCGGGGAGCAAATGCGCCCTCATTTACGCCGGATTCCCACGCAAATGAAGGCGCACAAAATCAGTCTCTGCGAGAATGATTTGCGATGACAATCAGACGAAGAAGAGAGAGAAGCGAGGTAGCAAGTGCCGCCACGTAGGTCATTGCAGCCGCCTTGAGCACCTTCTGCGCGCCCCCCTGTTCTTCCTTTGTCAAAAGTCCCGATTCTCGGATCCCCGCCATGGCTCTGCGCGACGCATCAAACTCCACCGGCAGCGTAATCAGCTGAAACAGGGTAGAAAGCGAGAAGCACGCAATTCCGGCCAGCATCAATCCGGATCCCATCGGCGCCGCCGCAAACAGCAGCCCGATGAAGAAAAGTGGCATTGCCAGCTGAGAACCGATGTTACACATCGGAATGATCCGCATACGCATCTCCAGCGGCGCGTATTTCTGCGCGTGCTGGATCGCGTGTCCCGCCTCGTGGCAGGCAACACCCACAGCCGCGACACTTGTAGATCCGTACACGCTATCCGAGAGGTTGAGCGTTCGGTTTCGAGGATCGTAATGATCGGTCAACTCTCCTCTGACGCGTCTAACCTCAACGTTATAAATTCCTTTGGAATGGAGCAGCTCGGTTGCAGCCTGTGCCGCGGTCATGCCCGAGCGGGACATCTTGCGGCTGTACTCCGAAAAGGTGCCCTTCACCTGAAATTGCGCCCACAGGGTGAAAATAAATGCGGGCAGGACAATCAGAATCGTCCAGTCACCCCAAAACAAACCAAAAAGCATAAAAAACTCCTTTCAAACCATGCGCTGTGTCAAAGCTGCGCCGAAAGCACGTCTCCCACCTTGACACGTCGGCCGTTGATCCACGCCTCTGCGCTCATTCTGCCCTTGCCCTCGGGAAGAACCGCCAAAAGGGAGAGCGTTCCCTCTCCGCACGCGACCGTCACCTTTCCTCCGTTTAGGGAAATGACCGTGCCTGCAGGCGCAACGGAGCCCTCTGCCTCACAGACCTCTGCCGCGGTTACCTTGAGCAGCTTTCCGTCCGGCGTTCTCGTAAACGCCAAAGGAAAGGGCGAAAGTCCCCTGATCTGATCGTGAAGCTGGTGCGCGGAACGGGAAAAGTCCAGCACACAGTCACTCTTTTCGATCTTTGCGGCATACGTCGCCAGGGAATCGTCCTGCGCCTCTCGCACAAGCGTTCCCTCTTCGATGGCATTCAGCGTGCGGCGAAGCACCTCTGCACTGCAAACGCCCATCTTGTCGTGAATCGTTTCAAAATTATCCTCTTGCTCGATGGAGACCTCTCCTTTGAGAAGCATATCTCCCGTATCAAGCCCCTTGTTCATCATCATAGTGGTCACACCCGTAACGGTCTTCCCCTCCATGATCGCACGCTGCATGGGTGCAGCGCCGCGGTATTCGGGGAGGAGTGAACCGTGCACGTTGACACATCCGTATTTCGGATAGTTCAAAACCCGCTCGGGCAGGATCTTTCCATACGCTGTCACCACAATCAAATCGGGTGCGAGCGTTTGGAGCAGGTCAAAAAAGGCATCGTCTCTGAGCGTGAGGGGCTGGTACACCGCAATCCCCTGCTCCTCTGCATACACCTTGACGGGAGGAGGCGTCATAACGTACCCTCTGCCCTTCGGCTGATCGGGCTGCGTTACAACGCCGATGATCTCCTTGCCCGATTCCACCAGCTCCCGAAGGGAATACAGCGCAAAATCAGGCGTTCCCATAAACAGTATTCTCATATACGTCCTCCGTTTATCAGAGAAAATTCGTTTTTCGGTCAATCTTCGTCAGGGATAACGTGATCAATGAAGAGCTTCCCGTCCAAATGATCGATCTCATGGCAAAGCGCACGGGCAAGAAGTCCGCTTCCCGTCACCTCAAAGGCTCTTCCCTCTCGGTCGATGGCGCGAACCGTTACGTGCTGCGGGCGAATGGTTCTTCCCCAACGTTCGGGAATAGAAAGACACCCTTCATCTTCTCTCTGCTCTCCTGCGTATGCCACGATCTTGGGGTTGATGAGCTCGATCACCTCGCCCTCATTCACTTCGACCACCGCGATACGGCGCAGAATACCTACCTGCGGTGCTGCCAGTCCGCATCCGTTCGCCTCTCGCATGGTCTCGATCATATCGTCAAGCAGCGTCAGGGTACGTGGGGTGATCTTTTCCACCGGGCGACAGACTTTCCTAAGGATCTCGTCACCGTATTTTACAATTTTCAATTTTGCCATTGTGGTTTCCTCTTTTCGTTGTATCGATCCAACGGTTCTTTCTCTTATAAATTCGACGGATTGAAATCTATGCTGACGTGGATGCGTTTTCCGCATCCGTTCAAAAATCTGCACAGAAGGTCTCCAAACATCTCCATCGTCTGCTTGGTCAGGCGGCATTTGATCACCATTCTCATGCGGTATCGGTTATCCACGCGATACACCGGTGCCTCGAATGGGCCAAACGTCACAAGCTCGACCGATTGGTATTTTTCTTCCTTCCGAATCGTCCCCAGCTCCTCGTAAAGCTTTTTGGTCGCCATCAGAAGCTCATTCTCCAGGGTTCCGCTCACCGTCAGAAGCGCAATGTCACAGGTCGGCGGAAAACAAAGCAGTCTGCGCAAACGCACCTCACGCTCGTAGAAGGTGGGATAATCCTGCGCACTCGCCAGCGCGATGATCTCACTGTCGGGATTGTTTGTCTGAATGATGGCCCTGCCGGGGCGATCTCCTCGACCCGCACGGCCGATCACCTGTGTCAACATGGAAAAGGTGCGCTCCGAGGCGCGATAATCGTCTAAATACAGCGACGCGTCTGCAAGCAAAACGCCCACCAGCGTCACATTCGGAAAGTCATGTCCCTTTGTCACCATCTGCGTTCCAAGCAGAATATCCGCCTCTCCTCGGCGGAATTTTCCAAGCATCTGCTCATAAGCACTCTTGCTCGCGGTGGTATCCGCATCCATACGGAGCACCCGCGCGTGCGGGAACAATTCTCCCAGCTCCTCCTCCACGCGTTGCGTTCCGTAACCGATGTGTCCAAGATGCGTCGAGTGGCACTCGGGACACTCCCGCGGAAGCTCCTTTTTCACACCACACCAATGGCAGACCATCTGTCCCTCGGAATAACTCCACTTGGAGGTATGGTAGGTCATGGCAACCGAGCAGTTGGGGCAGGTTATGGGCTTGCCGCAGCTGCGGCAGGTCACCGTGCGGTGGTATCCCCGTCTGTTGAGGAACAGAACCGCCTGCTCTCCCTTCCCAAGCGTCTCTCTTAAAGCACCAATCAGTTCACCCGACAATTCGGATGTGTTTCCGTTTTTTAGCTCTGCGCGCATATCGGTCACGGTTACCTCCGGGAGCTTCGCTTCGCCAAAACGGTTTTTGAGCTCTACCAATGTGTAAACGCCGTCCTTCGCTTTTTTGTAACTCTCCAGCGAAGGGGTTGCAGACGCCAAAAGCATCAACGCGCGATGATGTGCACAGCGATATCTCGCAACGTCCTTGGTGTGATATTTGGGATTCTGATCGGACTTATAGGTGTGCTCCTGCTCCTCGTCAATGATGATCGCACCCAAATTTTGCACCGGTGCAAAGACCGCAGAACGGGTTCCGATCACGACATCTGCCTCTCCCCGTTTGATGCGGCAATAGGCATCGTACCGCTCTCCTGTCGAGAGCGCGGAATGAATGACCGCAACGCGGTTTCCGTAGCGTGCGCAGAAAATCGACACCGACTGAGGGGTAAGTGCGATCTCGGGCAAAAGCACGATGACGCCTTTGCCATGCTCCAAAAGGCGGTCGATCAGGGCGGTCATTACCCTCGTTTTACCGCTTCCCGTCACGCCGTGCAAAAGTGCCGCCTTAGGCTCCCCGCAAAGTGCCAGCTGACAAAGTGTCTCCGCCGCTTCCGATTGCTCCTCACTTAAGGTCTGAGGCGTCTGCCCCACAAAGGGCGTTTCGGTGTAGGGGTTTCGGTTCACACAGCGATCCTCCCCATAGATCAGTCCCTTTGTCTGCATCGCCTTAATCTGCGCCGACGTCACATCGGCGCGGACAATGAGCTCCGCCTGAGAAAGCGCTGCTCCCTCTTCAATCAGCGTCGCCAAAATGTTTTTATGGTTGATGGAGGAGAGCCTCACGCCCTCCCACGTCTTTCCGTCGATCAGCTCCCGAGCGGCATCGACAGATACCGCCAAAGACCAGTATCGCTCCAGCTTTCCCTCTCTCGCTTCCTCGAATACAATTCTGCGGTTGAGAACTCCCATGCTTGCCAAACGCCGCGCAACACTTTCCGCGCGAACGTCAAGCTTCTCACGCAGACGGGCAAGCGATGTCTCGCCAAACTCCTGTAAATACCGATATACGAACAAATCCGACGATCTGATCTCGTCGGAGTTGCTCACTATGGACGGATTCACCGAATACAGCTCCGAAAGCCTTGTCAGAGCAGATGTCGGAACCATTGCGCGCACGGCATCTCCCGTGGAGCAAAGCGTTCTGCCGCGAAGAAAGGAGGCCAGCCCCATCATTTCCTCCCCGATCGCAATGCTCTCGGGGCAAAGATGACGGATCATTTTCAGATCCTTGTATTCCGAAGAATCTCTGATCTGAGTCACCAGCGCCGCACGAAGCTGATTGCGGATTCCGAATGGAACCATTACAAAGCTTCCCGGCACAACCGCATCCTTCATTTCGGGCGGAATGATGTAGTCATAGACCACATCAATGTGATAGGGGGTGTCCAGCATACGGACGCCCGCGCAAAAGCAGTTTTTCACAACAAGCGATCAGAGCGCTTCCGCTTCAGACGCATCCTCGGCTTCGTCAGTCTCTTCCTCTTTTTCAGTTTCCTTCTCTCCGGCATGCTCGTCAATCTCATAGATACCGTTGTAAAGTCTGCTGATAGCGACCTTCACTGCCTTCTCATCACGCAGCTCGCGGTCAACACCGCCCGACTCCTTACCGTTTGCGGAGGGGCGCTCCGAATTGTCGCGCTGCTCTACGTATTCCTCTGTGATAATACGTGCGCACTTTGCAGTAGCAAGTGCCAGCTCATAGCGGTTGTACTTTCCGCGTGTCAGTTCGTCAATGGTTGGATGCAACATAATTCTTTGATCTCCTTGTATATCGATTGTTTTTATTTTCTATGTTACTTGGCAATTCCGAAGAAATTGCCCTTGGCTTCGGGATTGCGACGCATCGCGTTTTTCTCTGCGCGAACGATTCCCTCGATCTCCTGCGCACACTCCTCTGCCCGTCCGTCGTAATTATACACTACATAGTCATACTCCGAGAGATATTCCATCTCCTCCTTCGTGCGATCCAAACGGCGTCTGATGACATCCTCCGTCTCGGTCGCGCGCCCGCGAAGTCGCTCTTCCTGAACCGCATAAGAAGGGGGAAGCAGCATGATCAAAACAGCAGAATCGGGGCAAAGACGCTTGATGTTCATCGCACCCTCTACCTCAATTTCCAAAATCAGATTCTTTCCGCTCTCGAGTACCGCCTCGGTCTCTCTTTTGAGGGTGCCGTAGAAGTTTCCGCAATACTCGGTGTATTCCAGGAGATCCCCCTTTTGAATCCGATCCTTAAACTCCTCAACGGATATGTAATGGTAGTTTACTCCGTCCACCTCGCCCGGCCGCGGCGCGCGCGTGGTAGCGGAAACAGAGAAGGCATAGTCTGGATGATCCATCAAAATGCGGTTTACCGTTCCCTTACCGCTTCCGGCGGGGCCCGAAATGACAACCAGCAATCCTTTTTTCATAGGCGTCTCCATTCTTTTATTCCTCTTCGCAGTCATCCAGATCGTCCGACGCATCGCTGTTCTCCAAACGGTTTGCAATGGTCTCGGTCTGAATCGCGGACAGGATCACATGCTCCGAATCGGTAATGATCGCCGCACGCGTTCTTCTGCCGCAGGTCACGTCGATGGCGCGTCCGTCATCCTTGGAATCCTGGATCAGACGCTTGATAGGTGCGGAGTCGGGGCTCGCCAGAGCAACTACGCGGTCTGCCGCCACCATATTTCCAAACCCTACGTTGATGAATTTCATAATAAGACTCCTTTATTCCAGATTCTGAATCTGTTCTCTGATTTTTTCAAGCTCGCACTTCATGTCAACAACCAAGCGAGCGATCTCTGCATTGTTGCACTTCGATCCGGTCGTGTTGACCTCTCGGTTCATTTCCTGCAGCAAAAAGTCCAGCTTTCTTCCCACCGGCTCACCCGATGTGAGAATCGTCTCAAACGCTTCAAAGTGCGCCCGTAACCGAACAAGCTCCTCGTCTACCGCAACCTTGTCTGCAAAAATGGCACACTCGGTCAGGATCCTGCTCTCATCGGGCTGGATGCGGTTGTCCGCCAACGCATCGCGGATCTTCTCTGCCAAGCGTTCTCTGTAATGAAGGATGCTGTCCTGCGAAAGGCTCTCAACCTGATCCACGCACGCTTTGATATTCTCCATCTTGGCGCGGATATCCGAAGCAAGAAGTTCACCTTCGCGCTCCCGCACTGCCAAAAACGCATCAACCGCAGGTGCGAGAACCGACAACAGCTCCTGCCAATCCTTCTCCACATCCTCCTGCGGCTTTCGGATCAAGAAGATCTGCTGATTCCTTGCACCCGACATCACCGAGATATCATCCTTCAAGCCGTATCCGTCTCGCAGCCGCTCAAGTGCCGAAAGATATCCCTTGAGGTACGCATCGTCAAGCTCCACGCAAACGCCCTCGGAATCCACGTTCTCAACGCCGACCCAAACGTCAACCTTTCCTCTGGAGATTCCCCTTGCCTGCAAATAGGGCTTGATACGCTCCTCAAGATATCCGACAGCACGGCTGATCTTCACCGAGCAATCGAGATACCGACTGTTTACCGCTTTGATCTCTACCGTGATGTCTCTGCCCGAGCGTTCCTCACGGCATCTGCCAAATCCGGTCATGCTCCGTATCATAATCTCCCTCCTCTCTGAAAATGACTATACACATCTATTTTACTTCTTTTTCATTTAAAAGTCAACTGTTTTATTAAAATTTATATTTAAAAAGGGATAGACGCCCAATTCAACTTTTCCCGCCGCATGAGCTCTGATTCAGTTCAGCAAGCTGATCCAAAAGCGCCGCAACCGTCAGCTTTGCGGGAGAGAGGTGTGCCATTCCGTGCGCCCTGCAAAAAGAGGCAAGCTTTCTCTCCTCCTCAAACGGAGAGATCGCCAATGCTTCAACGCCTGTCATAGATGCAAAAACCAGGGCATGGAGTCTCATGGAGATCAGAAAACAGGCCCCCGATAGGATGGACAACGCCTCCCTTGCCTCATGCGGATAAAAGGTTATTCCCCCCACCGAGCGGCAAACACCCTCGGACACATCAACATCGTGCCTCTTGTCAAACAGCACGAACACGGGTGTCAAATCACATTCCCTCAAAAATAATCGAAGGGTGGAGGACAGCTTCCCAAGACTCGCGCCGTGCGGAGTGTAATCCTGCCTTACCACCACACAAAAATAGGGTTTTTTCTGTAATCCAAGCATTTTTCTTGCAAAAAACAGCCAAGATGCAGGCAGAAGTTCCAACCGCATCGCGGGATCCTGTACAAGTAAAACTCTCTGCCGATCAAACCCACGGGTCAACAGAAAATGCTCGGACTCGTGATCGCGAACCTCAATCCGCTCACAACCCCTCAGTGTCCAAATCACAAGACGCTCTGCAAATTTTCCTCTCACCGGCCCAATTCCAGAGGACATGAGCTCGGTTTTGCAGCCGCAAAGCCGAGCGAGCCACAGTAGCGTCAGATAATAAAAAAGCGACAGATTGCCCGTGGCATTTTGCAAAAGAGACCCTCCTCCACACACAAACACCTTCGATCGTAAAAAACAAACCATTACCGAAAAAGGATTTTTTCTTCCGACACACTTCACACCAAACCTTCGGCTGTCCCATCGTGGTCGCCCGGACAAAACAATCGTCCGCAAACGCCTTTGCGCCGCCGGGAGCCCCTTGAGATACCCCTCAAGAATGGCATCGTCGCCGATATTTGAGCACCCCGCATATCCTCCAATGCAAAGATCATATTTTCTCATGCCATTTCTCCTTCCGTGTCGCACAAAGCACCATAAACGTCACGCGTCAGACGCGCAGTCTCCGCGGCATTTCGGTTTTTCTCCACCCACACCCTTCCGAGTTCCGAAAGGAGCATGGTCTTGCGCTCGTTTTTCAAAAGAGCTCGCAGCTCTCGCTCCAGCCAATCGGCATTTGGCAAGGGTTCTCCCCTGGAGCAAAGATTGTCCACATCGGCCATAAGACGCTCAAGCGTCAGAACGCCGCCCCGCCCCTCGTTTCCGCACAGAATGACGGCGCACCCGCACGCTGCGGCTTCCATCGCAGCTCTGGAGGCGCCTATAAAGATTCGGTGCTTTTGATACGCCGTCGCCATATCATCCACCGCTCCGAGCAGAATAATTGCATCACGTCCCACCGCTTTTCGGCACTCCCCATTCGCCTCTATTGCCAATCCCTTGATCCGATCCATCGCATCCCCTCCCCCTGCAATGGAAATCCGAAGAGAGGGGAACGTCCGTGCCAAACGCGGTGCGACCTCGCAAAGAAGCTCTGCGCCAAGCGAGCAATCCCCGTCCAATCGACTGGCAAAAAGAACCGTTTGGGGTTCCGCCAATTCCTTTGGAGGGCAAAAAACGCTGCAATCAATCCCGTTTGGAATAACCGAAACCGATTCGGCAGGAATCCCAAACACCTCGATCCCTCTCTGTCGAAGATCCTCGCTCACGGCAATCGATTTTTCGGCACAAAAAGCAAGCCTCGAAAGCCATGGAAATTTTGGAAAAGCAGCATGAACGGTCACCACAAAGCCCGCCCTTCCCCCTCTTCCCGCCAATCCTCGCGCAAGGAGGGCCATCGTTCGGGTGTGGGCATGAAGAATATCATATTTTTCTCTCTCGATCAGCTTTTTCAAAGCACGCCTTGCCAAAAGAAATCGCCACGGTGATCTCCCTATGGCGGCAACCTTCCGTTGTTTGATTCCCTTCCCCGCCATCCTTTCCGCAATTCTTCCCCCCGCCGAAAAGACCTCCACGACTTCTCCTCCGTTGCAGAGTGCCAGCGCAAGCGCCTCCACGTGTGTCTCCGCGCCCCCGCTCTCCATTCGGTCGATCAGCATCAAAATTTTCATATCTTCCTCTTTTCCAAAAGACTTTTGATGTAAAACCGCACGTTTTTTCCCCAATCTTTTTAAAATCCCTTGACAAACAGCGAAAAAGAGACTATACTGTTAAAAAGATTGAAACCGACGAGAAAGCGGAGTAGCAACCGAGAGGTTTTGTGCAGAGAGCCACAGGCGGTGGGATTGTGGTCAAGGCGCGGCTGTGAATGGGCTTTTGAGGGCGAACCGAACGTCATCAGACCAGTAGGCTTCGACGGGGCGCGCTCCCGTTATCCACGGCGCCGCATATCATGGTATGCGCAAGGAGAATGCAAGTTATTCAAATTGCAATTCGGGTGGTACCGCAGGAATTTCGACCCCTGCCCCGTATTGGGGCAGGGGTCTGTCTTTTTCTGTTATGCGAAAAATGCAGTTCCCGGCAAGCAGAAAGGAAATCACAATGGAAAACAAAAAAATCCCCTACAAAATTTATCTGGAAGAGGACGAGATGCCAAAGGCTTGGTATAACCTTCGCGCAGATATGAAAAACAAGCCCGCTCCCCTTCTCAATCCCGAAACGCTCAAGCCCATGACCGCAGAGGAACTCTCCCCCGTGTTCTGTGACGAGCTGATCGCCCAGGAGCTGGACGACACCACCGCTTATTTTGACATTCCCGAGGAGATCACCAGCTTCTATAAAATGTATCGTCCTTCCCCCTTAGTCCGCGCGTACTGTCTGGAGGAAAAACTACAAACCCCTGCAAAGATTTACTACAAGTTTGAGGGAAGCAACACCAGCGGAAGCCACAAACTCAACTCGGCAATCGCACAGGCATACTACGCAAAGAAGCAAGGGCTCAAGGGCGTAACCACCGAGACGGGAGCAGGTCAATGGGGCACAGCGCTCTCGATGGCTTGCGCGTATCTCGGGCTTGACTGCAAGGTTTACATGGTAAAGTGCTCCTACGAGCAGAAACCCTTCCGCCGCGAGGTCATGCGCACCTACGGTGCGTCGGTTACCCCCTCTCCCTCGATGGAGACCGAGGTGGGAAGAAAAATCCTTGCAGAGCACCCTGGCACCAACGGAAGCCTGGGCTGCGCTATCTCCGAGGCAGTTGAAAAGGCGGAGAGCCTGGAGGGCTACCGCTACGTTTTGGGAAGCGTGCTCAACCAGGTCATGCTCCACCAGACCGTCATCGGTTTGGAAACCAAGGCGGCAATGGATAAATACGGAATCAAGCCCGATGTGATTATCGGATGCGCGGGCGGCGGCTCCAACCTCGGCGGACTGATCGCTCCCTTCATGGGTGAAAAGATCAGAGGAGAGGCAGACTACCGCTTTATCGCCGTCGAGCCTGCATCCTGCCCCAGCCTTTCCAGAGGCGTTTACGCATACGATTATTGCGATACGGGAAAGGTTTGTCCCTTGGCAAAGATGTACACCCTCGGCAGCGGCTTTATGCCTGCGGCAACCCACGCGGGAGGACTTCGTTATCACGGCATGAACCCCATTCTTTCCCAGCTTCGTCACGACGGACTTCTTGAGGCAGTTACCGTTCCCCAAACCTCTGTGTTCGAGGCAGCAGAGACCTTTGCACGCGTGGAAGGAATCCTTCCTGCCCCCGAGAGCTCCCACGCCATCAAGATCGCCATCGACGAGGCGCTTAAATGCAAGGAAACAGGCGAAGAAAAGACCATTCTCTTCGGTCTGACCGGCACGGGTTACTTCGATATGATGTCCTATGAGAAATTCCACGACGGCATCATGACCGACTATATCCCCAGCGACGAAGAGATTCAGGCGAACCTCGACAAGCTTCCGAAGGTCGACTGATCAATAAAAAATCCCGTCACGGTGACGGGATTTTTTATTTCCCACATTTCCGAAAAAAACTTGAAAAAAACACTTATATAGTGTATAATAGGATACAAGTATGCCTTTTCAAAGGAAATCTTCTCCCTTTGTCGAAAGGCTAAAACCGCAATTTTTGTCTATTCGGGAGTAGTCGTATGTCAGATTCATACAATCCATGTAAAACCTCTGTTGCCGTCATCGGAGCGGGACACGCGGGAATCGAAGCCGCGCTGGCATCCGCCCGTATGGGGGTGGACACCGTTTTGTTCACCATGTCCCTCGATTCTATCGCCAACCTCCCCTGCAACCCCTCTATCGGCGGAACTGCAAAAGGGCACCTGGTCTATGAAATCGACGCACTGGGCGGTGAAATGGGACGTGTTGCAGACCTTGTAACCCTGCAATCGCGTACTCTGAATCTCGGAAAAGGCGCAGCCGTGCAAAGCAAACGAATCCAGGCGGATCGCAAAAAATATCAATCCATCATGAAAAGCGTGTTGGAAAAGACCGAAAACCTGCGCCTGATCCAAGCGGAAATCATCTCTCTCAACACCATCCCTGTTGATGAATCTACAAAAAAAGTCTGCTCCGTCACCACAAAGCTCGGCGAGGAATGGATCTGCGACTGCGTCATTGTTGCAACCGGAACCTATCTTGAAAGCGCAATTTTTGTCGGAAACACAAGCTATGAAGCCGGACCGGACGGGCTTCTCCCTGCAAAGGGACTAAGCGCATCTCTTTCCGAGGCAGGCGTGAAGCTTTTGCGATTCAAAACCGGAACGCCCGCAAGGGTAAAGCGCTCCACGATCGATTTCTCCAAGCTGGAAGAGCAACCCGGAGAATCCCCTATCGTTCCTTATAGCGTTCTCACAGACTGGCAATATATGGAAGATATAAATCAGATTTCTTGCCATATTGTTTATACAAATGCAGAAACACACCGCATTATTCGCGACAACATCACGCGAAGCGCGATGTACTCCGGAAAAATCCACGGTACAGGTCCGCGCTACTGTCCCTCCATCGAGGACAAGCTTGTACGATTCGCTGACAAGGAGCGCCATCAGCTTTTCGTCGAGCCCATGGGGGAGGACACCGAGGAAATGTACATTCAAGGCTTTTCTACCTCCCTTCCCCTTGACGTGCAGAGAAAAATGCTGGCATCCTTGGACGGATTTGCAAATGCAGAAATTATGCGCTACGCGTACGCCATCGAGTACGACTGCGCCGATCCCACGCAAATGAATGCAACGCTGGAGTTCAAAAACATTTCCGGACTGTTTGGAGCCGGGCAGTTCAATGGCACCTCGGGATACGAGGAGGCAGCCGGCCAGGGACTTGTCGCAGGAATCAACGCAGCACGAAGGATTCAAGGCAAATCCCCCATTACACTCGCGCGCTCCTCGGGTTACATCGGAACGCTAATCGACGATCTTGTTACCAAGGGCACAAATGAGCCTTACCGCATGATGACCTCCCGTTCGGAGTACCGCTTGCTGCTCCGACAGGACAACACCGATCTTCGTCTCACTCCCATCGGATATGAAGTCGGTTTGATTGATGAGGCGCGCTATCAGCAGTTTTTGGCAAAAAAAGAGCGCCAGGAGGAAGAAAAAGCGCGTTTGGAGGCCACCGTTCTCTCTCCCAAGCAAGCAAACGACTTTTTGAGAGCAAAAGGAGAGACCGAACTCAAGTCAGGCGCAACCCTGGCAGATCTCCTCAGACGCCCCGGTATTACCTATAAGGAATTAGAAGTGTTGGATCCAAAACGCCCGCTTCTGCCTTTAAACGAGCAAATGACGGTGGAATACGACATCAAATACGCCGGATATGCCGCAAGACAACTTGCGGACGTCGCGAGACAGGAAAAGCTCGAGGAAAAAAGATTGCCTGATAACCTTGATTATCCTTCCATTCGAGGGCTTCGCATTGAGGCGGCGCAAAAGCTGTCCAAGATCCGTCCTCTCACCCTGGCACAGGCATCCAGGATCAGCGGCGTGAACCCCGCTGACATTTCAGTCCTCATGATTTATTTGAAAATCCGATGAATTAACATAGAAAGGACCCAAAATGTTGAACTTTGACGCCTTTTCTGCAGAATTTTGCAGAATATTCAAGGAAAACGGCTTGGAACAATTCTGCGAAGAACAAACCATCCGAACATTCTATGACTTTACAACCCTTCTAACAGAAGAAAACAGCCATACAAATCTCACTGCAATTCGGGAGATACCCGATATGATCGCAAAGCATTTTGCCGATTGTTTACTCCCTGAAGCATATTTTCCTCAAAACGCGTCCGTGCTTGATGTTGGTTGCGGTGGCGGTTTCCCCACAATCCCCCTTGCGATTGCAAGACCCGATCTGAAGATTACCGCAGTCGACAGCACACAGAAAAAGATCAATTTCGTCCAAAAAGCCGCCAAGATGCTGAATTTGACCAATGTTACAGCAATTTGTGCACGCGCAGAGGCTCCCGAATTGAGAAAATTCCGTGAATCCTTTGACATTGTTACCAGCCGTGCAATGGCAAGAATGCCCGTTTTGATTGAACTAACGCTCCCGTTTGTGAAGATCGGAGGCGGCGTAGTTGCGCTAAAAGGGGCACAAGGAGCAGCCGAACTTGCAGAATCTATGCGCGCCATCCCTGTTTTAGGCGGAAGCTCCTCTCCCGTTTGCAACAATCTGTCTCTAAGAACCCCAACAGACGACGAGTCAAGAACCATCCTGCTTGTTGAAAAAACCAAGCCAACTCCCCCGGAATATCCGCGCAATTACTCCGTCATCTGCAAAAAGCCGCTTTGATTGTTTCACGTGAAACACAAATCCCGTTAGCAACCCTGTTTGATTTCGATGCAAATCAAACAGGGTTCTTTTGTTTCACGTGAAACACAAAGTTATTTGACAAAAAATCGGAGCAACCTCTTGCATTTGTTCTGCAAGCATGATATAATATTGTTTGAAAGAAGGCGCGGATGCGCCCAAGACCACAGAAAGGAATCTTTATGGGAAAGATTATTTCATTTGCAAACCAAAAAGGCGGCGTTGGAAAGACCACTTCCGCAGTTAATATTGCAGCCTCTTTGGGTGTTTTAGGCTACAAAGTGTTGCTAATCGACCTCGATCCGCAGGGAAATGCAACCAGCGGCGTCGGAATTATGAAGAAAAACCTCAAGGCAACCGCCTACGAGATGCTGACAACCGACATCTCCCCGCGAGAGGTTGTGATCTCCACAAATTACGACAATTTGTCCATTATCCCCACGCATACGACGCTTGCACGCGCCGAATATGAGCTGGGAGACATGGAGAACGGCGAATATGTCATGAGCAAGAAACTGGATGCAATCCGAGATGACTACGATTACATCATCGTCGACTGCCCTCCCTCTTTGGGAATGTTGACTGTCAACGCAATGACCGCAAGCGACGGCGTTGTGATCCCTATGCAGTGTGAATTTTTCGCATTGGAAGGACTTTCTCAGCTGATGTTCACAATCAGCCGTATCAAACAGCACTATAACAAGGATCTGAAGGTGACCGGAATCCTGATTACCATGCACAACAGCCGCCTGTTGCTCTCCCTGCAGGTCATCAACGAGCTCAGAAAGCACTACGATGATCGCTTGTTTGAGACGACAATCTCCAGAAACGTCAAGGTTTCGGAGGCCCCCGGCTTTGGAGCGCCTGTTTATTACCACGAAAAGCGCTCCAAGGGCGCAATCGAGTATATGAACGTTGCAAAAGAGCTGGCAGAACGCATCTGAGGATGTATATAAAGAAAGGAAACAACTATGGCAAAACCAAGAAGCGGACTGGGCAGAGACTTCTATTCCTTGTTGGATGACAACGTCCTGGCAAGCGACAGGACTAACGCAGCATCCTCCATTCGTCTCTCCGATATCGAGCCCAGAAGCAACCAGCCGAGAAAGGTATTTGAACGAGAACCTTTGGAGGCATTGGCCGATTCCATTGCAGAATTTGGCGTTTTGCAGCCCATTGTCGTGCGCGAAAGTGCGCTTTTGAAGGGCACATATGAGATTTTGGCAGGAGAAAGACGTTGGAGAGCTGCAAAAATGGCAGGCCTCAACGAAATTCCCGCCGTAATTTTGGAAGGCGACGAACTCAAAGCCGCACAAATCGCAGTCATTGAGAACGTTCAGCGTGAGAATCTGAACCCCATCGAAGAAGCAATGGCGTACGAGTCGCTGATCGACCGCTTTCATCTGACGCAGGAGCAGGTTGCAAAGCAGACCGGCAAAAGCCGCGTGGCAATCGCAAATCTCCTTCGACTTTTGGACCTTCCGGACGATGTATTGTCCCTTGTAAAAGAGGGAAAACTCTCCGCAGGGCACGCAAGAGCACTGCTTGGACTGAAAAACGAAGATCAAATGATCGGGCTGGCGCAGAAGATCATTGAAAAGGAGCTTTCTGTGCGCGACGTCGAAAAAACCGTCCGTCTGTTCAACTACGTTCCCGAAGAATCACCGGTCGACGAATCAAACATTGAGATTCAAAAGAAAGCTCACATGAAGGACCTGGAGCACCGCGCAGTAACGCACCTCGGGCGCAAGGTTCGCATTTTAAAAACCGCAAAAAAGAAGGTCGTCGAGCTGGCATATGCGGATGACGATGACCTTGAAGCACTTTTGAAGGCGATTTGCGGCGCCGATTTCTTTACCGAAGATTGAATAACAGGAGAAAAACCCATGATTGACATTAAATATATCAAGGAAAAGCCCGACGAGGTGGTTGCACGCCTTGCAAAGAAGGGCAAGGACGCCAAAGAAGACATCGAGAACATCCTTCGTCTCGATGCAGAGCGCAGAGCATTGATCGGCGAGACCGAAACGCTCAAGGCAGACCAAAACAAGACCAACAAGCTGATCCCCCAATACAAAAAAGAAGGCAAGGACGTTGCACCTATTTTCGCCGAAATGAAGGCGATCGGCGCAAAGGTTAAGGAGAACGATGACAAGCTCAAGGAGATCGAGACTCAGCTTACTTCCTTCCTGCTCGGACTCCCCAATCTCCCCGATTTCGACCTCAAGGAAGGCGGAAAAGAGAACAACGAGCCCCTCCGTTACTTCGGAGAGCCCAGAAAGTTCGACTTCGAGCCCAAGAATCATGTGGATCTTTGCACCGATCTCGGCCTGATTGACTACAAGAGAGGCGCAAAGCTTTCCGGAAACGGATTTTGGATCTACTCCGGCCTTGGTGCGCGCTTGGAGTGGGCGATTCTGAACTACTTTATCGATTATCACCTTGGCAACAACTATCAGCTGATGCTGGTTCCCCATATGCTGGGCTATGAGTGCGGCCTTACCGCAGGTCAGTTCCCGAAATTCCAGGACGAGGTGTACTGGCTTGAAGCAGCAGAAGACGAGCGTCGCCGCTTCATGCTCCCCACCGCTGAGACCGCTTTGGTATCCCTCCACAGAGACGAGATTCTGACCGAGGCAGATCTTCCCAAGAAGTATATCAGCTACACCCCTTGCTTCCGTCGCGAGGCAGGCTCTTATCGTGCAGATGAGCGCGGAATGGTAAGAGGTCACCAATTCAACAAGGTGGAAATGGTTCAGTACACCCTCCCCGAGAAGAGCGACGAGGCTTTTGAGGAGCTGGTAGCGAACGCAGAAGGCCTGGTTCGCGGTCTTGGATTCCATTTCCGCACCGTAAAGCTTGCCGCAGAGGACTGCTCCGCATCCATGGCAAGAACCTACGATATCGAGATCAACATCCCCTCCATGAACGGCTATAAGGAGGTTTCCTCTGTTTCCAACGCACGCGACTATCAGGCCCGCCGCGGCATGATGAGAGTCAGACGCGCAAACGGAAAAACCGAGTTTGTTCACACGCTGAACGGATCCGGACTGGCAACCAGCCGTATTTTCCCCGCGCTTGTTGAGCAGAATCAGAACGCCGACGGCAGCGTGACCGTCCCCGAGGTTCTTCGCAAATATATCGGTCTGGACGTCATAAAAAAATAATCCGTTGCATGATTGCTTTTGAAAGGAGAATTTTTTGGTGCTTTTTTCAAAGATCTATGCTTTATCCGGCGCAAATATTTGGGATAAGACCGTAAATTGGTACCAAACCTCAACAATAAAAGAGCTGTTGACTTTTCTTGATACGCAGGTTTTTCACATCAATCCAACCACATATGACCACTTCTCACTGACAGAGAGGGCAGGAGACAACATCAGAAATGTTGTCCTTGGATTGGTGATCGGTATGATCCTTGCCTCAGCCGCCGCCTATTACACACGCGCGGTACAGGGCAAATTTGTACGCGAGCTACTGAAGCGGGAATGTCTCTCCCCCGAAACCGCCATTACACTTCGCGAATGCGGCTTCTTCTGCAACCCCACCATTCGACGGGAGTTAAAGAACGGCGGCGCGCTCTCAAGAGTCGCAATGCTTGCAGAGCCGCCAGAAAACGCAGATACCCCCATTGATTTTCTGTCCGCGCGCTATTATATCCCCGAGGAAACGAAATATCGAGCAGAGTTTCGCTTCCAAAGCAGGGGATTCAGCCCGTTTCACGTGATTCTGGTCGCCTTGATCAGCATTGCCGCCGGGGTTGCCGTCTTTCGCATCCTCCCCTCACTATTGGGGCTTGCAGACGGATTGCTTACATTGCTCGGCTAAATCTCTTCCGGGTGAAAACCACGCGTTTTCACCCGGTTCTTTTTTCGAAAATCAATCTGCATAGATTTGTAAATTTATTTTATTTTGCTTTTTTAGAACAATTCTTGTTCTGTTTTGTCGAAAAAACAAATATATTTTGGGTGCAAATAATAAAAACCCGATGCAAAAGGGATTTACTCCCAAAAAATCTATAAAAAAGCGACTTTTTAAGGAATAAAATTTAAAAAACCCTTGACAAAAAGGGAATGTAATGGTAAGATATAATATGTATGGGTGTACTATACCCTTTTCCGGAAATTAGATCGATTTGACGCTGGTGAAATCTGCACCGAAAACGTCGAAAAAGCTTCTTACGGAAAGCAAAATTCTAAACAAAGCGAGGTTTTGTTATGAAAACATTCCACAAAGTACTTGCCATGATCCTGTCGCTGGTCATGCTGCTGTCGGTTGTCCCCGTAGCAGTATTTGCGGCAGAACCCACCGGCGACGTAAATCCCGAGACATCCGAGCAGGTGATTCTTGGAACCGGCGCAGATGGCACCATTACGCTGAAGCTGAATGCCGATGCTTTGGTTACAGCTCTGAAGGGCGAAAAATCCCTTGAGGCACTGGTTGCGCTGCTTAAGGACGCGATCGATCGTTCCGAGCCGGATACCATCACCAAGGCAGATCTCCTCGAGCTGATTCCTGTAGACGGTATCTTCACCGCTCTGAAGGATAACACGGACGACGAGACTTTTGCAAAGGTTATGAAGGAGATTCTTGCCGTTGTAAAGAGCGAGGATCTTACTGACTTTGCAACAAATCTTCCCGCAGGTGCGCTTGACGAGGAAGCGATTGTCACCTTTATCACCGATAAGCTTGTTTTCGACAATGAAGGATACCCGGAAAGCACCGCTCCGATCGAAAAGTACTTCCCCGAAGGGCTCTTTGATTCTACGGATCTTGAAGGTGAACTCATTGACTATGTCAAACTGGATGTCGTATTCGCAGAGATCGATGTCACCGAGGTTATAAACATCGATGTGCTTGGTGCAGGCGAGTATGTTGACCTGATCAAGCTCGTCGGCGTTCGCAATCTGATCAAGATTCTCGCAGACGACACAAAGGCGCTCGTGTCCAAGGCACAGCTCATGGCTGTTGTTCAGGTTGTTGCATATGACCTCATCAACAACGTAGACTTCGTTGCCATCAATGGTTATGTTGTTGCAGAAGAGGATAATCTCGGAGCAGTTTCCTTCAACCTCGAGAATTCCGTAAGAGCGATTGCTTCTCTGATTCCTCGTCTGACCGAGTGGGCAGAGTGCGAGGACGGCAAGATCTTCTCCTTCAACCTCTGCTTTGATTACAGCAACGGAACCGACAGAGCACTCAGCAAGGACATCAACGTTGAGGTCGTTCTTGAGGGTGACTTGACCAACTTCCGCAAGCTGGCAAGCAAGCTCTCCGAGTACATCGCTGTATATAATAAAGGAAACGTTCTGTACGTAGACGTAACCCTGCCCGAGATCATTACCAGAGCATTTGCAAAATTCCTGGAGTCTGACAAGGGCGATTCCATCAAGGACGAGATCCTTGGTCTGGGCGACATCACCGGCGAAGAGCTGGTTGCAGCAATCCAAAACCTCAGCCTGGAGAAGATCATTGCTCTGGCAGAAAAGGTTGACGTTGAGGATCTTTACACCACCATTATGAACATCGCTCAGGTAGAGATGGTTCTGGAGAAGATCCAGGAGACCCTCGGCCTGAACTACAGACTTGAGGATATTCAGGATCTGAACAACATCCTCGACGAGATCGCAGACGGTCTGCCTCGCTTTACCTTTGAGAAGGTTGTAAACGCAATCTCCGCAAGAATCAAGGTTGACATCATGAAGTATCTGGACAAGGGTACTGCTTTTGTTGACGACAAGGATCTGATCAGCAAGCTGGAGAAGATTCCTTACATCGGCGGTTACGTTGCAAAGTATGGCAGCGACATCGAGCTGAATGCAATTCTGAACCAATACAAGGATGCTGAACCCGTAGAAGCCGTTTCCGACTTCCTGGCTAAGCTGATTGGCAAGGATCTTCAGAAGTTCCTGCAGTCCAACACGGTCAACGAAATTTATGACCGCTTCGTAGAAGAGGCTGCTGAGCGCGCGCTGGCTCACAAGAACATCTTCGAGCGCGTAAAGGACTACGCTCTCGCAGCACTTAACCCTAACTACGTTGCAAACTCCGATTGGGGCAAGCTCGCACAGAAGATCATTCCCGACAAGTTCTACAATCTGCTTGACAACTCCATTGCAGATACATACAAGGGCAACGGCAAGTTTGAGGTTGGCGACCACAGCATGGATATCAATCTTGGTGCTTGGTCCGATAAGGCACTCAACCTCCTGCTCAAGTATGTAAACGTTGGCGACGAGCTCAGAGGCTACATTGAGAATCTGCTGCCCACCTCCACCGTTAACTTTGGCTTTAACTTCTCCCTGACCCTCAGAGGTCTCTCCGGCGTTACCTTCCTTGGTGACGAGGGCAAGGACGACATGGTTATGTTCCTTCCCAACGGTCTCAACCCCGCTGAGTATTACAACCTCTGCGTTCCCGGAAACGACGTTTCCTTCTGGGTTGACGAAACCGCAAATCCTGTAACCGAAATTCACGGCGACGTGAAGCTGTCCGCAATCCGCGGATTCATCACCGGTACCGGCTACATCCTTACCATTAAGGACGGCCACTGGACCATCACCGCCGACTCCGAGGAGTTCGACATTCTCATTAACCTCGCTCATGAGAACGCAAACCTGCTTGCAAGCGCAAACAGCTTGACCTTTGCAAACAACAAGGGTCTGAAGATCACCATGGATCAGGAAACCCTGACCGCCCTGCTGGCATCGAAGCAGGTTCTGAAGGCTTCCTATTACTATAGCCTGAACAACGGCGAGATTTCCAGCGCAGCAGACGGTGCATACACCTACACGCCCGCTCGCGTTGAGAGCTTTGACGTTGTAGCAGGCGGCAACAAGGTAGAAGGCAACTTCACCGTAACCGTTCCTTTTGCAGGTGCAACTCCCGAGGCAAACGGCGGAAGAACCAACGTATATCAGATCATTGATGGCAAGATGTCCGCCGAGGAATTCGAGACTGACGTCAACCAGGGCAAGAACATTGTGTTCAAGACCACGCACTTCTCTGATTACATCGTTGTAAACGAGTATTTGTTCAAGACTGTCTTTAACAACAATGAAGTAAGCGCAACCAAGGCAGACGGATATATTCCCGTTGGTGCAACCGTAAAGATTCGCCCTGTGCTTGAAAACAACTACGGCAAGAGACTCACCAGCGTTACCTACGAGGGCAAGGATGTGTTCAACACCTCCATCGTTATGCCCGCAAAGACCGTTACGATTGAGTGTACGGTTGATACGCCCGCAGGAAACGTTTACTACGATATTCTTGGTACGATCGTAAGTGTTAACGATCTGGACAAGGCAAACACCGCACTGAACAACTGGCTCAGCGATTCCAAGAACGCGGGTTACAAGCTTGCTAACGCAAACAACCGTTGGAAGGAAATTGCTACCACCAGCGAAAATGGTGACGTTTATATGTGTGCAAACCTGGTTGCAATCGAGGCAGATCCTACTCTGCCCCAGGCAACGGTTAAGTACAACGTCCTGAACGCAAACGGTGCAAAGATCGACGGTCCTATTGCTGCAGGAGCAACCTACAAATACACTGCTACCGGCAAGGCCGCAATCGTCTACATCAACCTGAGCACCGGCAAGGCTATTGAGGCAGTAAATGGTGCAATCACCATGCCTGCATCCGACGTTATGGTTATGGTAACCGAGATGGTAACCTACACCGTTAACGGTGATGAGTACACCGCTGTAAAGGATAGCATCGTAAGCCACAACGTAACGCTGAGCAAGACCGAAGCTCTGAAGGTAACTGCTAAGCCCAATGACTTCAAGCTTGCATCCTATGTAATCAACGCAGACGGATCCAAGACTCTGACCTACACCTTCACGGCAAAGGACGGCGTTGCAATCACCTATGCAAAAGAAATCGTTTCTGTTGATAGCTACCAGTACGATGTCCATGAAGAGGCACCCGAGGAGAAGGGCAGCCTGCTGTGGCTGTGGATTCTGATCGCTCTGATCGTTCTGATCGGTCTGATCGCTCTGTTCTACAACCTCTACATCAACGAGAAGCTGAAGCCCAACTTCATGCTCCGCTTCATCACTTGGATCGTAAGCATGTTCTTCAATGCTTGTCTGGCAGTTTCCGCAGTCGTTCTTTGGATCGGCCAGGGAACCACCAAGAAGGGCGAGGTTGACTACGAGGAGTTCGGAATGAACAACCCCGAGAACACTGAGAACACCGAGGAGACCGTTGAGGCTGTTTCCGAGGAAACCGTTGAGGAAACCACCGAAGAGGGCGACGACACAGTAGCCGCATTCGAGGAAGTATCCGAAGAAGAGGTTGCAGTAGACGAGGCTGTTGCTGAGGAGGTAGTTGCTGAAGAGGCAGCTATCGAAGAAGTAGTCGCTGAAGAAGTGGTTGTCGACGAGGCAGTGGCTGAAGAGGCAGTTGCAGAGGAAACCACCGAAACAACCAACGAACAGAACTAATTTCTCTCCGCACAAACGTTGCGGTAGATAAGACAAAATCATTTAACAAAGACGTTGAATGAGCGCAAGGGGGAAAACTTTTTGAGAGAAAGGTTTTCCCCCGTTTTTTACGTTTGATTTTTCAACAGCATCATTGGCAGAGGTTCACGCTCGACCATGACAAAACGGAGTTTGGGTGACTCAATTTTCTAAAAAACCGCCACACGTCCTGCAAATACGCGAGAAAACAGTCTTTTTCTGTCGGATGGCGAGAAAAAATGATCTGTTGAAAACTTTGTCGACAAATGAAAATTTGGAGGATTCTATTTTGATTTATCGCGCACATTACACCGTAAAATGGCATGACACAGACGCCAACCGACGCATGCGTCCGTCGCAGCTGCTGGTTTATATGCAGGAGACGGCAAATTTACATTTGCACGATTCCAACATGGATCTTGATAAGCTTCGCGACGAGAAGGGGCTTGGCTTTTTGCTCAGCCGTGTGTCGGTTTGTATTTATCATCAACTGCACGCATATGATGAAATTGACGTGGAGACCTGGATCTGCGAAGGGAAGGGCTTGAGCTTCAACCGTTGCTTCCGAATTTTCAGAGGTGAGGAAATTGTTGCAGAGGCCTTTACCGTGTGGGCGTTGATGGATCTTTCCAACCAAAAGCTGGTTCGTCAGGAGCAATTCGAATACCCCTTTACCGGCGAGGCACCACTATCTCTGTCCCTGCCCATTCGGTTCCGCGTTCCTGCGATGGAAGAGATGCCTTTGGTTGGAAAGCGTCGGATCGTTTACTCCGATCTTGATTACAACGGCCACATGAACAATACCCATTATCCCGATATGCTCTGCGACTTCACCGAGGGCATTACCTCAAAAGAGATCATCGGATTCTCACTGTCTTATCTCCATGAGGCCGCCTTTGGACGAAACCTATCTGTGTATCGAAGTGATCTTGGTGAGGAGCATTTTTTCCGTACTGTAGATGAAGAAGGGAACACCTGCCTTGAGGCAAAGCTCTTTACAAAATCAATCGAGGATTTGAAGTGAACATGGTAAACCGAAATTTTCAACTTCTCAAATGCAAACGAAGCGAGGAGAATGTGGACCTATCCACAGAAAACGCAATCACAATCGGCCCCCGCGCGTTCTATCGGAACAGACGAATTGAAACAGTCAAGCTCCCAAAGACACTTTCGGCAATTAAGGCACAGGCCTTTTCCAAATGCCGTCATCTGCAGACTGTCGAAGTTGACAGCGAAAGTGTTGGCATTTCTACCGCCTCCTTTTCGGATTGTTACCGTCTAAAACACATAAAAAACGACACACGTGTTGTAACAATCGGGAATAAGGCCTTTCAAAATTGCCATGCGTTAGAGGAAATTCATTTTGGAAGCAGCCTTCTAAAGATCGGAGACGAAGCTTTTCGCGATTGCAGAGCGCTTTCTTCCGTTTCGCTGCCTGATGAGACTGCGTTCCTGGGGCAATTCGCCTTTGCCGACTGTTGGAATTTGTCGGACGTGTCATTGGGAAACGGAATTACAACGATTCCGAAGGGCGCTTTTCGGAACTGTATTTCGCTCAAAACAGTCGAAATTCCGCAAACCGTGACCGAAATTTCCACATACGCCTATCAAAACTGCTCCGCTTGTCGGAGCCTAACTGTACCGGAAAACGTGAAAAAGCTGAGACACGTGGCGTTTTTTGGCTGTTCTCGGCTGGAAACAGTCAAGGTTGAATTGGGATGCACTCAGATCGGAGCACTCTGCTTTGCAAACAACCGAAGCCTTACGGAAGTCACACTCCCTCATTCCGTCAAACGTCTCGGATTTGGCGCATTTGGTTTAAAAAAGAGAGATAAAAAGATTCGAATTTGCGTCGAAAATGAATATATGCTCCGAAGAATACGGCGCACGCTGTTGTTTTGCGGATCGTTTCTTGCTGCCGAGGCCGTCATGACGGGAAAAACAATCGAAGAGCGCAAGCGCGAGCGCCGACGCAATACACTGGAGCAAACCGCTGCACATATCAGCTAAAAGAACGCGTTTTCCCCATTTTTGGGTAAAAAAATTGCGTTTTTTCAGAGGAGACGCTTTGGAGGAGATAAAATCCCTTCAAATTCACACCATTGCTGTAAAAAAAACAAAAAAATTTCAAAAAAATGAGCTTTAAAATTACAAATTCTGTTGACAAGACATTTTCTTTATGATATAATGTAAAAGGATATTATTATTCATTTCCGGCGTATTGCCGAGAAAAAATTTCAAGAAAGGTTGATGTTGTAATGAAAGGTCAACGCACAAAACAACAAAACAGATCGGCATTGCTCACGATCACCGCAGTCCTTCTGATGCTCGTCGTCACCATGATTGGACTTACGGCTGTCGTTTCTGCCGAAGAGGACGGTTTAACTACTCGTCTGAACATCACCGCTAACCATTTTGCACAGGTCGCAGGCGACGGTCTCGACTATGAGAATGGTATTTTTACCAAGGAGTATGACGGCACGGACGCTGCAGATCTGATCCAAAACCCTCTCGTTACTCTCACTGAGGACGACGGTATAGCAGCAGGTCACGACGTTTCTGTACTCTTTACAAGTGCAAAGTTTGACAAGTCCGGAGTTGATGCAACCAAGATCGTGGTTGAGTTCGAGCTTGTGGGTGAGGATGCAGGGTTGTACTACGCCCATGCAGTTTCCTTCAACGGAAAGATCACTCCCAAGAAGCTGGAGTATAAGACCGATGTTACATATAGCCCCAACGGCATCGTACTGAGCGCAAACGGCGTGGAGGTTGATGGCGTAAACGACGAAAAGGTTGCAATCACCGTATCCAACGTAAAGCTCGGCGTTTTGAATGCTCGCAGCAACCAGGCTTATTCTTACGAAGGAGCCGGCATTGCAACAACCAACAACGCGAACTACGTTGTGTCCAAGGTAGAAGTCACGGTTAATCCCGTTATCATCACGGAGGTTACTTGGGTAGGCAATACCGCGTGGGCATACGGCAGCGAACCCATCAAGGCTTACGGAAACAAGACCCTCAACATTTTCAAGCTTGTAGCTGACAAAGCCACCGACTGGGCAGAAGGAAACGTTGGTGAATACAGAGTCACAGCAACGATCATGGATGCATACAGCGGCAACTACAAGTTTGCAACGGGTGTCACAAACAGCAAAACCGTTAACATCAACCAGCTGGTAATCAATGTTTCTATGCCTGACTCCACTGTGGTCGGCAATGGAACCACTGTTTACTCGATCTCTGTACAGGGAACCAATATTCCTGCAGAGGTTTTGAACCTGATCACCTATAAGTCTAACGGAGCAGACTTCAACGGATTTACCTTTGGTGAGGCTACCGTTGAGGCGATCCTTCCCACCTCTGCGAACTACACGTTCCTTGATGGTGAGAGAACTGTTACGAAGCTCACCGCTACTCTCAGAGTTCTTCGCGGAGAGAAGGTGTTTGACGTTCTTGATGAGGACGGCAACAAGGTCGGAAATGTCATTCTTGCAAGTCCCGACGGATTCTCTGACAGCGTGACCGCAGAGATCACCGCACTCAAGGGATTCCCCAAGATCACAAAGAACAAGTACAACATGGTTTACAACGTCAAGCTCAACGGCGCTGCAGCAGGTCAGACCTTTACCCTCTACATTCCGTTGACCGACACCGTGTTTGGTTCCCGCATTGAGAGCCTTAACAAGGATACCCTGTGCATTTACGAAGCAGCTAACGGAACGCTGACCTCCGCAACCAGTGCATCCAAGGGCTACACCGTTGTACTGGACGAGGACAACAGATACTATCAGATTGACGGATTCGCAGGCGAATCCACCTTCGTAATCGCTCCCGATTACAATGCACCTTTCTTCCAGACTGTATGGGGCATTCTCCTGATCGTTGTTCTTGTAATTGCAATTCTCGTTATGATGTGTTACGTTGGTCTCTACCTCCGCCGCGTCCTTGAGACGAGAGAAGCACCCGCTACCGTAATCGATACCATCGGCGAGCTTCCCGAGGCTGAACCCGTTGAGGTTGAGGAGAAGGAAGAGGTCGATGTGGATGCTGTAATCGATCAGAACCTCGACGAGCTCGTAGAAAACATCGTCAATGAGACCGCTGAATCCGAGGAAGTTGACACGACTGAGCTGGATGAGGCTGTTGCAGAAAGCATTGAAGCTGTCGTAGAAGAGGCATCTGAGATTGTTCTGGACGAGGCACCTGCTCAAGAAGAAGTTGTTGAAGAAGCAGCTGAAGAGGTTGTTGAAGAGACTGCCGAGGAGGTTGTTGAGGAAGCAACCGAAGAGGCAGTTGAGGAAGTTGCCGCTGAAGAAGCATCTGCTGATGAGGAAGTTGTTGTAGCTGCTGAAGAAGTTGTTGAAGAGGTTGCAGAACCTGCAGAGGCAACCGAAGAGGCTGTTGAAGAGGTCGTTGAGGCCGCCGAAGAGGTTGTTGAGGAGGTAGCTGCTGAGGAAGCAGAAACCGAATCTGACGATGACAACAACGATGACTCCGATGATGGCGACGATTCCGTTGAGGCAATCAGCATGGTTGAGGACAACGACGCATCCTTCGGATTTGGTGTAAGCGTTGATCCTTCCACCTTCGTTGACGTAAAGGAAGATCCCGATGCATACCAGGCAATGCTGGATCGCGAGGCTCGCGGTGAGATCAAGATCGTTTACCGCTATAAGAAGAGCTTCCAGTCCAAGCTCGCACAGTCTCAGGGCAACGTTCAGGATTACTACTCCGAGCTCAAGAATGCACTTCTCACCTTCAAGGGTGTGAAGAACCGTCTGAGCTGGAACTATGAGGCATTCAACAAGGGCAGAGCACACGTTGCAAAGATGGATGCGAAGTCCAAGACGCTGTATCTCTACCTGGCACTTGATCCTGCACAGTTTGCAGAGACCAAGTACAGTGTTGTGGACGTATCTGCAAAGAGAAAGTATGCAACCACTCCTACGCTCATCAAGATCAAGGGCGAGAGAAAGTTCAAGCATGCACTCGAGCTGATCGAGAAGCTTTGCGGAGAGCAGCTGGAGCTTGCAAAGGTTGAGGCTGAGAACGTAGATTACCGCGTTGCACGCATGACCATTGACGAGATGGTAGATGCAGGACTCATGAAAAAGAACGCAGGCTACGTTGTTCTCGTTCCCGAGGCTGAGGCAGTTGCTGCCGATGCTCAGGTTGAGACCGCTCCCGAGCAGAACTAATATCGTGTTTTACACCCCCTCGCTTTGAGGGGGTGTTTTTTTGACAAAAATAAAAAGACTGTCTCAAATGCGCCTTGCACTTGAGACAGTTTCTTTTATTTCATTTCAGACCGTTAATTTATCCAACAGCCATATGTCATTTTCCTTCACCAGGAACAGATTCATTTCAAATACACGGTCAGGCTTATCTTCCTCCCAGGCGTTGATCGAAATGGACACACGCTGCGCGTTGCTCGGGCGGATCACCTTCATAGAGGCATAATCATAGATCAGCGGAGTTGGGTGATATGCACCTTCTTCCTCGATCAGAATAAAGAGATCGGTATTATCCTGAATATACCTTGCCGGAAGATACTTGGATGCGGCACCGGGCACACTTTGCATCAAGCCATCAAACATACTGGGATAAACAGAGGATTCCAGCAAGGCAGAGCTATAAACCTGTCCTGCAGCCTGCTTAATCTCTTCCACAGTGTGATATTTGGATTGCGCGCTCACAATGTGATAGTTTTCTGTGTATCCGAGCTTGGTGTAATCACTGTATAAACTCTCATAAACCGGAAGATTTCGATCACAGTAGGGAAGTCCTTTTCCGTAGAAGATCTCATTGAGCTCGTAGGAGGCCTCAATCAGCGCTACCACGCGGTCATAAATCTGTTCCAATTTGGGAGCGCGTCCGGCGCATCCGACGCATCCGATCAACACGCTCACCAAAATCAGAACGACAGTTAAAATCCTATAAACTTTTTTCATATAACTTCAGATGGTATTATTCCTGATCCGACGATTCCTCAACGCCTTCCATAACCTCATCCGATTCCTCCTCACGAGCAACCTTGGTGAAGTTCACAAGCGTCTGATTTTCGCCGAGGCGCATGACGATAACACCTCCGGCACTTCTGGAACGAGAGGGAATTCCGCTCACGGGGGTACGAATAATCGTTCCCGAGTCGGTAATGAGCATCAAGTCGTCATTGTCGTCAACAGATGCCACACCTGTGAGCAATCCGCTCTTATCCGTAATATTGTAGCACGTCACACCGTATCCACCGCGGTGCTTCATGACGCGGAATTCATCAAACGGGCAACGCTTTCCAAATCCCTTTTCGGTCACACAGATCAGATCCTTGCCCTCTTCAACAACGGCAACACCAACGACCTCGTCGCCCTCTCTGAGGGAAATTCCTCTGACACCGCGTGCGGTTCTTCCCATGACACGTGCCTCGGATTCAACAAAGCGGACAGCCTGGCCGTTTCTGGTGGTAATAAGCAATTCACTGTCTCCGTCGGTACAACGAACGAAGAGAAGCTCGTCGCCCTCGTCGAGGTTGATCGCGATCTTTCCGCCCTTGCGCTGATACTCAAAATCTGTCAGAGGCGTACGCTTGATAACGCCCTTACGCGTCACCATGGTGAGGTATTTGCCCTCCTCGAAGTCCTGAACGCTGATGCAGGACGTGACCTTTTCCTCGGGGAGAAGCTCAAGAATATTCACGAGATTCTGTCCCTTGGAGGTACGGCTTGCCTCGGGGATCAGGTATGCCTTGCGGCACTGAACCTTACCCGTGTTGGTAAACATCATCAGATAGGAATGGCTGTTTACAGCGATCACGTTCTCAATAAAGTCCTCTTCCTTGGTTGCCATACCAATGATACCTCTTCCACCACGGTTCTGCGCGGAGTAGGTATCTGCGGGAAGGCGCTTGATATATCCGGCATGCGTGAGGGTAATCACGCAGCTATGTCTCTCAATCAGATCCTCCAAAATGATCTCATGCTCAGCCTGAACGATCTCGGTGCGGCGTTCATCTGCATACTTATCGCGGATCACCGTCATCTCGTCCTTGATGATCTGACGAACTCTTTCGGGATCGGCAAGAATGGCCTCGAGATCGCGAATGAGGTTGTGCAAGCGGAGCAGCTCGTCCTCAATCTTATCTCTTTCCATACCCGTCAGCTTACCAAGTGTCATTTCCACGATCGCCTGGGACTGTGCTTCACTCAAACCAAATCTCTCCATCAAGGTCAGCTTAGACTCGGGAATGGATTTAGAGGTCTTCATGATCTGCACGATCTCATCGATGTTATCGAGAGCGATCTTGTAACCTTCATAGATATGAGCCTTTGCCTTTGCCTTATCCAAATCGAACTGGGTGCGGCGAACGATCACCTGCTCCTGGTGTGCAACGTAATGGTCGAGAATCTGCATCAGACTCAGCACCTTGGGCTCGTTGTTTACGATCGCGAGCATATTGATCGCAAAGGTATCCTGCAGCTGGGTGTACTTATAGAGCTGATTGAGGAGAATCTGGGGATTTGCATCGCGGCGGTATTCCACCACGATTCTCATACCGTCTCTGCCCGACTCGTCGCGCAGCTCGGTGATTCCCTCGATCTTCTTCTCCTTAACGCAGTTTGCGATGGATTCACAAAGCATGCTCTTATTGACACCATAGGGAATCTCGGTGAAAATAATGCGGCGATGATCCTCTTCGATCATGGAGCGAGAACGAACCATGATATGTCCCTTACCCGTCAGATACGCCTGCTTGATCCCGTTTACGCCGTAAATAATGGCATGCGTGGGGAAGTCGGGACCCTTGATGTATTCCATCAATTCATCCACTCCACACTCAGGGTGATCCATGCGGTAAATGGTAGCATCAATGACCTCTCCGAGGTTGTGGGGAGGAATATTTGTCGCCATACCAACTGCAATTCCCATACCGCCGTTGACCAAGAGGTTGGGGAAGCGAGAGGGAAGCACCTGGGGCTCGAGAAGGCGGTTATCAAAGTTGGGAACCATGGGAACCACATTCTTATCCAAATCTCTCATCATCTCATCAGAGAGCTTATCCAGTCTTGCCTCGGTGTAACGGTATGCGGCCGCACCGTCTCCGTCAACCGAACCAAAGTTTCCGTGTCCCTCTACCAAAGGATAGCGCAGAGAGAAGGGCTGCGCCATACGGACCATCGTTCCGTAAACGGCAGCATCACCGTGAGGATGATAGCGTCCAAGCACGTTACCAACCGTTGTTGCAGACTTTCTAAAGGGCTTGGAATGCACCAATCCGTCCTCATACATTGCATAGAGGATTCTACGCTGACCCGGCTTCATTCCGTCACGCACATCGGGGAGCGCGCGCGAAATAATCACAGACATGGAATACTCAATAAAAGATTTTTTAACCTCTTTTTCCATTCCGACGTCAACAATTTTTTGATTTTCAAACAGCGCAAGCTCCTGCTCTTTGTCAATGTTCTTGTTCTTGTCTTCCACTTTTTTTCTCCAAGTCTATAAAGTTTCTTTGTTCGTTAAAATACCGCTTGATCGGCGAGAAAAATCAGCCTCACCGATTCATAAATACACAAATCTTTCTTACCGGAAAGTAAAGGACGGTTGCAAAAAGAGCTGTGGCCGCCGCCTCCGGCAGTAAAACACGCCCCATAATCTCCAAAAGATGGATCGTGTTATAATTGATACAAATGTAAACGAAGGTGATCGCCATTTTCACAGGGATCGCCGCCGCCAATACGATCAGATAGGACAGATACCGCTTTGGATAGATCGCTCTGGTAAAATACCCGAACAGATATCCGCAAAACAGGTAAAGCACCGGCAGAAGGGAAAGCCCGACCGATCCCAAGGCATCCAGGGCAAATCCTGCTGCAATTCCCGTGATTGCGCCAACATCCTTTCCGCAAAAATAGGAAATCAGGATCAGCGTCACAAAACAAAGATCAGGAACCGCTCCAAAAAGCCTTATACGGGCGAGGAGGGTCGTTTGCAGTAAGATAACCGCGAGAAACATGATCGTCTCTGTAAGGATAAATTTGAGCGCTCTGGCGCGGTTTTGCGAGAGCCTTCCAAATATAAATCTCTGTGACATGGCTTTACTTCTGATATCCGGTTATAATCATCATATAATCCGGCTCTGAAAAATTGACGGTTGGTCTGACCGAGGCAATCAGCGTTCTGCTAACGTTATCGATCTCTACCGAAACGATCTCTCCCACCTTCAGGTCGGGAGGATACACGCTTCCCATTCCGCTGGAATAAACAGCATCACCGGGCTGAACATCTGCATTCTTTGCATCGACCTCCACAAAGGTCAATTTACACAGACCGTCCACTCTCATGCTATAGTCTCCGCTGAGGATCCCGCTCGCCTGATTTCTCGGAAGATAAACACCAACCGAGCGCGCTGTCTCCAAAATCGTGGAGACCTTACACCAGGTAAGACCTACCTCGCTAACGCATCCCACGATCCCTTCTTTGGTCACGACGGGCATATTCTCCTCCACACCGTGGATGGTTCCGCGGTTGAGTGTGAGAACGGTTACGTAGTTGGATGCCTCCCGTCCAATCACCATCCCCTCCTCAAAGGAGAAGGAGGGATATTCGGATTTCATGGAGAGATAGTCTCTGAGGCGATCATTTTCCTTTTCGATCAACCCCGACTGACTGATCTGCTCCTTCAGTGCCGCATTTTCTTGCTTGAGTGCCTCATTTTGCTCGGTTAATTCGTCGATAGAGGAAAAATACTTTCCAAATCCTCCAACGGCATTTGTCATGAGCGTTGCAACCAACCGAAAAGGCGTTGCCAGTGTTCCAACAATGTTTCTGGAAAGCGATCGGTATCCCATAAGAGCAAAGGTAGATGTGATACCCGATACCACAATCGCCACACAAAGACATACGATAAAAAATTTATTCTGAAAAATTCTCATGGGTACACCTCCTCTCCGAAGGATCTCCTATCAAAAATTTAGATATCGAGATTTTCAGCAAATTTTGCGTTTTCTTCAATAAACTGACGACGAGGCTCGACCTTGTCTCCCATGAGCAGAGAGAACATCTCATCGCAAGCAATCGCATCCTCGATCGTTACGCGAAGAATCGTACGAGTGGCAGGATCCATCGTGGTCTCCCAAAGCTGCTCGGGATCCATTTCTCCAAGACCCTTGTAGCGGTCTGCCTCGATATTGTTTCCTCCCATTTCCTCTACGATCGCAATTCGTTCCTCTTCGGTGTAGGCGTATCTCTCGGATCCAGCCTTGGATCCCTTGCGATAGATCTTATAGAGAGGCGGCTGTGCAAAATATACGTGTCCGTCCTCTACAAGCTTTCTCATGTGACGGAACAGGAAGGTCAGAAGAAGAATTCGGATATGAGAACCGTCCACGTCCGCGTCGGCCATGATAATGATCTTGCCGTAACGGAGCTTTGCAGGGTCAAACTCCTCACCAATTCCGCATCCCAGCGCCTGAATAATGGGGATGAGAGACTGGTTGGAATAAACCTTATCCAGTCTGGTTTTCTCTACATTGAGAACCTTACCACGAAGGGGAAGGATCGCCTGGAAACGGGAATTTCTTCCCTGCTTTGCAGAGCCTCCTGCCGAATCTCCCTCTACCAAGTAAAGCTCGGTAAACTCCGCATTCTTTTCCTGACAGTCAGCAAGCTTTCCGGGAAGGGTAGATCCCTCCAGAAGTCCCTTGCGGCGCGTTGCCTCTCTTGCCTTTCTTGCAGCTTCTCTTGCGCGGTATGCTGCAAGCGCCTTTTCAAGAATTGCCTTTCCAACACCCGGATTTTCCTCCAGGTAGTCGGCCAGCTTCTCGCTGACCATCTTATAAACAAAGGTTCTCATCTCGCTGTTTCCGAGCTTGCCCTTTGTCTGTCCCTCAAACTGCGCCTCGGTGAGCTTAACCGATACGATCGCGGAAAGTCCCTCACGCACGTCCTCTCCTCCGAGATTCTTATCGCTGTCCTTGAGAATGTTATATTTTCTACCATAATCGTTGAGAACGTTGGTCAGAGCTGTTTTAAAGCCAACCTCATGCGTTCCGCCCTCAACGGTATTGATGTTGTTTGCAAAGGTAAGAAGTGCCTCTGTATAGCTGTCGTTATACTGGAGCGCAACCTCTGCGACGCTATCCTCTTTCTCTGCGCGCATATAGATCACATCCGGATGTACCAGCTCGCAGTGCTTCTGAGAATTGATATGCTCGACAAAGGAACGGATTCCTCCGTCGTATTTGAGATCATTTTCACGGTAAGAGCCGTCCTCAAGAGTCTCTCTCTCGTCACGGAGAATGATGTTCACTCCGCCGTTGAGGAATGCCTGCTCACGCAAACGCTTGAGAAGCACCTCATAGTCAAATACCGTTTCCTCAAACACCGTCGCATCGGGCTTAAAGCGAACGTAAAGACCGTGTCTCTCGGTCAACCCCTCCTCACGGAACGGGCGCGCAACGTGTCCTCTCTCAAATCGCTCGGTATAGCGTTTTCCATCGTAGCAGTTATCCACCTCTACCCACTCGGAAAGCGCGTTTACAACCGATGCTCCAACGCCATGCAGACCTCCGGAGAACTTGTAGCCGTCTCCTCCGAATTTTCCACCTGCATGAAGAACGGTATAAACCACCTCCAGCGTTGGGATTCCCATCTTGGGGTGAATACCGCTGGGGATTCCTCTACCGTCGTCCTGCACCGAAACGCTTCCGTCCGGCATCAGTGTCACCTCAATGCGGTTACATCTTCCTGCCAGAGCCTCGTCGATGGAGTTATCTACGATCTCATAAACCAAATGGTGCAATCCGCGCGCAGAGGTAGACCCGATATACATACCCGGTCTTTTTCTGACTGCCTCCAGTCCTTCAAGCACCTGAATCTGATTTTCGTCGTAGACCTTTTCCTCGGTCGCCTGATTCAAAACTCGTTCCTGTTGTTCCATGAATAGATCCCTTTCTATCATCGTTTCGTTTTCACGAAATCACTCGTCTTTTTTAATCTGCGATCTGGATACCCGTCTCAATTCTTCCCACCAGTGAAGAGGTAGAAAGTTGGGAAAAGCAAATACGAAATTCTCCTGTTTCATCCTTATAAAGGACAAAGGACTTCGGAATTTCGACAGACGCAAAGAATACTGCATTCTCCGCCTGCGCCGCAGATAAATATTTTTTTGTTACCGCAGACACCGTTGCGCTGTCTGCATCAAAGATTCCAATGATATTTCTGATTCTGATATTTTGATTGTTTCCGACGTGTAGATACATGGAAACTCCTTTTCTTATCCGCTTGTTCTTGAATAAGATCCTTGTCTGACAAAGATCATATCCTTATTTTTTACACAATCCGAATCACATGAGGTAATGATCACCTGTTTTCCCTCCAGTCTCTCTGAAAGGAAGGCTCTTCTCCCTTCATCCAATTCCGAAAAAACATCGTCAAAGAGAAAAACCGGCATCTCTCCGCAAACCTGATTGCAAACCTCTCCCTCGGCAAGCTTCATGGAAAGCGCCAACGATCTTTGCTGCCCCTGAGATGCAAACATTCTTGCCGATTTTCCATTCAAGAGAATCTCTACATCATCCTTATGAATTCCCCACAAGGTACTTCCTGCCGCAACCTCTCTGTCAAGTCTTGTCGTGAGCAGTCTGATATAGGTTTCCTTGAGCTTTTCTCCGTCCTCGCAATCCTCTCCCGAAAGCCCTGAAGAGGATCGGTAGACAGCCAAGGGGATCTCCTCCTCTCCCTTCATTCGAAGAAAGCATTCCTGCATTTCTCTGTTTAAAGAGATCAGATAACGGTATCGATACTGTGAAAGAATCGCTGCCTCCTCTGCAAGCTGCAAGGACCAAAGCTCCACGGTATCTGCAAAGGTCTTATAGTCTTCGTTCGCTCGTCGGATCAGCTGATTTCTTTGCTTGAGAAGTTGATTGTATCTCTGAAGGCTTTTGAGATACAGGGGATAGAGCTGAGAAATGGCAATATCCAAAAAATTTCTTCTCTCCGCCGGCCCCTCTTTAATCAAGGAAAGATGCTCGGGACAAAACAGGACGGTTCTAAACTGTCCGACCATGTCCGATACACGGTTAAGCTTGACTCTGTTCTGCTCGATTCTTCGTCTTTTTCCCGCCATCATTCTCACGGTGAGATTTTGCTGTCTGACGGAATCTGTGAAATCCATTGATATCTCCGCCATCTCCGCGCCAAATCGGATTAATTCCTCATCGTGGAGAGCGCGGAAGCTTTTTCCGATCGACATATAGAAGATCGCTTCCAGCAAATTCGTCTTTCCCTGTGCGTTTTTCCCGACAAGCACATTGACTCCGTCCGAAAAAACAACCTCAGCTTTTTCTATATTCCGAAAATTGCTGACACATATTCGATTGCAAATCATATGAACATTCCCTTTCGGAATGATTTTTTACTCCTTCATACGAACGGGCAGGAGCATAAAGAGCTCTTCTCGCTCTCCCGTATCCTCTTCATCCATCTTGGGCTCGATGTTAATCGAGGTCAGGGAAGAGGTCATGGAAATCTTCACGGTTTCCGCATCGCACGCACGCAAACTGTCGATGAGGAATCGGTTGTTGAAGGCAATCACAAGATTCTCTCCCTCGTGTTCAATCTGTACCTCATCATAAATGCTTCCAACCATCGAATTTGCAGAGATCTTGATCAGATCTCCATCCAACTCCAAACGGACGTGTGCTCTGACACTTCCAACCACCTTTTCCTCGGTTACAAGCGCTGCTCTTTCCAGTGCAGAGATCAGCTTCTCACGGTTTGCATAAACGAAAATACGGTGAGACTTGGAAATAATTCGATCATATTCAATATAAGCTCCCTCAATCAGACGGGAGAAGAAGATGGAATCCTTCAGATGGAACACGATATTCTTTCTGGACATATAGATTCTGACCATCTCTCTCTCATCATCCTTCAAAAGACGGAACAACTCGTTAACCGTCTTGGTGGGAATAATAAAGGAAAAGCTCAGATCGCTGCCGTCAGCGTTTTGATTTTCGATGGGAAGCGCCGCCGAGCATTTTGCAAGCTTGAAGCTATCGCAGGAAACCGCAAGGATGCTGTCGGAATTCACCTTAAAGTAACAACCATTGAGAACAGGTCTTGTATCGTTGGATGCCATTGCATACATGGTCTTGGAGAGCATCTCCTTGAGTGCCGCCTGTGAGACGGTGAATCCGTCCTCAGTTTCAAGACGGGGAATTGCAGGATAATCCTCTGCGGAAAGGGCACTCATCTTATGAGAGGATCTTCCGCTGGAGATACAAGCCTGAAGATTATCCGATACAGTGAGCGTAACCTCCTCTCCTTCCATGACGCGAACGGTCTGGGAGAACTTCTGTGCGTTCAGAACGTAGCATCCTGCCTCCTCGACCTGTGCTTTGACCTGGATTCTCATACCCTTTTCAAGGTCGAATGTAGTCATGGTGCAGGTTCCATCCTCTGCGGCATCAATCAGGATTCCTTCGATTGCCGAAAGAGTAGATTTTCCCGAAACGGCACACATCAGAGGAGCAACCTCGTTACTGATCTGTTGTCTGTTAAATATAATTTTCATGGTTTACGCCAGCCTTTCATTTTATTTTCTCTCCGTTTTTTGAGAGAGAAAGAGATAGAATAGATAGAATATATATATTAGTCGTAGTAGTAGGGTCTTTGGAAAGTGTTGAAAATCCAAAATCTCCAGATATCATAAGGATTATTTCAAATTTTGAAACTTTGAATCAAAGGGAAAAATCAAAGAAACCGGTTGAAAAAAGAAGTGGATTTTTTGATATAAAGGATAGAAGTCAGACAAAACAAGCAATCAAAAAATATGCGGAGTGTGGAAAAGAAAGATATGGGAAAGAGGTGTTAAAAAATCAAAATAAGTTGAAAAAAGGGGATAAAAAGCAAGGATTAAAATAAAGAATTTTGAGATTTCAACAACCGAGGGAATATATGGATTCCACACGAAAAAGTTCATCAGACAAGCCGTTCTTGGAAGATTTCTCACCTGTGAAAAAAGAGAAATTCAAATCTTTTCATCATAGTTTTCAACAAGTGTGAAAAACACTGTTGAAAACTAAATTTTAGAAGTTCAAAACAAGAAAATTATCCGGTAATATCCTTTTTGAGGTCGGACAATTCCAGATGGAATCCTGTCTCGGTGTTCAATCTCTTCTCAACGGCTCGGATAGATGCCAAAATGGTTGCATGATCTCGATTAAAGATCTTTCCGATGTTGGGAAGGGAAATTTCGGTGATCTGACGGACGAGATAAATGGAGATGTGACGCGCGGTTGCGATCTCCTTGTTTCTCTTGGTTCCGACGATATCCTCTCTTGAAATTCCATATTTGTTAAACACCGCAGAGAAGATCTTATCCACGGTTATGTTAACAGGCTCGGCGCCTCCCAAAATCTCCAAAAGACAGGTCTTTGCGAGATCCATCGTCACCTTCTGGCCGGACAAGAAGCTGAGCGCGCCCAGCTTTTTGATCGTACCCTCGATCTGACGAATGTTGGAACGGAGATTTTCACCCAGGAAGGTAAGTACATCGTCCGGAATATCGACATTAACGTGCTCAGCCTTCTTTTTGATAATTGCAATTCTAAGCTCAAGATCCGGCGGCTCAATGTCTGCAAGAAGTCCCCATTCAAAGCGGGATTTGAGTCGATCCTCTAAGGTCTTGATATCGCGTGGAGGGCGGTCGGAGGTCAGAATGATCTGCTTCTTTTCTTCAAACAGCGCATTGAAGGTGTGGAAGAATTCCTCCTGAATCGAAATCTTACCGGCGATGAACTGAATATCGTCGATCAAAAGTACGTCGCACTTGCGATATTTGTCACGGAACTCATCCATCGTCTTGCTTGCGAGGCAAGCGATCATCTGATTGGTGAAATCCTCACCCTTTGTATAGATGATTTTGACGTTGGGATTATTGGACTTCATTCGGTTGATGATCGCACACATCAGGTGTGTTTTTCCAAGACCACTGTTACCGTAAATGAAAAGGGGATTGTAGTTGGTTGCGGGATTGTTTGCAACGGCAACACAAGCAGCGTGGGCAAACTTATTGGTGTTTCCAACAATAAAGTTTTCAAAGGTGTATTCAAAGTTGTAGCTCGGCATAATGGGGGTATCGGGATCCTCTTTTTTCTCACTCGGAGAAGGACCTGCACCCTGTGTTTTCACCTGATCCGCAGTCACAGCGGAGCCGGTGAAAATCAGATTGACCTGGATCTCAAATCCAAGCACCTCGGAAAATTGTTCCTTGATCTTGTTGATGTATTTATCCTTTATGGTGTTAAACTTAAATTCTCCCGGAGAACCAATGGTGAGGACATCATTTTCAAAGGAGATGATCTCCACGTCACCAAACCACAAGTTGATTGCGGTCTCGGAAAGTGTCTCGCGGAAAGAATCCTTAACCATGTTCCAAATTTGCCCAATTTCCTCTAAATATTTCTGTTCGGACATTCTGAAATACAATTCCCCTTTCTTATATTATAGTATTATTATAACATATAATATTATAATATACAATTAAAATGATGAAAATTTTACATCCCGTTCACACTTATGAGGGGTGTTTTTTCGAAAAATATCATGAAAACAGGAGAAAAAAGTAGTTCCTTCTATTGTTTTTTGGATTGATTCATGATATAATAGAGGGGAATTTTAGAAGGGAAGGATGGGAGTGTATGAAACACGGGCAGCTGGCGGATCTGATCAGACCGCAGTCCTTTGATGATTTGGTGGGACAGGATCATTTGTTCGGAGAGCGCGGCGTCATTCGTAGAATGATGGATGGCGGCAGGATCACGAACATGATCTTCTACGGCCCTCCCGGAACCGGAAAAACCACTGCGGCTTCCATTATAGCAAAAAAATCCGGCATGGAATTTCGGAAGCTGAACGCTACCTCCGCATCCATTTCCGATGTAAAAGCGATCATTCAGGAAACGGGAAATCTCTTTGGGTCCAACGGAATTCTGCTGTACCTTGATGAGATTCAGTATTTCAATCGCAAGCAGCAGCAGTCTCTTCTTGAATATATCGAGGACGGACGGATTACCCTGATCGCATCTACGGCGGACAATCCTTATTTCTTTATCTACAACGCAATCTTATCCCGTTGCTCGGTGTTTGAGTTCAAAGCGGTTAAGCCGGACGACACCCTTCCCGTTCTCCGCCGCGCACTTCAATATCTGAATGAAGAAAACGGAAAAAATAAGACGGCGGACGACGAGCTGTTGCGATACGTTGGTCAGCTTGCCAACGGCGATGTGAGACACTCTGTTGTATTGTTTGAAAACGCCTATCACGCAGCAGATGAGGAGATTTGCAGAGAGCACGTGGAGAGTTTCCATGGTACCGCAGGGGCGCTTTCGGAGGATCTGCACTACGATCTGATGTCCTGTTTGCAGAAATCCATTCGGGGATCGGATCCCGACGCTGCGGTTTTCTATCTTGCAAAATTGTTGTCATTGGGGGATCTTTTGACGGTCTGCAGACGTCTTCAGGTCATCGCCTCGGAGGACGTGGGATTGGCATATCCTTTGGCGTCTGTGGTGGTGAGATCCTGCTGTGAATCAGCAAGAGAGCTTGGAATGCCCGAGGCGCAGATCCCGCTCACGCATGCAGCTTTGATTCTTGCGACTGCGCCAAAATCCAACTCCTCGGAGATGGCGATTCTGTCGGCGATGGAGGACGTCAATGCAGGGAAGGGAATCGAGATCCCCGAGCATCTTCGCAGTCCTCTCTTCAAGGGATATCGTTATCCTCACGATTTTCCGAATCACTACATTGACCAGAGATATCTCCCCTTGGATCTTGGTAATTCCAAGAGATACTATGTTCCGGGAGAAAACAAAAACGAGCAGGCAGCTGCGGATTACTGGAACAAGATCAAGGGAAAGAAATAAAAAAATACCGACAGAATTTTTCTGTCGGTATTTTTTTCAAAATGTAGGATTAAAGCTTTGAGAAACCAAAGCTGTTTACCAAAGCGTCGATACGCTTGCCCTCCTTGCAGATGGGACAGTCGTGAGAGGGGTAGCTCGTGTAACCCTCCAGGTCAGAGGTTTTAAACACCGATCTCACCGCATGGTTCAAACAGGTATCCACAGAGGAGAAGATGGAGCAGATGCCCGCAACACGTCCGCCGTAGTATTCGATCGCCTCGGCAGCAGCCTGCGCCGTATAGCCCGTTGTGACCGATGCAGCGAGGATCAGAACCTGCTTGCCCTGGATCATGGGAATGATGTTGTCTCGGAACACCAGCTGGCTGCCCGTAGTATGCTCGGGGGTGACGACATAGATCGTTTGATGGGCGTTCATGTTCATGAAATTTTCTTTCATGAGCTCGTTAGCCACACACGCACCGATCACCTGGGTTCCGTCCAGGCAAAGGACGGTATCTACCACGGTGTTGTGGCTGTAATAGGAGACCAGCTCACGGGCAACCTCTTTTGCCTCAGAGAGACGGTTTTTGGGCATGGTAACGTCAATATAGTAGTTGATATGGCTATGGCTGGTTGCAAAATGTCCCTTTGCAACGCGAAGAAAGAGTGTTCTGTTTTTGCTTGGAATTTTATAAGATTCGATTGATGGCATAATCTAAGCCTCCCTGTTTAGTGAATACAGTATATCATAAATTTTTTAAAATGTCAAGTTGCGATATAGGGCTAAAAACACCTCGGACAGATGCCGAGGTGTTTTCAGATATGTAAAAATCAATTCTCTTTCACATTGAGGTAATCGCGCATTGCCTGTACGTACTTCCACAGAGCAGAATCTTTTGCGGTGTTCTCGGGGATCTTTACGTTTTCAATGTAGAGAACATCACTTCCAAGGAATGCAAGATCCTCAATCGGATCGGTGGTGTTTTCAAAGGAAGCGGGAAGCTCAAGCTCAGCAAGGGAGGTGCATCCCTGGAAACCAAGCTTTTCAACCGTTTTCACGCCCTCCTTCAGCACGATCTTTTTCAGACCTGTACATTCAAAGAAAGCTGCCATTCCGACGGTCTTTACGTTGCCGGGGATCTCTACAGACTCAAGATTGTTGCATCTGGCAAACGCATACTCGCCAATCTTGGTCAGCTTTTCGGAGGTGGGAAGGGTGAGAGCGGTAATACCGCACTGCATAAATGCGCCCTTGCCAATGGTCTCCAGCGAGGCGGGAAGGCTTACAGACTCCATCTGTACGCACCGTGCAAATGCGTAATCCTCAATGGTAGTGATTCCTTCGGGAATGGAAAGAGTCTTAATGGAGGATGCTGCATAAAAAGCTTTCGTTGCAATCGTCGTTACCTTCTTAGAGACGCCCTTGGCGGTTTCTACCGAGGCAGGAACCTTTACGTTGTGCATCTCCACAGGGCCGGCGTAACCGGTGATTTTTACGGAGTCAGTGTCGATCGATTCAAAATAAAATACGCCTTGCGTCTCAGAATCTGTATAGGAGGTGTATGTAACATCCTGCTTGCGGTATTCATCCAGGCTGTTCTCGTCTGTTTTTTCATCTACCTCGCAGGAGGATATTGTCGCTACAGTCAGGAGCGCCAGCAAGAGCGCAAAAACTTTTTTCATCATGTCAAATTTTCCTTTCCGTTTTTTCGAAGTCATCCGAGGATACTTCTACCGATACAGTATTTATTATACATGATTATGTAAGAAAAGTCAATAGATTTCCACTCAATGTTTGTAAATATTTTGGTTGAGAAAACAAATCCTCAACGAATACGAACGCGATAGGAAAAATTTTCTCCTGATATTACAGAAGGAAACCCGTCGTTGCCCAGCAAAACGGAAATGCTCTGACCTTCATTCGGAGGTGTGGCGGTCAATAGAAAGCCATTGGAAAGCTTCTGAACGGAATTGACAGAGGATCGTGTAACGCCTTCGAGAAGGAGTCGGCGTGCCGGAAGGAGAAGACCGAAGGATGCAGCAGTGTCTTGAGAGAGAAAATCGGAGAGGCCGTCTTTTTGGAGCAGGAAGGAGCCGTCCGCCAGGCGGCAAATTGTGACGTCTTTCAGCGCAACGGGGGATGAATAGATGATTTTTGTCAGCCTCCCTTCTTCGCAATATATGTCGCAACAAAAATCCAATCCAAATTGATTTCCCTCTACCTGCGCGCAAAAGCTCTTTTGGGTGTAGGAGAGGTCATAGGAGAGCCCTTTTTTGCATCCATATCCAAAAAAAAGAAAGGAAAAAGAGAGAAATAACGAGAAAAAACGCCTGATTATCACGGGTATATCCTGCTTTCATATATTGATGAGAGGGGAGATGTGGAATGTAGAAATTGGTTATAAAACATATGCAAAAAAATTTTTAATCATGCCCCAAAATGCGTGCCAAACCCATTGCAATATTTGTCTGTTTGTGTTATAATAAAAAAAGTAATATTTGAGAGAGGAGATCCTTGAGGTGGAAAGCGTTTACCGTTTATATTCCTCCCTGCCTCAGATTGAGCAGGAGAAGAATCGCGCAGAGATTGATTTGGATGCGCTCAGATACAACTATCGGTACCTTCTTGGGATTTTGCGAGATGGAAATCCCGATGTGAGAATGATTGCGGTTGTCAAGGCAGAGGCATACGGACATGGAAGCCCTCGGTGCGTTTCCGCTCTTTTGGACGAGGGGTGCGATTTTTTTGCGGTTTCATCGATCGATGAGGCAGTGACCGTTCGCAGGATCTGCGACGGGAAGCAGAAAAACGCCGATATTCTCATTTTAGGATATACGTCTCCTTCTCAGACCTTCCAATTAGTTCGCTTCGATATTATCCAAGCAATTCTCTCGAAGGAGTACGCCGAGGATCTCAATGCTGCGGCTGCAGCGGCAGGTGTCGTGGTTCGTTCTCACATCGCCATTGACACGGGAATGAATCGGATCGGAATTTCCGCGCAGTCTAAGGAGGATCTTTCAGGGGCGGTGAGAGATGTTGTGGAAATCGAGCGCCTGTCTCATTTGCGCGTTGAGGGAATGTTCTCTCATTTTGCAAGAGCCGATGAGGGAGAGGCGGGAGAGGAATTTTCCGATCTGCAAAGCGAGAGATACCGCGACCTTTGCAAGCGTTTGGAGGATGAGGGGATCTTTATTCCTTTTCATCATATGTGCAACAGTGCGGCAACGGTAGGCCGTCCCGCGGATCGATTCAACGGCGTGAGAGTGGGGATTTTGCTCTACGGAGTATGTCCGTCCGCCTGCTTTGATCTGCCGCTCAAGCCCGTTTTGAAGCTGAAAACGGTCATTTCCCACCTGCATGAAATCTCCCCCGGAGAAACGGTCGGATACGGCGGGATTTATCGCGCCGATTCCCGCAGGACGATTGCAACTGTTCCCATTGGATACGCGGACGGATTCCTGAGGGGATACAGCGGATGTATTGCAACCGTCGAAACGGCGGACGGCAACAAAAGCGCACCTATTGTTGGGAACATTTGTATGGATCAGTGTATGATTGACGTCACCGATACCGGAGCGAGGGTGGGAGACACCGTCACATTCTTTGGAAATCACACGGCGGAGATCGCCGCGTATGCAAAAAAGGCGGGAAGTATTGGGTATGAGTGTCTATGTCTGATTTCCTCGCGCGTGCCCAGAATCTATCATTCCGAGAAGGAGAATTTTGATGAATTATAAGCATAACCGTGCCGCTCGTTTTTTGGCACTTCTGCTTGCGGTGTTGATCTGTCTTCCTGTTTTGGCAGCCTGTAAAAAGGAGACTGTCGCGGCAGGAGAACCACAGCTTAAAATTGATGAAAAAGGAAAGATGACGTTCTCTCTGCTGCTGGATGCAGAGATGCTGCAGGCGCACGCAGGGCAGACAGCCTATTTGTATGAGTTTTTACCCGGCGAGTCGGTCAGCGACATCAATCAGAAGTCCTCTATGCAAAGAAGCAAGGTGTCCTCAAAGCTCAAGTTTTCGTTTGACGTGACAGATGAAAACGGATTGGACAGACGGTGCAATTCATATGTGGTTGCCTTTTCGGACGGAACCGTGTTTTCCGAGCCGATCACCCTATCAAATCCCGAGATCATGGCAAAGAACACAGAGGCGTTCCCTCGTGCAAATACAATCAAGGGGTTGAATTCCTACGATGAGGATCTGGCGGCATCCTTACATTCTGCGCACTCTCTGATCTCGCTTTCGACGTCCGATCTTTTGGGAGGAGACACGCCTGTTTCCTGGAACGGAATCGGGATCTCTCTGAATGGAACGTTGATGGCACAAACGGATGCCAAGGTTTTGGCGGCTGCAAAAGCCGGAATGCAGATCTCCGTAGAGCTCACGATCGGAACCGATGCATCGGTGTCACACGTATCGGCCTTGATCAACTTCTTACTGGATCGTTATTCTAACGCGGAAAAGGGTGTGGTGACCGCCTTGATTCTCAAGGAGGCAGAGCCTGTAGGCACGGAGGATGCAGCGTACAGTGTGTTGATCTCCCGTATGGCAACGCTGATGCGAATTGCACGGATTTCCATGGTCTCAAGGATTGCAAACGGCAAGGTTTATCTTGGCGTAAATGACACCTTGGATGCGACCAAGACGTATGCAACGTCGGTGTATGAGCGGGCAAAGGCTGCCGGGTCCATCTCGTTTGGCGTGGCACTTTATCCCGATCCCATGCTCGAGTCGCTTTTGCCGACTGAGGAGAGTGACGGGGAGGAGCAGACCGATCGAGAGCTGCTGTTGTCGGACGTTGTGGAGACAGTGAAGGCTCTGACCGATCACATGGGACGGTCGACCGATATTGCGATTTTGGGATTGGATATCCCTGCGAGCGATCTGCGCCTGCAGTCTGCGTTGTACGCATATGCGTACCGCGTGGCATCCATCGCAAAAGCAGATCTTCTCATTTATTCCACGCTTGTGGGAGAGGAAACCGGCTTGTATGGCGCTGACGGACTTGCCCGTCCTGCGGCAGAGTGTTTTTCCCTTGTGGATACCTCGCAAAATCTTGTGGCAGAAACAGAGGCTGCCGATCTGCTCGGAGATGCGTGGACGGATCTGAAATCCATTCGCGCCGTCCGTGTGGAGATGGAAGAACTCGCGAATACGGGAGCGGTCGAAAAGACGACCGAGAGACTTGTGGATTTCTCGGATGGCAATACGCAGAACTTTGCATCCTATGGCCGTGCCACCGCGCCCACTGTCACACAGTCGGAGTCCTGGCAGACCACGGTGCTTGCAACCACGCTCACCGAGCCCTACTACAACGCGGCCTCCGGCCTTCGCTGGAGCTTCCCGAACGTCAAAAAGCTCAAGGACGTTCATATTCTATCGGCAAATCTTTTGATTCAATCCGCAACGCAGAAGAACCTGGTGGTAACCCTGAATCTCCAGGGAACGGCAGAGGACGGCAGAGAGCTGTCCCTGACATCCTCTGCTGAGGTAACGTCCGATATGTGGCAAGCCGTTTCGTTCCATGTCAGAAGCTTCACGGTTCAGATGGATGCGGACAAGCCCTGTACCATGACGCTTACGGTCAAGCAGGCGGGCGCTGTAGAGGAGGGTGAGGATCCGATCACACATACCTTGCTTTTGCATTCCCTGAACGCGAGCCGTGCCGAAAAGGATCATTCCGTGCTTTTGCTGATCGGAATGATTGCAGCAGGATTTGCAATCGGTGCTTCGGTGATTCTTTTGTCTTCCCGCAAAAGAAAGCGGGATGGGTATGATATTCGGTAAGTGCCGTCCCAAGCCTTTTAAGGAGCATGATCATGTCTTTTGAAATTCAATATGAGCAGCTGCAACAGGCACTCTGTACGTGGGATCAGGAAAAGCGGCCGTTGGAATGTCGGATTCCTCATCTGCACCGAGAAGCGGAGATCGTTTTGTATGAAGGCGGAAAAACAACGGCATACGTGGACTCGGTTCGGTATGATCTGCAGGCAGGGGACGCACTTGTGATCTTCCCGGGGCAGATTCATCACTATGAAACCTTGGAAAAGGAGTCCTTCCGTTTTTTTGGGGTCGATCTCGCAGCATTACCTGCGCTTGCAAGCGTATTTGATTCGAGCGTGCCGACGGTGTCGGTCATTAAGGGCGCTTCTAACGACCAGAGGATCTGTGTGTTGGCGGAAGCCTTGACGGAGCTGAGTGCCCCGTCCTGCTCAAATCCGTATCGGGATTCGCTGATCTTGGGGTACCTTCAAGCGCTTCTTGCGGAGCTGCTTTCCCGTTTGGATCTCCGACCTGCCTCGAGATCCGATTCGGACGCGTTGCGATCCATTGTTGCATTTTGCTCCGAAAATTATTCCAAGGATCTCTCCCTGGCTGTCCTGGAGGAGAATCTTGGCTTGAGCAGGTACTACATCTCGCATCTCTTCAGCGATAAGCTGGGATTGCGGTTTAACGATTACATCAATTCTTTGCGGATTTTCCGGGCGTGCACACGGTTGTCTTGTACGGATGAGAGCATGACCGAGATCAGTGATCAGGTTGGCTTTAACACCTTGCGCACCTTCAACCGCGCGTTTATGAAGCAGATGAATCTCTCTCCCTCCGAATACCGCAGGCTTCATCGAAATCCGAAGGAAACTCTTGAATAAAGCAGAAAGGAAATAAGCGATATGAATCGTATTAAGGATATTTCCCTTGCCGCATCCGGCAAGGATAAGATTGATTGGGTAAGGTCTTATATGCCCATTTTGAACACTGTGCGGGAGGAGTTTGAGAAAACCAAGCCCTTTGCGGGCAAGAAGATCGCCATGTCCATTCACCTGGAGGCGAAGACCGCATATCTTGCAAAGGTGCTCCGTGCGGGAGGCGCCGAGGTTTTTGTGACGGGATGCAACCCCCTCTCCACCCAGGATGACGTTGCAGCTGCGTTGGCGGCTGAAGGATTCACCGTAAACGCGATCCACGGCGCAACGGCAGAGGAGTACAAGCAGGACCTCATCGCAACCCTTTCCTGCTGTCCTGATCTCATCATTGACGACGGCGGAGATTTTATCTCTCTGCTTCATGGGGAGTGTCAAGAGCTTGGAAAAAATCTGATCGGCGGGTGCGAGGAGACCACGACAGGTATCCACCGTTTGTTGGCGAGACAGAAGGCGGGGCTTCTCAACTATCCCATGATGGATGTAAACGATGCCGATTGCAAGCATCTGTTTGACAACCGCTACGGCACAGGCCAGTCCACATTGGATGGCATTATGAATTCCACCAACCTGATCGTCGCGGGGAAAACCGTGGTGATTGCAGGTTACGGTTGGTGCGGAAAGGGCTTTGCCATGAGAGCGAAGGGAATGGGCGCGGTGGTCATCGTGACTGAGATTGATCCCATCAAAGCGATGGAAGCGGTCATGGATGGCTTTACCGTTATGCCTATGGATGAAGCCGCAAAGCATGGGGATCTGTTCGTTACCATCACGGGCTGCTCCGACGTTATCTGCCGCCGCCACTTTGACGTGATGAAGGACGGTGTGCTTCTGGCAAACAGCGGACATTTTGATGTGGAGATCAACAAGCAGGAGCTGGCAGCAGAGAGTGTGGAGATCTGGGAGCGCAAGCCCAACATCCGCGGCTACCGTCAGAAGGACGGACGCATTCTCAATCTCTTGGCGGACGGACGTCTGGTCAATCTTGCCGCAGGAAACGGCCACCCTGCCGAGATCATGGATATGTCCTTTGGAATCCAGGCAAAGAGCCTGGAGTATCTTGCAAAGAAGGGAACAGGCCTCAAGCCCGGTGTTTACGCCGTGCCTGCCGAGACCGACCGCGAGGTGGCAGAGATCAAGCTGGCATCGATGAACGTCAAGATCGATTCGCTTACGCCCGAACAGATTGCATATATGAGTCAGGTTGAATAAACAGAAGCTCCCCGTCGCTGTAGCAGCGACGGGGAGCTTCCATTATTGGGAACCCATTATTTCTCGGGGTCCATGTACTTCCAATAGGATTTGATATAGTTGATGCCCGACAGGAGCGTAAAGAATGCCATTGCGGCAGTGCTGATGATGGACAGAGGCAGATATGCCTTCAGGCCCGACAGAGCGGGGATTGTGTAGATCAGAGGCTCTACAATGCACAGGATCACGCAAGCGATCTGCGTGCAGGTCTTGATTTTGCCCAGCATATTTGCGGCAACCACGATTCCGCTCGATCCCGAAACCACCAATCTCATTGCGGTGACTGCCAGCTCGCGGAAGACCACGATGAGCAACGCGCAGAAAAAGAGAATTCCAAAGAGCTTGTTGGGCTCAGTGGCGGTCAGATTCTTGTAGAGAATGACCATCATCGCGCCGATGACCATAAATTTGTCAGCCAACGGGTCCATAAACTTGCCGAAATCGGTCACCAGGTTATAGCGGCGTGCAATTTTTCCGTCCAGCATATCGGTAATGGATGCAGCGGCAAAGAGGGCGACGCCGACAAGATCTGCCCACATTGCATCGGATGCCATCATGACGATGACAAAGATGGGAACCATAATCATACGAAGGACCGTCAGTTTGTTTGGAAGATTCATTTTCATGGAAGAAAACCTCACTTTCTTTGTTTGGTGACGACCACGCCGTAGAGGTCATAGTCCACCACTTTTCTTACTTTTACCTGTACAAAGCAACCCTCGGCGATGCGAACGTCGCTGCTGAAATAGACCTTGCCGTCGATCTCGGGAGCATCTGCACTGCTTCTGCCGTAGTGAACCTCTGCCACCGTGTCGTATCCCTCGCAGATGACGTCAACCGTCTTGCCGATTTTCTCCTCGTTGAGCGATTCGTTGATCTCCATCTGCTCTCGCATGAGAAGATCCAGGCGATCCTGCTTGATCTGCTCGTCGATTTGATCGGGGAAGTCGTAGGCGGGGGTATCCTCCTCTCGGGAGTAGGGGAATGCGCCGGCATGGTCAAATCTCTGTTCCTTCACGAACTCGCACAGCTCCTCGAAGTCCGCCTCTGTCTCGCCCGGGAATCCCACGATAAAGGTTGTTCGAATGACGATGTCGGGAATTTCGCGCTTCAGCTTTGCAAGAACCTCTCGAATCATCTTGCCGTCGCCGTGACGGTTCATGGCTGTCAGCATTCTGTCGCTGATGTGCTGGAGGGGCATATCGATGTATTTGAGAATACGGGGATTGTCACGGATCTCTGCGATCAATTCGTCCGTCACTTTGTCGGGGTAGCAATAGAGCAGGCGGATCCAGGGGATCTGCGTTTCCTCGGTGATGCGGTGCAAGAGCTCCGAGAGAGAATATTTTCCGTACAAATCCAATCCGTAGCGGGTGGTATCTTGTGCAACAATGGTGAGCTCCTTGACACCCAGGGCCTCAAGATTTTTTGCCTCCGCGACGATATCCTCCATGGGACGGCTACGGAAATTACCCCTGATTGAGGGAATTGCACAGTAGGAGCAGCGATTGTCACAGCCCTCTGCAATCTTGAGGTATGCAGTGTATTCGGGGGTGGTCAGCACGCGGTCTCCGCCAAGACGGACGGTGTTTTTATCCTCGTGGGAGAAATACTTTGCCTTCGATCCCTTCTTTTTTTTGATTGTAACGGCCTCGATCGCCTCCACGATGTTGTGGATACTCCCCACACCCAAAACGGCGTCGACCTCAGGCAGCTCCTTGAAGATCTCCTCGCCGTAGCGTTCCGCAAGGCAGCCCGTGACGATGATCGCCTTCAGATGACGATTCTTCTTGAGCCACGCCACGTCCAGGATATTATCGATGGCTTCCTGCTTTGCGCTTTCAATGAACGCGCAGGTGTTGACGATGATCACGTCTGCCTCGATATCCTCGGGTGTGACCTCGTATCCTGCTGCCAAAATTTCATGGAGCATAACCTCGGTGTCCAGCTGGTTTTTCGGGCATCCGAGAGATACAAATCCGATTTTCATGAAAATCAAGCCTTTCTTTTGTTTTTACCCCTTCATTGTATCATAAAATGCAATTTAATACAAGTGTCTTGGAACAAAAAAATAAAAAGATTGCGGCAGAGAAGACTCTGCCGCAATCCATTTGATAAAAAATTGATGTTATTCTCTTTTTAGCTTTGCATAGGTCGCCATAAGCTTTTTCGTGCCGACCTTATCGAAAACGATCTCATAGAGGGTATCGCTTCCCATGGGTTTCACGGAAATGATTTCGCCAACACCGAACACGAAATGCTTGACGCGATCTCCTGCGCGAAAGATTTCCGTGGGAGCTGCGCTCTTTTGCGGTGTCGTGGGTTTTGTCGCGATCTTCGTTGCGGAATCCGAATAATATGTCTTCTTCTGCGTGATAGGAGATGCCGCGCCGTAGGATCCGTAGGCAGAGCGGCTCTGCGAGCCCGCGTATCCTCCGACGGTTCCTCGAACCCCGTCGCCATAGGCGTTGCTTTCCTTTTCAAGCAGCTTTTGGGGAATCTCCGAAATAAAACGGGAAATGGGGTTGTAGGATGTACGTCCGAAGAGCATTCTCTGGGACGTGTGGAGAATATACAGTTCCTTTTTAGCTCTCGTGATGGCAACGTAGGCAAGTCTGCGTTCTTCCTCCATCTCGCTGTTCCCCGCTTCGATGGTTTGCATTCCGGGGAAGATTCCATCCTCCATGCCGGGCAGAATGACCATGGGGAACTCCAATCCTTTTGCACTGTGAATGGTCATCATCACCACGGCATCTGCGCCCTCGTCGTAGCGGTCAACATCGGCGACGAGCGCTGTTTCCTCCAAAAATCCGAGCAGGCTCGGCTCTTCTGCATCCTTTTCGTATTCAATGATCTGCGACTTGAATTCCTCCAGGTTTTGCAGGCGATCTGCCTCTGCCTCGCCTGCCGCGATCAGCATCTGACGGTATCCCGAACGATCCAAAACCGAATCAAACAGGGCGGACAGTGACATCTTTTCTGCGTCCTCGCGGAGGGTATGGATCAGCTCTGCAAAGCCCTTGAGGGTGGCGTGTGCGTTCTTGAGGGCGGTAAATTCTTCTGCCCTCTCAATGATCTCAAACTGGGAGCAATTCTGCTCCTCTGCAAGGATCGCAATCGCCTCCAGCGTCTTGCCTCCGATCTTTCTGCGGGGCTCATTGATGATGCGGTTAAGGCGAATGTTATCCTCGGCGTTGACCAGCATCTGCAGGTATGCCACCGCGTCACGGATTTCCTTTCGGTCGGTGAAGCGGAGTGCGCCAAGCATGCGGTAGGGAACTCCGGCGCGCGCAAACGCCTTCTCAAGCGCCTGCGACTGCGCGTTCATGCGGTACAGAACGGCAAAATCGCGGTAGGATGCAAGTCCCTTCGCTACCTTTTTCTGAATGATGTCTACCACGCGGCGCGCCTCTGCGTTCTGATCCTCGCATCGGATCAGACGGAGCAGGTCTCCCTCCCCCTGTGCGGTCCAAAGGGTTTTGCCCATTCTTCCGTTATTATGCTCGATCACCGCGTTGGCGGCGTCGAGAATGTTTTGGGTGGAGCGGTAGTTTTGCTCCAGTCGGATGACGTGCGCGTTTTGGAAGGTTCTGTTGAAGGAGAGGATGTTCTCAATCGTCGCGCCGCGGAATTTGTAAATGCTCTGGTCATCATCTCCCACAACCATCAGATTGCCGCTGCCTGCGGAGAGCAGACGGGAAAGCTCAAACTGGGCGGGATTGGTGTCCTGGTATTCGTCCACGCATACGTATTGGAATTGCCTCTGATACTTCTCTGCCACGTCGGGGCGATTCTTCAGAAGAAAGACGGTCTGCATGATGATGTCATCAAAATCCATGGCGTTGGATTCGCGGAGCAGCATCTGATACTGCGTATAAACGCGAGAGATCTGCTTGAGGCGAAAATCATTGCCGATCTCAAGCTCAAACTCCTCGGGGGTGCAAAGCTTGTCCTTGGCGCGGCCGATTGCGTTGAGCACTGTCTTGATGGGCAAAAGCTTTTCATCCACGCCAGCGCGCTTCATTGCCTCCTGCGCCGCTTTTTTGCTGTCATCGGTGTCGTAAATGGAAAAACCCGCGCGGTAGCCGATCAGATCTCCGTATCGGCGCAAAATCCGCAGGCAAACCGAGTGGAAGGTGCCCGTCCAGATCTCCCCCGCGATGGCAGGGTCACCAAACATATTGGAAAGGCGCTCCTTGATCTCGTTTGCCGCCTTGTTGGTAAAGGTGGTCGCCAAAATGCGATAGGCGGGGCAGGGCGAATCCGCGAACTCGTCCAGCATGGGCAGGATTTGCTCGGGCGTGAGGCGCTCGGCGGCCGTTTCCAGTTCGCGCACGTGCTCCTCGGTCAGATCCAAGGGCTCTCGTTGGCTGAAATAGGCGTTGCCGTAGCGAATGAGAAAGGCGATGCGGCGAACGAGAACGGTGGTTTTTCCGCTTCCTGCGCCCGCCAAAATGAGCAGAGGGCCGTTGGTGTGAAAGACGGCTTCCTGCTGGCGTGGATTGAGATTCTCATAAACCCGCTCAAACAGTGCCTGCTTGGCGGTGTGGTATCGAACAGATAGATTGGTCTGCATTTGGTACTCCTGTTTGTAGTCAGATAGAGCGGTAGCAGGTCTTCATGAACAGAGCATCCTCTGCTTGTGTACCTGCCGATTCACAGATGATGCGGGGACAAACGCCCTCGCGGACGATTGCCTCTGCCAGGGGCTCAAACCATGGGCCGAACACCTCGTCCGAAAAGGTCAGGTGCTTCTTTTCTCCCGCCTTGGTGTATTCGATCTTGGAGAAGTGGCAATGCAGGTGCATTGCGTGCTTGTCTCCCAGTCTCTCTGCGATCTCGTTAAACACGCGGCGGTAGCTGTCAACGTCCGAAAATTCGCCACCGAGTGCGCGCGCATTCATATGTCCAAAGTCCACCACGGGGGTAAAAATCGGGGAGACCTTGCATTGCTCGATCACTTCCGTGAGCGTTCCGAGCTGGTTGATCTTGCCCATCGTCTCGATTCCAAGCCTTGCGCAAGGGTTGTCTCCGACTGCCTCTGCCACCTTTGCCAGGGTGTCGCAGGAGAGCTTCATTGCTTCTTCACGCGAGATCTTGGCAGCGCTGCCGCTGTGAATGACGATGGTATCTGCGCCCAACAGGTCTGCCGCCCACAAGGTTTTTTCAATATAGGAGATGCTCTTGAGCCGCTTTTCCTCCTCGACACCCGAGAGGGAAATAAAGTAGGGGGCATGGATGGACATGAGTATGCCGTGCGCCCTTGCGGCGTCACCGATCTCGCGCAGTGCGGTCTCTCCTGCCGAAACGCCGTTTCCTGCCTCATATTCGTATGCGTCCAGCCCGTATCTCTTCAGCCATTCGGGGGCCTGTGCGGTGCGCTTGCCTCCTTCGGCGTAAAACAGATCTCCGTTTCCGCCGGGGCCGAAGGTTGGGGTGGATGTCTTGATCTCGATCATGTTCAGTTCCTTTCTCTGATCTTCCAAAAGCTCATGTAAGCGCAATAGCCGTGCTGCCTTGCGTATTTTCGAATAAAGGGACGCTCGCAAAGGCGCTTGAATCGGAAGAACAGGTTGGTTTTGTCATGGATGGGGGGGACGATGATGGAGGGAAGTCCGATGTGCTTGCCCGCATAGGAGTCGGTCAGAAGCTGGTCTCCCATCATCGCGGTTTCCTCCTTGGTAACGCCAAGCGCGTCCATTGCGCGGAGGAGCGTTTTCCTGGAGGGCTTTCCGCTGTCTGCATAGGCGATCAGGCCAAGCGTGCGGTTGAAGCGCTCCACGCGAGGGGGGTGATTATTGGATACCAGCGCCGCCTTGATGCCGTTCTCTGCGAGAAGGTCAAACCAAGCGTGGATCCGCTCGTCGGGATCGGGCTGCTCATAAGGCGCCAAGGTGTTGTCAATATCAATCAGGAGTGCCCGAATGCCATGCTCCGAAAGAAATTCGGGCGTGACGTTGTCATAATGGGCAAACATATAGGTCGGTGTAAGGTGATCCATGCGAAGCTTTTCCTTTCGTTTTCGGGTTAGGATGCGTTGTTGATGGTTTCCCATGCGCTGAAAATCTGCGCGGCGGTGAGGGCTGCGTAATAACCGTGGGATGCGTTTTCAATGACGACCGACACGACGAGCTCGGATTGGTCATTTGGCGCATACACGCCTGTAAAAAGGGCGTTGGTCAGTTCGTATTTGACGGCTTCTCCGGTTTCGGCGTCGGTGACGTAGCGGTCGACCTGCGCCGTTCCCGTTTTACCGCCTACCAAGGAGGGGGTGACTCCCGCTTGAATCATGTAATTTTTCGCAGCGCCCGATTCGGCGATCATCTGCTTGAGCCCCTTCATGATGGTTTTTTGATCCTCGTCTGAGATATAAATCGAGGACAGCACGGAGGGGGCGGCTGTTTCGTCCGAATAAACGGGAGTGCTGTTTCCAAAATCATATACGCAGTCGAGCAGATGGGAGGAATAGCGCGTACCGCCGTTCACAATGGTGGAAAGAGAGGCACAGAGCTGCAGGGGGGTAGCCTTGTTGTCAGACTGTCCGATGGCAGCCTGCACGGTGTTTCCCGGCCACCACTCGTCAATGTACGTGCCGGGCATTCCCGCAAGCACACCTGTTGCTTCGCTCAGCTCAATTCCCGTGCTTTGCCCAAATCCGAGTATGGACATATAACGATCCATCGTGCCGATCCCAAGCTGGTAGCCAAGCTCGTAGAAATAGCAGTTGCAGGAAACGGCAAGCGCATCTGTTAAGGAAAGGTGGTTTGACTTATGAAGATCATAAGTGGAGCATCCCGGCTTGTAGTCCTGAAATCGGTCGTAGAATCCATCGCACTTGAGTGTGGTGTGGGGCTCGATGATTCCCTCACAAAGTCCTGCCAACCCAACGCCCACCTTGAAGGTGGAGCCGGGGGCGTAGGTCTCTCGGAGCGCACGGTTGACAAGGGGACGCGCGGTGTTCGAGAGCAGATCGTTGTAGTCGATGGAATAGGTGGAAAGGTCATAGGTCGGATAGGAGGCGATGGCAAGGATCTCGAAGGTGTTTGGATCCATCGCGACTGCCGCGCCGGCATCCGAGGGGAAGCCCTCGACCGCCTCATAATCGATTTCCTGGACGTATTCGACGTTTTCCTTCAGCCCGGCCTCTGCGGCGATCTGAAGATTGATGTCAATGGTGAGATAAACGTCCTTTCCTGCAATGGGAGCGCTGATCAGCTCGGTGTGAATGACGTTTCCGTTTGCATCGGTTTTTACCAGCATCTCACCGTCCACGCCGCGCAGATATTCCTCAAATGCAAGCTCGCAGCCTGTTTTTCCGACGATGGCGTTCATGGGATATCCCTGATCGTTGTAATAATCCCACTCCTCGGCATAAATGGGGCCGACATTGCCGAGAATGTGTGAGGCATAGCCCGGATAGTGGTATTTGCGGTCTGCGCTGACCTGGAATTGGATGCCCGTGAGGGACATCTCCCGAACGTAGGTCATAAAGGAAAAATCGGTCTCCTGTGCAAAAATATAGTCGTTTGCAAGACTGAATTGCTTTGCCTCCATGTCATAGTGAAGGCGGAGCAGTCGGTCGATCTGATAGTTTGAATAGACGCGATTTCCGTGCCTGTCGGTTTCCAGCAGACGGTAGGCGTCTACGTATTCGTTGACGATGTCCTTGACCGATGCGTTCTCGTCAAGCCCTCTTGTCCGAAGCAAGCGGGTGAGTCTGTAGTGCACGGGGGAGTCGGGGTCGGTTGCCTCCGGGGAGAGGGCGTAATCGGGATAGGTTCCCAAAAAGGGGAAGTAGGGCTCGCTGTGCGCGTCCGTCATGCCGCACACGTCCAGCGTTTCCAAAAGCCTTAGGTAGGTTCGGTTGGCGGCAGATGCGCCGACGGTGGAAATAGAGGAGTAATTGATGGCAAGAGAATAAGAGTACTCGTTGCCCACCAGCACCGCGCCGTTGCGGTCAAAGATCTCTCCTCGCACCGCCTGGATCTTGACGCGTGTTTCGGTGATGCCGTCATCGTATTTGTTCCCTCTGCCTGTGATCTGAATGTAAAAAAGTCTGCCAACGTACACGACACAGACCATACAAAAGACCAACGCGATCAAAAGATAGCGATAGATAAATCTTTTTCTGCTTGTCATGGCAGACTCCTTTCTAAAAAAATGGGGTATCGCAAATTTTTGCGAAACCCCATGTGGTTTCATTGGTGCAGTACGTTTTTGTCGGTTTGGGTTAAGCGAGCAGAAGACTGAGTGCGAAATTTCCGATCAGGAACAACACTGCCAGCCAAAGCTCAAGATTGAGGAGCAACACACGGGGAGCCTGACCGGCGGTCAATCTAACAGACCCCTTTTGCAGTCTGATCCTGCGTGAGATGCAGAGAAGCGCTGGAACAGTGAGCGCCAAGGATATCAGATAGAGTAGGGAGAGAATCGTCGTCATCAATTCCTCCGCAGGCGAGCCGATCATGGCCGTGGTGTAAAAGCCACCCATGAAGTTGACCACCATGTGCAAAAAAATGGTGTGCGCCAGTTTTCCTGTGTGGATATAGATTGCAGCGAACAACATTCCCAGGAAGGTTGCGTAGAAGAACTGGCTGAAGTTTCCATGGATCAAGCCAAACGCAATCCCCGAGAAGATGATTGCCGGCACGTCTCCGTAACGGCGAAGGCGGTCGATCACGACACGGCGGAAGAAAATCTCCTCAAAGATGGGAGCCAAGATGACCATGAAAAGCAGGATCGCCCAAAGTGGAATGGCGCTCGTGGTCTCGGCAACGGGATTGGATGCCGCAGTGCCCAGGAGACCGGCTGCAAATTCATCCACCACCGTTCCGAGGATGCTGCCGAGGAAGGTCAGACCGAAGCAAGCGGGAATTGTCAAAAGCATCACGCCCGCTCCAAGAGGCTTTCCGTAGATCGGTTTGGTATCACACTTTTGAAAGAACACCATGGATAGAGGCATTCCGATGCCATACATGGTGATGGCGTTGATAAACAATGCCCCCAGTGTGGAGGAAAGAAAATCGGGTGCAATGCTTTCCAACAGGAGCATAACCACGATCTGTGCAATGGCGGTGAAGAACAGGATAGAGGCGATGCCTGCGGCAATGTTTGCTACGTTACGCCGCTCTCTTTTGAAATTTATGTTATTCGAAAAGCCAAACAAAACAAATTGCTCCTTTCATAGGGGAATTTTGTTGAATCGAAACTCAGCGAACCTTGTACTTGACGAACTCCGAGAAGTCTCCGCCGGTGCTCTTGAGCATTTGGCCAAGCCCCAAGCATCCGCAATCCAAGGGGTGCTTGGCAACGGTGACGCGAACGCCTGTTCTGCGATGGACGGCGTCTGCGATCCCCGGGATCATCGCGCCTCCTCCCACCAAAACGATTCCGTAGTCGAAAATATCAGCCGAGAGCTCGGGCGGTGTTTCCTCCAGGGTGGTCTTGATCATGGAGATCATTTCGTTCAAAGGCTCACGCATGGCGTCGTAGATCTCCGCCGAGGAAATCTCTGCCGTGACTGCCAAGCGCGTGTGCAGATCTCTGCCGCAGACCTCCATGGTGCCTCTGTCCATATTCGGCATTGCAGAGCCGATCCGCTTCTTGAGTCGCTCCGCGGTGATCTCCCCAATAATGATATTACGCGTTTGCTTTAAATAGTTCACAATGGCAATATCCAATTCATCTCCCGCGATGCGCAGGGAGTTGGATTGCACGATGCCTCCCAGGCTGATGACGGCCGCCTCGGATACGCCGCCGCCAAGATCCACGAGCATAGCGCCCCTTGCCTTGGAGACGCGGATTCCCGCGCCTACCGCAGCCGCAATCGGCTGATCGATCAAGCCCACGTTTTTGGCGCCTGCCTCAAATACGGCATCCTCCACCGCACGTCGCTCGACCTCGGTTACGCCGTAGGGAATGGAAATCAGCGCGGAGGGTCGGTTGAAGAAGGCGGTCAGCTCCAGCTTCCTGAAGAAGTCGCGCACCATCAGAGAGGTGACCTCAAGGTCGGTGATGACGCCATCCTTGAGTGGCCTGAGCGCAAGGATCCCCGGGGGCGTTTTTCCGAGCATTTTCTTGGCACCAAGTCCCGATGCGATCACCTCATGGGTGAAACGGTCGAGGCTAACTACCGAGGGCGCTCTCATGACAATTTTCCCCTTGTCCTTGAGGAAAATCATGGTGTTGGAAGATCCCAGATCCATGCCGATCTGCTTTGCCATTGTTTTTCCTCCTCTCCAAGATAAAAATATGCGGTATATGGCGAAAATCAGCCTTGAAATTGCCTCGAAATCGAGGAAAAATCAATACACTGCCTTCATTATACCATATACCGCAACGTTTTTCCATAGTTTATAGAAAATTTTCTTGAAAAATTTCGCAAAAAAGCTCGCACATACGGTTCACGGGGAGCCCGACGACGTTGAAATAGTCGCCTCGGATCCCTCTGATCCATGCGGAGGCGATTCCCTGAATCGCATACGCGCCGGCTTTTCCGAAGGGCTCGCCTGTTTTGACGTAGAAATCAATGTCCGATTCGCGCATGGGAGCAAACTCCACCTCGGTGAGCGCGTGCGATACGGCCTCCTTGCCGTCAAGGCAAAGATAAATGCCGCTTACAACCGCGTGAGAGCGTCCCTCCAGGAGTCGGAGCATTCGTTTTGCGTCCTCCCCGTCTGCAGGCTTTCCCAGGATCAAGCCATCTACGGACACGGTGGTGTCAGAGGCGATCAGAACCTTTCCCGAAAGATCGACGCCCTGTGACAGGAGCATTTCCCGTGCGGCTCTGCCCTTCCGTGCAGACAGCTCTTCTGCCAAAAGTCTTGGGTCGGTGAGATCACAGCTCTCGTCGGTATCGGTGACGAATACCTCAAAGTCTACGCCCAGATTCTTTAGGATTTCTTTTCTTCTCGGCGATGCCGATGCCAGGATACATGATCGCATAAGTACCTCTTTCTTTTGAAAAGACCTTTGATGCCCGGGCATCAAAGGTCTTCCTTGTTGTTCTTATTTTTTCAGGCTGACTGCCTTTTTCGCCTTCTCTACAATGACTGCAGGGTTGATGCCGTAAGCCTCCAAAAGTGCGGGAACGGTACCCGAGTGACCGTAGGTGTCGTTCATGCCCACGCGAAGCATGGGAACGGGGCACTCCTCACAGATTACCTCTGCAACAGCGCTGCCGAGACCTCCGATGATGTTGTGCTCCTCTGCGGTGACGATCGCACCCGTCTCCTTTGCCGCCTTGATCAGAATCTCGCGGTCAATGGGCTTGATGGTGTGAATGTTGATTACACGTGCGGAGATTCCCTCTGCCGCCAAAGTTTCGCGTGCCTCCAGTGCCATATGTACAGTCAGACCGCTTGCCACGATGGTGACGTCCTTGCCGTCTGCAAGCTGAATGCCCTTGCCAAGCTCAAACTTGTAGTCCGCGTTGTCGTTGATTACGGGAATCGCATAACGGCCGAATCGCAGATAGAAGGGGCCATCGGTGGTGAGTGCCGCCTTGACAGCTGCCGCTGCCTCTACTGCGTCGGAGGGGTTGATAACAGTCATGCCGGGAATGGTGCGCATCAGTGCGATGTCCTCGTTGCACTGGTGGGTTGCGCCGTCTTCTCCGACGGTAATGCCGGCGTGGGTTGCGCCGATCTTGACGTTGAGGTGGGGGTATCCGATGGAGTTACGTACCTGCTCAAAGGCTCTGCCTGCCGCAAACATTGCAAAGCTGGATGCGAACACGGTCTTTCCGGTGGTGGCAATACCTGCCGCCACGCTCATCATATTGCCCTCTGCAATTCCGCAATCGAAGAAACGATTGGGATACGCCTTTTTGAATTTTACGGTCTTGGTAGCCTCTGCAAGGTCTGCGTCCAGTACCACAAAGTCATATGCTTCTGCCAAAGAGACAAGCGCACTTCCGTAGGCTTCTCTGGTTGCAATCTTATCTGCCATGTGGAACCTCCTATTTCGTCAGCTCGGCGATTGCCTGAGCGCATTGTTCGTCATTGGGAGCGGAGCCGTGCCAATTTACCTTGTTTTCCATGAAGGAAACGCCCTTGCCCTTTACCGTCCTTGCGATAATGGCGGTGGGCTTGCCCTTTACCGTTCGCGCCTCTGCAAATGCGCGCTCCAGGTCCTCAAAGGAATGTCCGTCAACCGAGATTACGTGGAAGCCGAATGCCTCAAGCTTCTTGTCGTGGGGGGTGGGATTCATGACCTCTTCAACAGGGCCGTCGATCTGGAGTCCGTTCCAGTCTACGATCACGCAGAGGTTGTCCAGCTTGTAGTGAGCAGCAAACATGCACGCCTCCCAAACCTGACCCTCCTCACTCTCTCCGTCTCCGACTACGGTGTACACGCGATAGTCATTGCCGTCCAGCTTTGCAGCGAGAGCCATACCTGCGGCGGAGCTGATGCCAAGGCCCAGAGAGCCTGCGGACATATCCACGCCGGGGGTGAGCGTCATATCGGGGTGGCCCTGCAGACGGGAGCCGATCTTACGAAGGGTGATGAGCTCCTCCACGGGGAAGTAGCCCTTGTGTGCAAGGGTGGAATAAAGAGCCGGAGCGCAGTGTCCCTTTGACATGACAAAGCGGTCGCGGAGAGGGTCGCTCGGATTTTTGGGGTCGATGTTCATCTCCGAGAAATAGAGATAGGTCATGACGTCCGTGATAGAGAGCGAGCCGCCGGGATGTCCCGATTTTGCGGCGTGGGTTGACTCAATGATTCCTGCGCGAATCTTTTTTGCCACCGATTGCAGCAGTTCCAATTTGGTTGATTCCATTCCTGTCCTCCTAACAGTCGATTCGATACTGTATTATTATAGACTATATTTCGACAAAAGTCAAGGCGAGATCGAAAAAAGGCGAAAAACAGATCAGACCTCGCTCAAAGCGGCGCCGATTACCGTTCCGAACTGTGCGTTTTCGGGAATGATAAAGCGCACGCCAAAGCTGTCCGAAAGACCGTTGAATACGGCGCGAATTGGCTCGATTCTCGTTAAATTTCCAATCAGCACGATGTCCTGAAGATTATAGCTGCGTGCCGCAAAGATCGCGAGCATTGCCACTGTTTCGGCTACCATGTTTGCGATTCCCAGCGCAAGGTCGGCGGGGGTCGCCATGTCGGAGACCTTTCCGAAGTTTGCGGCGGTGAGATTTTCGTTGATGCCGTGATAGGTATGGTTGCGGGAGATGTCCTTGATTTTGAGGTCGATGTTGTCAAGGTTTCCGTCCACGCAGAGCTGCTCGATATGCTCGATGGAATCCACGCCGAGAATGCGGCGGGAAAGCCCCACCAGCGTACCTCCACCGACACCCGTGCCACCAAGATACTTGATGTTGTACGCGCTGTCCTGTTTGCGGGCGTGGATCAAGGCGGTTCCGGTTCCCATGCTCACCACGATCGCTTCCCGAAGGCCGGAAAGATACAGACCGCCGATGCCGCTGCTGGAGAATTCGGGGACTGCGTGGCTGGGAAGATTATAGATGCCGTTGCGAACGTTTGAGGAGCCTGCTCCCGTCATCATGATGCGTTCGATGTCATCAAGCCCAAGACCGTTCTCTGCGGTGAACTTTCCAAACGCACCGTAAATGGAGGTCATGGGATCCGTCGCGCGCACAAATTGGGGGGCGATCAGCTCGCGCTCTCCCTTTGCATTCTTGCGAAATCCCACGATCTTGGTCGTGGTGCCGCCCACGTCAATTCCAATGACTGTACGGTTCATACGGTACCTCCGTTTGTGATTTAAAGTTTCTGTCTTTTTATTATAACATTCTATTGCCAAAATTGCAACGGTGTGATATAATATTTTTTGAAAAAAGCAAAAAATGTGGAAACAAAAGAGAAGTGAGGGTGGAAAATGGCATTTGACGCCGGTATGCTTGCCTGTGTAATATCCGAAATTAGAAATACGGCGCTCGGCGCCAGAGTGGAGAAGGTCTTTCAGCCTGAACGGGACGAGATCGTCTTGCAGATGCGAAGCTTTGAGGGGGGCAGACGTCTCCTGATCAACGCGGGATCGAACAATCCCCGCGTGTGTTTTACCGATCTTGCAAAGGAGAATCCCCCCGCACCTCCCATGCTCTGCATGCTTTTGCGAAAGCATTTGCAGGGAGCAAAGCTGACCGAGGTCGTGCAGGAGGGCTTTGAGCGCGTGGTGAGATTGGTGTTTGAGACACGCGACGAAATGGGATTTTTGTGCCAACGCTGTCTGATTGTGGAGGTCATGGGTAAGTACAGCAACATGATGTTCACCGACGGAGACGGAAGGGTGATCTCGGTGCTCCGCCCCGTAGATTTTACCACATCGGGACTGCGGCAGGTGCTCCCCGGCATGAAATACGAGCTTCCTCCCAAGCAGGATAAGCAAAATCCGATGGAAGAGACAGGGGAGGGCTTTGCCGAGAAGCTGGCAAAGGTGTCGCCGGATGCCTCCTGTGATCGTTATATTTCCAACACGTATCTCGGAATTTCCGCAACCGTTTCGCGCGAGATTGCCTACCGTGCCAACGGGCGGCTGGATTGCTCGATCGGGCAGACTGATCCAACTCGTTTGTCAAACGCCTTTTTTGAGGTGATCGATGGGATCCGCGAGGAGCATTTTTCGCCCTGCATGGTCATGGACGGAGAGAAGCCCGTGGAATATGCTTTTTGTAACTTGACGCATTACGGAAATCTCACGGTGAAGCCGTTTGAGCGTCCGTATCAGATGCTGGACGCCTTTTTCGGGGGCAGAGACCGCGAGATTCGTATCCGACAGAGGGCGGCGGACGTGCTCAGAATTCTGACTGCTGCCGACACGCGCATCCGAAAGAAGCTGGAGCTTCAGAGAGGGGAGCTTGCCGACTGCGAAAAGGGCGCTGACTACAAAAAGAAGGCCGATCTCATTACGGCCAATCTCTATCAACTTACCCGAGGAATGTCAAGGGTGGAGCTCACCGATTACGAGGACTACCGCGAGGACGGCAGCTTTGGCGTGTGTGTGATCGAGCTGGATTCCAGACTTTCCCCTGCGGCAAACGCACAGCGCTTTTACAAGCGCTACAACAAATCCAAGACGGCGAAGGTGGAGCTCACCCGTCAGATCGCGCTTGGGGAGAATGAGCTGAACTATTTGGATTCGGTCTTGGATGCCCTTTCTCACGCCGAGACGGCGGCGGATCTTGCCGAGATCCGTGAGGAGCTGTTCCGCTCGGGGTATGCCTCTCGCATGAAGCACTACACCGCGTCGAAGAAACAGCCCGCTCCCACGGTTGCGGAATTTTGCACCACCAACGGCTACCGCGTTTTCTGCGGCAAGAACAACATTCAGAACGAATATATTACGCATAAATTGGCAGGGAAGAATGATTACTGGTTCCACGTCAAGAATCTTCCGGGCTCTCACACCGTCATGATCTGCGACGGAGAGGAGCCGCCCGAGCAGGACTTTACCGATGCGGCAGAGATTGCGGCGGCATTTTCCAAGGGGGCAGACGGACAGAACGTGGAGGTGGATTATACGCTGGTGCGGAATGTCAAAAAGCCTGCGGGCGGTAAGCCCGGACTTGTGATCTATCACACCAACTGGTCCTGCGTGGTGACGCCGAGCGCCGAGCGTGTCGCGGCGATGCGCGTCAAATAAGTGGCCGCGTCGGTTGATTTTCAGTTCACAATTTTATGGTAGAATGCAGTTATCAGTTCCGGAAGGAGGAAGATCATGTTTCAGATTTTGGTTGTAGAGGATGACAAGAACACACGTCTTTTGATGTCCACGGTGCTCACGCGCTGCGGTTATGAGCCAATCCTTGCGTGCGATGGAGTTGAGGCGCTGGAGATCCTCGATCATAAGCACGTTGATCTCATTGTTCTTGACGTGATGATGCCCCGCATGGACGGATATGAATTTACCAATGTACTCCGCACGGGCGGTTGCATGACACCGATTATCATGGTAACGGCGAGAGAGACGCCTGCGGATAAGAAGAGAGGCTTTATCGTGGGAGTTGACGACTACATGGTCAAGCCTGTGGATGAGGAAGAGATGGTTCTCCGCATTTCCGCCCTTCTTCGCCGATCCCGAATTGCGGGAGAGCGCAAGCTTACCGTTGGAAAAACGATCCTGCACTACGATTCGCTGACCGTGCAGGATGAATCGGGGGTACAGGAGCTCCCGCAGAAGGAATTTATGCTTCTGTTTCACCTCTTGTCCTATCCAAACAAGATCTTTACAAGACGTCAGCTGATGGACAAGATCTGGGATATGGATTCCGAGAGTGAGGAGCGGACGGTGGACGTGCATATCAGTCGCGTCAGAGAGCGCTTTCGGGAAAATCCCGATTTTGCGATTGTAACGGTAAGAGGACTTGGATATAAGGCGGTTCCGAGAAAATGAGAAAGCAGGAAATAAACGTTGCCGACTCCGAGGTGCGCCGCCGTCAGATCTCGGTTCAGTTCAAGCTTACCCTGTTTGCCTTTTTGATTATTGTCCTTTCTTGTGCGATCACGGTTTTGGGATATTTTGTTTTGCTGGTGATCTTTAACCGCATGGGACTTCGCGAGCTGCTAACGGTATCCCCGCTTTTTGTTGCGGTGATTCTGCTTGCGACCTGCGCGCTGATTGCAACTTTGCTCTTTGCATGGCTCAGCCGTGTCTATCTGCGCCCCATGCAGCAGCTTATCGATGCCACCAAGGAGGTCAAAAAGGGAAATTTTGAGGTGCGTGTGTACCACAAGGACAAGCGTCCCGTCACCGAGATGGAGGATCTTGTTGAAAATTTCAACGGAATGGTGGAGGAGCTTGGGGGCATCGAGATGTTCCGCAACGATTTCATCAACAATTTTTCGCACGAATTCAAGACCCCTATTGTCTCCATTCGGGGATTTGCCAAGGAGATGCAGATCGAGGGGGTGTCCGACGAGCAGAAAATGGAGTATGCCCGTATCATCGAGGCGGAATCCGATCGTTTGGCAAAGCTATCCTCCAGCGTGCTGGAGCTTTCGAGACTTGAAAACCAGCGGATCGTGACCAACCGAACCGAATTTTATTTGGATGAACAGATCAGACAGACCATTCTGCTGTTTGAAAAGGAGTGGTCGGAGCGGGGGATTGAGATCTTGCCCGAGCTTGAAGAATGTGTGGTGTGCTTTGACGAGGAGATGCTGGCGCTGGTATGGAACAATCTGATCTCGAACGCTATCAAATTTACGCCCAACGGCGGAGCGGTCTCGGTGCGGATGTTCCTGAAGAGTCAAACGGTAACGGTAGAGGTGGAGGACAACGGGATCGGTATGACCGAGGACGTGCGAAATCATATCTTTGAAAAATTCTTCCAGGGAGACCCCTCTCGCGGAAGAAAGGGGTACGGTGTCGGTCTTGCAATCGTGCGCCGCGCAGTTGCACTCTGTCAGGGGCGAGTGGAGGTTGAGAGTGAAGAAGGGAAGGGCAGCATTTTCCGCGTGACGCTTCCAAGAAAATAAAAAGTTGGCGTTTCAAACGCATCTGCGTTTGAGACGCCTGTTTTGATTATTGGTCGGAATAGCGTGTGAGGAGATCCGCCAATCTCGTTTGTGTTTCGGAGCAGGGGGGACAGAGAGGGAGGCGGTATTCTGCTTTGCAATACCCCATCAGGTGTGAAAGATATTTCACCGGAATGGGGTTCACCTCGCGGAACAACTCTCCGATCAAGGGGCGCAGATCCTGCATTTTTCTCTCCGCCTCCTGCCAATTTTCCTCTGTGCAGAGGCGGTAGAGATTAGAGGTCGTTTTTGGAAATGCGTTTGAGAGGACCGAGATAGCCCCAGAGGCGCCGAGGCGCATGGCGGATACGATCTGATCGTCGTTTCCCGTGTAGACATCCAAATCCTCTCCGCAGGTGGCGCACAGTTCCTCCAAAAGAGAGAGATTTCCGGACGCCTCTTTCACTCCCGTGATGCCGTCGATCTTGGCAAGCTCCCGATAGTGCTTCATCTGCAGGCTTACCCCTGTTCGGGAGGGAACGTTGTAAACGATCAGAGGTCGGGAAGCTGCGCGGGCAAGCTCCTTGTAATGGAGGAGGATCCCGTCATCGCTTGCCTTGTTGTAATAGGGGGTAACGGCAAGCAGTCCGTCAGCCCCCGCCGCGCAGGCGATGCGGGCAAGCTCGCAGGCACGCGAGGTGCAGTTGGAGCCGCACCCGGCCAAAAGGGGGACTCTGCCGCGGATATAGTCCTTGGCGAGTGAAACCAGTTCCCCATGCTCCTCAAAGGACAGGGTGGAGCTCTCTCCGGTCGTTCCCGCGACCAGGATTGCATTCACTCCCCCCTGTATTTGCATTTCGATCAGGGCAGAGAGCGAATCGCGGTCGATCCTGCCGTCGCACAACGGAGTGATTAGCGCGGTCGCAACGCCCCGAAAAACAGTTGGTTTGACAAAACTCAAAGAGATTCACTCCTTTCAACTCGAAAAAAGGGGATAAAAGCAAAATAATGGTTGCATTTTTCGCAATTTCGGTGTATAATGAAATTCAAATCAACAGTTATCTTTACAATGATAGAATATGCCGATTCGCCACGTTTTGCGAATCCATGCAAAAGGAGCAGGTATGAGTCAAGTGATCGTCAACGAAAAGCCGCAAACCGATCTGAAAACCTCGGATTTTTTCTATGATCTTCCCGAGGAGCTGATCGCCCAGCACCCCATGGGCCAAAGAGACGCCTCCCGTCTGATGGTTCTCAGTCGCGCCGAGGGGGGCATCTCACACCGTCGTTTTTCGGACATCGTGGACTACCTGAATCCCAATGACGTGCTGGTCATCAATGATTCCAAGGTGATCCCTGCGCGCTTGTACGGTCATGTTGAGGGCAGGGAGGAGGCAAAGCTGGAGCTTTTGCTTCTCCGTCAGCACGAGCTCAACGTATGGGAGTGTCTGGTCAAGCCCGGAAAGCGTGCTCGCGTTGGGATGCGCGCGGTGTTTGGTGATGGACTTCTCACAGGTGAGGTTTTGGATCTTGTGGAGGAGGGTAACCGCCTCATTCGGTTTTCTTATGACGATACGAAATATTCCAATATTTACGATATTCTGCATCAGATCGGCATGATGCCGCTGCCTCCCTATATCACCGAGCAGCTGCGCGACAACAGTCGCTATCAGACGGTGTACGCGCGGGAGGAAGGCTCGGCGGCGGCTCCCACGGCGGGGCTGCACTTTACCCCCGAGCTGCTCGATCGCATTCGCGCCAAGGGGGTTGCGATTGTTCCGGTCATGCTGCACGTGGGGCTTGGAACCTTCCGCCCCGTCAAGGCGGACAAGATCACCGAGCACGTCATGCACAGTGAGTTTTTCTCGGTTCCCGAGGAATCTGCCCGCATCATTAACGAGCGCCGTGCGATGGGCGGACGTCTGATTTGCGTCGGAACGACCTCCTGCCGCACGATCGAGAGCGTTGCCACGCCGGATGGGCATATTCCTGCGATGGAAGGAGATACGGGGATCTTCATTTACCCCGGCTACAAATTCAAGGCGGTTGATGCTCTGATTACGAATTTTCATTTGCCCGAAAGCACGCTTTTGATGCTGGTTTCCGCTTTTTACGACCGTGAACACGTGATGGAGGCTTATCACACCGCGGTTGATGAAAGATATCGCTTCTTCAGCTTTGGAGACGCGATGCTGATTGTATAAATCGTCCAATACTGCGTTGCTCCTCGACTCAAGAGGCTCAGCATAGGTAACTATGCCGTCCCCTCTTTCGCTCGGTGCGCCTTGCCTTGAACGATTTCTACAAATCAGCACCACGCCACTATATTGTATAAATTTCGTAATCCTTCGTTGTCGGGCGACTTATTCGAATCGCCGTAGGTAACGACGGCTTCATCTCATTCGCGCCCTTGCGCCTTGTCTTGACGATTTCTGCGAACCGACACGGCGTTGCGGTATTGTACAGCTTTCAATTTAAAAAAAGGATGGTTGACGATGAAAGGCAAAAAGGTTTTAATCATATACACGGGTGGAACGGTTGGCATGAAGAAGACCGAGCAGGGATATACGCCCGCCCCCGGTTTTCTTGCCGAGGTGATGGATCTCATTCCCGATATGTCAAGGGAGGATTTTCCCTCGTGGGAGCTGTACGAGATGTCCCCTTTGCTTGATTCGTCAAATATGGCGGTCAGAGAGTGGAACGCGATCGCCTCTGTGATATATGAAAATTATGAAAAATACGAGGGATTTGTGGTGCTTCACGGCACCGATACGATGGCGTATACCGCGTCGGCGTTGTCCTTTATTCTCTCGGGGCTTGACAAGCCCGTAGTGCTGACGGGATCGCAGATCCCCCTCTCCGAAATACGGAGCGATGGCAGAGATAATCTGATAACCTCTGTGCTGATTGCCGCCGACGGAGTGGTGCGCGAGGTGTGTCTCTATTTTTGCGGGAAACTGCTTCGCGGAAATCGCGCGATGAAAATGAGCGCGGACGGGCTTGTTGCCTTTGATTCGCCGAATTACCCCCATCTTGCCGATGCGGGAATTTCAATCAGATATAATCTTTCCGCACTTATGAAAAGAAAAACGAGTGGGACCGAGCTTCGGTTTTCTCCGTTTTCAGAGGTGCCGATCGGCGTTCTCAAGGTGTTTCCCGGCATACAGTTCGGGCTTTTTGAGGAGATCATGACCGAAAAGCTTTCGGGCATCGTGCTTGAGACTTTTGGCGCGGGGAATATCCCCGGGGGCGGCGACGAGCTTCTGCCGATCATCAAAAAGGCGTTTGCCTCGGGCGCGGTCATCACCGTTTGCTCGCAGTGTCCGTCGGGAACCGTGATTTTAGGGGCGTACGAGACCAGCTCGTCTCTCAAAGCGGCGGGCGCGGTCAGCGGAAGGGATATGACCACCGAAGCGGCGGTTGCCAAGCTCTATTACCTTTTGAGCCAGGACTTGCCGAAGCATCAAATCAAGCAGCTGATGGAGACCGACCTCTGCGGCGAAATGAGCGCCCGGACTGTTGGTGAATTGGAATAAAAAACGTCGGGATCCCCCAATGAGGGATCCCCCCGTTTTTTTTTCGGTTCGGTTGGCAAAGGTGGCAATCCTGCAATAATTAAAAACGTGGGCCTCGTAGATTCCTATTTTGAAACGGAACACATTTCGGGCGGTATCGTGGGTGTTGTACGGTCGGAAGCCAAAGCGGATATTTTTAATTCCTACAATGAGGGAACAGTTATCGGTGATACGGCAGGCGGTATTCTTGGGTCGTCCAAGAACAATGCGGAGTCCATTCATATTTATAATACGTACAATATTGGTTCTGTTACGGGCAGCAAAATTGCTGCCGGAATTGTTGGCGCTGCCGGGGGAAAAGTTTCTGTCACCAATACATACAACCTCGGGGATGTTTC
>JAZQVI010000069.1:0-3290 GCA_045631745.1 Eubacteriales bacterium
CTTGTCCTCGTTGAGGCGAATTTTCCTTTTTTCGGGACCTTGCGCTTCCCTTTCGCGTCCTTCATATGGCTCCCTCGACTTTAGCTCCGAAAGCACCTCTCGGCGGAGCAGGCTCATCTGAAAGGGGCGCCGCAGGATCATCGAGCAGCTTCTTGCCCCCTGTGCCGTCATAGCGGGACGTCGGCTGAAGCCGATCATCTTCCGATACTGATCCGATGACGGAACAGATGCGCTATCCAGATCCAGGATAACGATCTCCGCTTGATCGTCCGGGGAGAGGCGATCGGTGCGTGCCGTAGAGATCGCCAAATTGGAGAACTCCAGCTCCAGCATCCGACCGAACACCTCATCTCCGGTTAATACAACGACCTGATAGTCCATTGATTATTTCACAACCAGGTTAATGATCTTGTTGGGAACACAGATCTCCTTGATGACCGTCTTGCCTTCAACGTAGGGCGCAACCTTCTCGTCCGCCTTGGCGATGGCAATCGCATCCTCCTTGGGGCAGTTCACGGGCAGCTCCAGCGTTGCGCGAACCTTTCCGTTGATCTGAACGGCAACCTCGACGGTCTGATCCACCGTCTTTGCCTCATCCCATTCGGGCCAAGCAGCCAGGGAGCAGAGTCCCGCTCCGCCAATGCTCTCCCAAAGCTCCTCGGAAAGATGAGGTGCAAAGGGACAAAGAATGCGAATGAGCATGGAGAACTGATCCCTCGTCAGGCTTCCCACGTCATAGATCTCGTTCAGCAGTGCCATCATGGCTGCAATCGCGGTATTGAACTTCAATTCCTCGATATCCTGAGACACCTTCTTGACAGTCTTGTGGAACGCAGATTCCAGCTTTGCATTGCCGCCGTCTTCGCGAATCATCTCAGAAAGCTCGGCAATACGCTCCAAAAATCTCTTACAGCCCTTCATCGAGCTTTCGTTCCAAGGTGCAGCACTTCCGTAGTCACCCATAAACAATACATAGGTTCTGAGCACGTCTGCACCATAGATATCCACCACGTCATTGGGGTCTACGACGTTGCCCTTGGACTTGGACATCTTCTCACCGTCCGGGCCGAGAATCAGGCCCTGCGCGGTACGCTTTGCATAAGGCTCATTGCAAGGAACAACTCCAATATCATAGAGGAACTTGTGCCAGAAACGGGAATAGATCATGTGTCTGGTCACGTGCTCCATACCACCGTTGTACCAGTCAACAGGCATCCAATACTTCAGCTTCTCGGGATCTGCCAGCGCATCTTCGTTCTTGGGATCGATATAGCGCAGGAAGTACCAGGAGGAGCCTGCCCACTGAGGCATGGTATCGGTCTCTCGCTTTGCAGGCTGACCGCACTTGGGGCACTTACAATTTACGAACTCCTCGATCTTTGCCAAGGGGCTCTCTCCGCCCTCGCCGGGCTCAAAGTTGTTGATCTTGGGAAGCTTGAGAGGCAGCTCGTCATAAGGCACGGGAACCATTCCGCAATGCTCGCAGTGAACGATCGGAATGGGCTCGCCCCAGTATCTCTGACGGTTGAACGCCCAGTCCTTCATCTTGTACTGCACGCCCATCTCGCCGATTCCCTGTTCTTCCAAATGACGGAGCATACGCGCAATGGAATCCTTCTTATTGGTATAGCCGTTGAGGAAATCCGAGTTGACCATCTCACCGTCTCCGGTGTAAGCAGCCTCTTCAATGTTTCCACCCTTGATAACCTCAACAATGTCAATACCGAACTTCTTTGCAAAGGCATAGTCACGCTCGTCGTGAGCAGGTACAGCCATAATGGCACCCGTACCGTAGCCCATCATCACATAATCCGAGATGTAGATCGGAATCTCCTTGCCCGAAACCGGATTGATAGCGGTCAGACCGTCGATGCAAACACCCGTCTTTTCCTTGACGAGCTGGGTTCTCTCGAACTCGGTCTTCTTGGCGCACTCTTCCTTATAGGCATCCAGTGCGTCAATGTTTTTGATCTGATCCCTGTATTTCTCGATGATCGGATGCTCGGGCGCGATAACCATGAAGGTCACGCCGAACAGGGTATCGCATCGGGTGGTGTAAATGCGGAGCTTCTCGTCAAATTCCTTGATGGAGAAGTTCACGAACGCGCCCGTGGACTTGCCGATCCAGTTGACCTGCTGCTGGGTGATGTTGGGGAGATAATCTACCTCATTCAGTCCCTGCAGGAGCTTGTCCGCGTACTCGGTAATGCGGAGATACCAAACCGTCTTGGACTTCTGAACGATGTCGCTCTTGCAGATGTCGCATTTGCCCCCCTGGGAGTCCTCGTTGGAAAGCACAACCTTACAGCTCGGGCAATAGTTTACCAGAGCGGTATCACGGAACACCAGTCCGTTCTCATACATCTTGAGGAAGATCCACTGCGTCCAGCGATAGTAGTTCTCCTCGGTGGTATCCACCACACGATCCCAGTCGAAGGAAAATCCGACGCGGCGGAGCTGCGAGGTGAACTTTTCAATATTCTTGTCGGTCACCGCACGGGGGTGAATTCCCGTCTTGATCGCATAGTTCTCGGTCGGCAGACCATACGCGTCAAATCCGATTGGGAACATGACGTTATATCCCTGCATTCTTCTCTTTCTGGAAACAACCTCAAGTCCGGAATACGCCTTGATGTGTCCCACGTGCATACCTGCTCCGCTGGGATACGGAAACTCTACCAAGGTGTAGTACTTGGGCTTTGTGCTGTAATCCTCGGCGTGAAACGCCTTTGCTGCCTCCCACTTTTCTTGCCATTTCGGCTCGACTTCTCTGAAATTGTACTTCATGTCTTTACTCTCCCTTTGCCTCAGCCTTTTCATCTATGGACAGGAAATGCACCTGCTCGGCATCTCCGTAAAGCTTTTCCAGCTTATAAAACTCTCTCGATTCCCCGCTAAAGATATGAACGATTACCGAGCCGTAGTCCACCACGACCCAGTTGTTGTTATCGCGTCCCTCATAGTGAACGGGATCAACCTCGCGAAGACCGATCTTGTACTCAACCTCACCGCCAAGGGACTTGACGTGCGTGCTCGACCGACCTGTGCAAATGACAAAATAGTCTGTGATCGCCGTTTGTTCTCTGACGTAGAGCACCTGAATGTTTTCAGCCTTCTTTTCGTCCAATACGTCAAATACTGCGTGCGCCAGTTCCTTGGGATCTGCATTCTTCAAGGACGGGAGCGCCTGATTCATTGTTTCTTCCATATCATTATCCTTTCTTAGGAAATCAAGATTAAAATGTTAACTCAGCTCCTGTGGGGAGCAATATAAATATTGTGAAAATCGG
>JAZQVI010000070.1:0-32494 GCA_045631745.1 Eubacteriales bacterium
CCTCCGAGGGCGAGAACCATCTCGCCCTCGGAGGCTCTTATAATTTGGGATTGCGATTATAGTGCTTGTTTTTCGCGCGTCATTTTGTTTTTTTGTTTATTGATTACCCATGTCACGGTTTTTATGAGAAACAAGGTAAGAAGGAAAATAATAAACGGACTGGCAAGGGTATAAAGACGTTCTGCAATGGCTATTTTTGATGCTACGGCTTTTACTATCGTAATAACGATCGGGTGGAAAACATATATGTATGTCGAGTCGTTTCTGCCGATCCTCGCAATGGCGTTTTCCTCTGGGGAGACATACTTCAAAAAGAAGAGAAATACGGCAACTGCAAGAAACGTAGTGGACAGATAATGATCTCTTGCGGTGTTTAGACCGTTCCTGACAAGCAAATAACGTTCCAGAAACGTCGTTATGCCGAACAACAAAATCATGGCGGAAACCTTTGGTTGTCCATGTAACTTCAATCTCTCGTTAATGATCTCCCAATGCTCCTTTATCCACAATCCGATTGTAAAATAGGGGATTCCGACAAACAACCAATTTCGAACCAGAATGTACGGAAACTCCCTATGGAATATACAAAGAGCGTATTTTCCAAGCACTAAGTCAAGCGCAAGTAATACGGGAGTGATAAGGTAGAGCGCTTTTTTGAGATTCCATTTGTAAGCCAGCGCGACGATTGCTAAAACATAGAGTATTGCATTCAAATACCAAAGATGCGATCTTAGACTATTATCGTTGAACAAGATAAAGGTTACAAAATTTTTCACGGTCATCGTTTCGTGAAGAAATAATAAGAACTCACCTTTTAGCGCCGTTAAAATTGCTTTCAAAAGAAAATAAAGAACATTTGAAACCAAAATCAACTTTAGGATTTTTATCATCTGTTGCTTCGTTTTTTCGAATCTGTAAAAATAACCGGAGATCATAAAGAAGATGGGAACTGCAATTCTCGTTAAGGCAATAAAGTATTCTCCGAATGTTCCTGGAAAGGGGGCGTGAATACATACAACGAAAAAAGCGCAAAGCACCTTTAGTTTGTCAAGATTGGATGACCTTTTTGCGGCAATACACATGATCTCTTTTTCCATGCTTCATCCCCCCCCTAAGATATTTAAATTATTTTTTCTTTTTAAAAGACTTGGTAGACAGAGCGGATTGCTTGCCTACATACATGGCGATCAGACCAATCATGACAGATACCGAAGCCAAGGCAATCACCCACGGATAATAGCTATTGTACAGGAATGTGGAAATTGTTTCACCGGTCGTGCCGCCGACGATCAATGCAATCGCGAAGGGGATCAGCGGCAGAACTCCGCCGAAGAAGGCAACAAACATGGTGATTCCATAGATTCTGTTCAAAATCTTATATATCTTTTCACGCATATTCAACTCTCCTTACAGACCAAAGATTGGAAGCCACCCCATTAAGGTAACTACAGATAAAGCATAATGGATAAGAATCCAAATCGCACAATTCTTGAGAGTTGGAGCTAGTTCGGATTCTGCAATTCCCATACCAGTGTAAACGCACGTACAGTAAGGGGGGGTAACACCGTGCATTGCACCGCAAATGCACGGAAGCATCGCGCAAGCAAGCATGGGATTTCCTCCTGCGGCGGCGATAACGGAAATGATGATACCGCCAAAGATTTTTACCTGCGTGGAACCGGGGATCAGCATGCCGAGGATTGCTGTGAAGAGGGGCAGTATCAATGCTAAAGCGAATTGACTCATATTCATTGCAGCAATGTATTCACCCACTGCCTTTTCAATGCCCAAATTTGCCAATACATTACTTACAAAGTAGGCGAACAGCACCAGCGACGAGGTGGGGACCACATTCAGCATGCCTTTGCAGATATCTTTGTATATATACTTTACAGTCATTTTTTTGCGGCAATCCTTACCGGACAGGAGAATACCGCAGATGACGATCAGGGCGGGAATGAACAGCAGGATGCTGTTTGTGAACGCCTTTGCGCCGGTAGCTCCTAAGCGGGCAGTGAAGAAGCCATCAAAGGTGGAGGTCAGGAAGAACGGGAGGAAGACGACGATGGGAAGGAAGATGGATTTCCATCCCTTCTTAATAGACTGTCTGAAACTGGGGATGTCTTCTTTGCACATTGGCTCTACTTTATAGTAGCGGCACATCAGGTACAAGGTAACGATTCGCCCCAAAATGAACCAGGTGGCGATGCTCCAAAGGATGATCCAGAATTGAGAGATCGTATAGGTTCCGGGATACATGCCGTCGTAAATTGCAAACGCAGTAGCGATCATGCCGGCCGGCGGGATCATATTACCCATGGTGCTGGCGTGCGCCTCTACGTTGGCGGCAAGATGCGCCGGGAACCCGGAGCGTTTCATAGCCGGGATGGTAAAAATTCCGGTGGTTGCGACGTTGCCGGGACCGGAACCGGACAGAGAGCCCATATATGTAGAACCGATGATGGCTACAAATCCTGCGCCTCCGCGAAAACGACCGAAAATCGACAGGATGATGGCGATACAATCATCTATAACCCCTGTCTTCGATAGCAGGGCAGCCGATACTACAAATACGATGATGACGTACAAACTGGATTCTGTCACTGCTCCCAGAATGTATTTGCCGATGTTTGGGAAGGTGCCGGTTATCAATAGTAGAGCGATAAAAGACGCCAACATACATTCGTATATTGGTCTCTTAAGTACCGAAAAGCCGATGATGGCAACGGCAAAGACCGCAACCAGGTACAAAAATTCAATAGGCATTCTAAATTCCTCCTTTTTTATGTCCGACGGATTTTGAGTGATTACTCATGCATAACCTGCTCCACCTTTATTTTTCGATAGGCTTGGCATATTCTATCTGAGTCGTTTTGCGCTCAATGCCCCGTGTTGAATGCACATACATTATACCACCTACGTGGTATTTTTGCAACCGACCATTGGTTTACTTGAGTTTTTTGAATGTCAAAGTACAGAATGCTGATGTTGCAGGGATAATATCAAGATGCATCCAACATTCATTTGGCGCAGACGGTCCACTTTCTTCTATGATTCTTCGCAGTCTTTGTTTATTTGCTTTGATTTTCTTCGCTCAGCGATGTCCCGTATGTCTTCTACCAATAATCCTGTGTTCGTCTGATAGATTCTGACAAAGGAAGCTACGTCATTTATCTGATCCGGAGTATTTATTGGCAGGCAAATCATGCCTCTTCCCAATGTCCGAATTGCTGCCTTTTTTTGCAAATAGGCTGGGTTTTTTAGGTACATAAAGGTATATTCTGCCGGGCAGAACAAGAACGGTGTCAGATCCCATTTAGGACAAAGTCTTATAATTTTGCCCGTTGACATAGCCGATTGGCATCTGCGCGTCAGATCGGATCCGAACAGAAAACATGGCCGTTGCATGATCATGAGGCTTTGCTTTGGCAACTCGTGCGGATTAAAATGAAAATGAAATCCTATTTCCTTGAGACAGTCCCATTCCAGCCAGCTTTGCATCTCCTTTTGACCTAAGACATAAATCTCATGAATATCCATCAGAAGAAAATGAGATAGCACGAAGTAAACCATTGGTTTATCATACACAATTCGTGCCAAATCGACTGCATATTCTCTCAGATCAATCAAGCCCGCCCATTCCTTTTGCAATCCGACATTTTCCTCTTGAAAAAGAAGTTCCATATCGGTATCCAGGATTGCAGAGAGCTTTGGGAGCAATGCAACGTCCGGTAAAGATAAACCTCTCTCCCATTTGGAAATCGCCTTGTCCGTGATGTTCAACGCATCTGCCAGGGTTTTCTGCGTGTAACCTGCTTCACGACGCAATTCGGCTATGATATTGCCATCAATTTTCAAAGACAAGCCTCCTTTATCAAAATCAGTTACGAGATGATCTGCGAAGTGCCCCACCGCTTTGTGCGGTGGGGCTACACTGGTTGTTGCTATTCAGTGCGTTTCTCGCTATCAGCTCGTTTTTCTCTTCATCTTTTTTATAAAGCTTCCCAGTACCATTTGAACCATCTGCTTCAGCTCCTTGTGGAGAATAGCAAAAATGATCAAACAGCAAATCAGCGAATAGATATATTCTCCTGAATACGAATGTACCGCAATGAATATTTGGATGACCAGAACCGCGTAGCATGCGATATCACGTTTCCAGTTAATTGCCATCTTCATAATGCCTCTGCTATGTATCATTCTGGCAAGGAAGATAAACATTTGTGCACAAGCTACCGATATTGCGCCTCCCATGATACCCATTACGGGAACGAGCAAAAAGTTCAGAAGAACGTTCAGTCCTGCGCCGATGCCGGTGGAAATCACAAGGAATTTGGTTTTATAGGATGCCGTATAAATAGAACCGTAGAACTCGGCACATGCATGCATCGCAGTTGAGAATAGCAGCAGGGGAACAAATTGCCACGCCTGGTAGAAGTCTTTTGAAAAGAGAATATGTGCGATTGGCTTGTTCAAGACAAGCATAAGTGAAACGATGATGATAATCATGCTTGTCAGCTTTGCAAATGCATCTTCAAAAAACTTCTTTGAGCGCTCCGAGCCAAACTCATCAACGCAGTTGATTTTCCACGCGCGTCCAAAGATGCTTGTCATTGTGGTCATAATGTGCGGGACCTTGTTAGCTACAGAAAAGATACCGTTTGCCGCCGTATCGATAAATGCGATCAGAAAAAATTTGGTTGCTGCATTCGCCAACCACCAGCTTGCGCTGTTGGGGATCATCGGCAGCGAATACGCCAGCATCTTTTTTTGTAGCGGTTTATTCGTTGCTCGTAGTGAAAAACCGTATCTATATACCTTGCTAGCCACAAGCATATACAAAATTGATGCCACAGATCCCAAAACATGCGACAACAGATAGCCAAAGATGCCCATCTTAAATGGAACCAGGAACAAAATTGCGGTTACAACGACGATCAACGTTTGAACAATGCCGCCGATGGCAAATACCTTTGTTTTATCAATTCCTCTGACAAAATAAGAAATTGCATGTTGAATGCTATAGGTTACGTAGTATAAAATTACAAACCAATAGTAATCTTTTAGCGGGGTCAGGAAAATAACGGGAGAGAGAAGGAAGAAGATCAACGTTCCTATAAGCGTTATTTTGATGCCGATTGCATAAACGTCTTTCGGATCATTCTCCTTGTCCAATGCAAAGCGCATCATTCCCTCGCAGATAATCAATGAGAAAAAGGGAAACAAAAGTGTTACCGTAGTAGACACCAAATCGGCCACACCATACTCTTCGGTTGTGAGAATGGCTGTATAAAACGGTACAAAGACAAAATTGAGCAGCTTGCTGCCAAAACTGCCAATTGTCATCAGTAAAACATCTTTGCCTAGTTTCTTATAACCGGCCATTCGTTTCTTCACCTATCTTTCTGTAATTTCAAAATTTTCCTGATTGTTTTTTCAATGTAGCGTTTTGTGTGAGGTAAATCGTCGGAATTTTTTATTCATGTGTTTTTGTTCAAGTCAACGTCTGAACAAGAATCCTCCTCAGTCAAACGCGGGATATCCTCTCCCCGACAGCCGGACAGTGCCTTTTCTAAGTAATTGGTAGAGGATTTTCGCAACTCTTCCAATTTGGAATATGCCGTTTCGTAGTCGAGATCTTTTTCCATCGAAAACGTCGGAGCTCCCCATAAAGCGCCATTTAAGCCAAGCTTATACAGCAGTTCAATCATGCGTCTTCCTCGAGTGGTGTGGGGAACGGTAATAAATTTCTTCCTATACAGGATAGAAAAGACGGTGCCATGGAAAGAATTCGTGACTACAAATTCGGCATTTCTGATATACGAAAGGAAAAGATCCGGAGCATAGTTTCGAACGTTTTTGACATTCGATCCCGAGATACGAACTCTTCCGGGAGATCCATTTATGATCTTGCAGTTATACTTGTTGGAAATAAGCTTAATTGCTTCCAAAATTGCGGGCGACGTTTCAAAGCCATAGACAAAAACATAAGGCTCCGTTTCCCCGGTATCGCGCTTGATTTTTTCGTAATCCGCCGCATTTAGCAACAAGGTCGGATCAACGCAAATGTGAATATCACGGTCAATTGCCGCAACAACCGCGGGAGCATTCTCCCTCAGCGAAATGGCATTCAAAGGAGCGCAGAGCTTCTTTAACCGCTTGCCTTCCTCACTGTTGAATTCTTTTCCCAAACTTACCGCGTATGCAATACGGATACATTCGTCAGAGCCAAAATTCAAGAAGTATGCTTCGTCAAACCGTTGGTTCAGCAACTCAGGATTCCATACTTGGTCGCTTCCACTGATGTACGCATCCATTTTGGGAGGATTCTTTTGTAATTGCTTGAGTGTGACGTACCGTCTGGTGGAACGGAGATGCCGATCAACGAATTCGTTGAACAGCTTGACGTTTTCACGGTCTGTTCCCCGAATGTTTAACCGCATACACCGTGCAAAGCTCCGGGCATATATTACGAATTTGCGAAAGCTCAATTTGCCTTTTTTCTTGCCTGCTTGCCAGATGGCATATCGGAAGGGATTTTTCCATGCATCATATCGAACGGCATGGTATTTTGGACGATAATCAATGATCTCTACGTCATGTCCTTGATCCGTTAAATACTTCTGGAGAGCATAGCACTGCAACACAGCGCCTTGGTTATGAGCAAAGTGGAATGTGATAATTCCGATTTTCATATTTGAACAACCTTTCCGCGAGCGGCATTGACGGGAGCGTGCCCCCGATGCCGGTCATCCTTGTGTTTTTTCGACTCCCATTGGGGCGGTCTTCTCACCATGCGGTTTTGTTTCTTGGGTGGAGTGGATTTGCTTCAAACTCACAGATGCCTTTCTTTCGTAGTAGCAATATGAGATGGTCATTCCACAGGATACCATATACAAGATCTGCCAGTTGGGATCGAACAAGGGGTTTCCTGTCAATCCGTACAATAAGAAGAAGGTCTGGAAAGCGAAAGAAAAGTAGTTGATGGATTTCCATTTTAGTAAAATCGCATCTTCGCTTTGCATTACCTTGCGAAACGCGTTTTTAGCTTTGTTCCAAGTGATAAACATTGGCAGCATAAAGGCGATAAACCCAATCACGCCGGTCTCGGATAATAATTGCAGATAAATATTGTGTGTGTCGAGTTCTGTTATATGTGTGACATTACCCACAACAGACGTTCGGAAGTCGCCCCATCCAATTCCGAATATCGGATTTTGGAGGAACAACTGCCATGCAAACTTCGATAAAGCAGTCCGCGCCGTGGTGATATCCTCTCCAAGCATTACGCCGTTTAATGTTCTTATAATCTCAGAAAAGAAGGGAATTGACACCAGGATATCCTTGAAGAGAAGAAAAACAACAATAAGCACGGCAAACACCAAGAAAATGATCCAATATCTTCTGATCCGCTTCGATCCGCGAAGCGGCAAAAGAAAACACAGCACCACGGCAATCAACAGAAACAGCGGGTGTGCGCGCTTGCCTGTAAATAACAGTGCAATGAAAAGAAAAACCAAAAGTGCTTTATATCTGAAGCCTGCCTTATGGCCCTTTGCCCTCAAAGCCAGGAGCGCGAGAATTCCAACGGTTACAAATGCAGCCGAAAATCCGCTGTTTACCGTAAAGCCTCTGGTGTTACTTTGTAATATCAATTGAACCATTTGATCCGGCAGTACGGAAATAAGCACTCTGTGTACAGACGGCAGGAACCGATGCAGGATTACTCCGATACCATGGAGTGATCCCATAAACACAAGGAGTTTTAGACAATTGGAATAATCATGCATTTTGTGTATGGTCAACATACAAAACATAATGCCGGCTAAAAGAACCAATATGTCGCCGCGAGCAGATCCGTTACGGCTCGATATAAAATAATAACTAAACAACATCGCTGCCGTAGGAAGGGCCCACATCAAATTTGTTGACTTTGTTTGCAGTATAAGGAGCTTTCCCGATAATGCAGCTACAATAGCAAGTGAAAACAACAGCACGATGTATACGGAATAAAGGTTTGAATATATAAAAATATGGTGTAAAAATGATAGTGCGACCATCAAATACAGACATATTGATCTGAGATTCACTGTTATTTTATTGTTCATGTGTTTTGTTTCTATCTTTCAACCTGTTTTTTAACTGACATATAGAACTGTGTCAGTTTCTTAGCTTCTGTTTCGATGTCATAACCAGCATCTGAAATTGCTTGATTCATTCTATTTCTTACGGTATGCTTTTGACAAAACTCAAGTACTTTTTCTGCCCATACATCCGGCGATTCCTTAAGAGATATTTGCTCACAAAGCTCAGTGATTTTTGCAGCGGAAGGAACGCCGTCCGAAATAATAGTAGGTAAACCGGCGGCCTGTGCTTCAATCGCAACAATGCCCAAGCCTTCTGATTTGGTTGTGAAAACAAAGCAATCCATTGCTTGATAGAGCTCGTTCACATGATCACACTGTCCCATGAATCTGACTGCGTTTTGCAAGCCCAAGGAACTTACTTTTTTTTCTAATGCATCACGCTCAGGCCCCTCGCCGATCAGCCATAACTCAGAGTCGGGCTGTTTTTGATGCAGATGATAAAACGTCTCGATCAGAAACGATTGGTTCTTTGTGTCTGCAAGTCTTCCGACGTTTCCGTAAATTGAAGTTGTTTCATTTGTGTTAAAAGACTTGCGTATTTTATCTCGAAGCTCTGCATTGAACAGGAATTTTTCGATGTCGATTGCATTATTGACGATTTTCAAATTCGGATTGTGCATTATTTTTGTTCCGAATGTTGCAATAGCCGCTTCTTCAGAGCATGCAAAGAAATGGTCGCAATTTTTTCGAATGAGCCATCTGCATGCGTTATCGAATATTCTGACCAGATTTTTCAGTTTTGAGCGGATACACTTTTTCTTTACAACCAAGCCTGCATTGTGTGCATGAGCCAAAACAAGCAATTTGGGATTGATTTTTGCCGCAAGGACGCTTGCGGTTACAACGACAACCAGACTTGTGTTAATCACAACCGCATCGTATTCGTGATCCCGCAGAAATTGTTTTATCTGCCTGTATACATTTAGATAGTTGGTTGAGTTTGTCTTTCTTCGTTTTGAATCCAACTCAAAGAAATGAGAATCAGCATAGATAGGATTATCCATTACCATTTGCATACAATTTTTTCTGCAAAACAAGAAATCAAAATGGACTTGCTCCCTATCCATATGCAAATAAAATTGGTGCAAGAAACTAGCAATACCTGTGAAGGTATCTCCGCCAATAAGAATGTGGAGAATTTTTACTTTGTCGGTTCCTTCTTGCTTCATTTCTTTTATCCTCCAACTAATCAGTGCTTCTTTTTCTTCAGTGTTTCATTCAAGGTCAATGTTCGCTGGAACATGCGAGTAAAAAAGGGCTTTGGGTCGCGTATATCAAACAATACTTCCTTTGTGTTTTTCCAACTAAACCAAGACGGTTTTGCTCTGAATCGATCGGGCGATTTGAGAAACCACAAGATATCTGTATCAAAATGCCTGAGATACATGTTATATTTCGTGTTGTCCCCATACTGGATAACATCCGCGTCGTATATCATTTCCATCATTTGTCTGGAAATATTAAATCCACACATATACGCCATTTTAACACTTGCCGGGATTCGACCGTTGATCTCCAGCAGACGCGGTTTGCCGGTCTCCTTGTCAATCATAAATCCAACGTTGGCAAAGCCCTTCCAACCAAGGGCTTTCAATATTTTCTTTCCTTCCTCCAAAACCTCATCGGCTTCAACCGTTTGAATCATAACGGCAGATCCTGCATCGATAGGGAACCATCGCGTAATATTCACCGCATATGCTGAGCAAATATTGCCTTTTTGATCCACAAACATATTGGTGCTGATTCGATGATCAAATCTGACAAATTCCTGAACGACATATTGATCGACGTCAAATGAGGGATCCTCCAGATAACCGCGGAATTCCTCTTCTGTTTCAAATTTGTGGAAACCGATAGAACCCAATCCCTGACGCGGCTTGATGATGATCGGGAATTTTGCATGGCTCAGGAAATCCTCAATGCTTTGCTTGCTGTGTCTTGTGTAAGGACAGGGTACACCTGCTTCCATAGCCGTGTCAAAGGTGATTTGCTTATTAAATGCTTTGATGTACGTATCTCTGGGAGCGCAAGCAATCTTGACGTACTCCGAAATTTCGGCTTCATGCTGCGTTATGACATTGGTGCTCATTTCACCAATGGGCATGACGACATCGTACTTTCCCGTTTTTACCAATTCGAACAAGTAGGGAATATAGTTATCACTCGAAGACGAAATGTTTTCTGCAAGAATTTTTTCGTCCGGAAGATTCGACACGTAACACGTATTGGTTTTTGCGCCGCACAACACCGAAACATGGCATCCGATATCTTTCAGCCCTCGGATCATGGCATGCGTTTGCTTGCCGGATCCTTCCAAGATTAACACTCTGATTCCGTGAAAATCCATTTTCTTTATACCTCTACTTTCTTTGTGCCGTCTGCCTGTGCCGATTTGATCTGGTTGCATGCTTGCTCTTCATAGCCTGTCAATTTCAAATGCTTTTTCTTTAATACGACGATCTGAATTACAAGAATGACCGTTCTGATAATGCAATGTACATCCAGCGATATGGATCTTTTTTCAATATACATCCTTGCCAGTTCTGTGCGAACGGGAATGACGTTGTTTTTATAATACTCCGTATCGGTAACGAAGAGATCTCCGTGGGCATAGTCATACAGGCTGTCGAGACAGGCCAAACCGGGGCGCACGGAGGTGATGACGTTGTTTTCGCCGATAAATAATCTTTCAACAACGCTTTTAGGATAGGGTCTCGGACCAACGATCGACATATGTCCAAGGAAAACGTTTACCATCTGAGGCAACTCATCCAGCTTGCTTTTTCTGAGGAAAATACCAAGCGGAAAGATGCGCTGCGTGTTCACCAGATATTTGTTTTCCACCGCATTTTCTTCTTTCAGATGCATGGATCGAAACTTATACATCGTAAACATCTTCCCGTTTTTGCCGACGCGCTGACTTACGTGAAGCACAGGGCCTTTGCTGGATAGCTTGATGCCAATCGCGATGATGAGAAGTATAGGTGATGCCACAATAAGTACCATCATGGAAAATATCACGTCAAAGGTTCTCTTCAAAAAGTTATACATGCTTCTGTCACCCAAACTTTCAATCTTTTATCTCTCTTACAAGCATAAATGCCTCTGCGGCTCTTTTGTTTACTGTAGATCCGCGGTATTTCGCCAGTGCTTCTACGCTTTCCAGAGACCGCAAATCCGGGAAATCACTGATTTGAGACGCGAAAAAGCTGAATGCTTTCTTTTTGGCATCCAGATACTCGGAAATGTCTTCAAAAACATTTGGAATAAAGGTGTTTGATTCCGTTGGAATATTTATTCCTGTTTCGGATAAAGTCTCATATGCGTATATTCTCCGAGGACAATGTGCATATTTTGCACGCAACACGACCATCGCGGCATCGGTAACGATACGGTGATCCTTTTGCATATCCCCCCAGAACGGGATATACACTTCATTCGGACGCTCTTTTTCCATTACCTCTTGGATTTCTCTGTTCAAATCTTTTCTGGAATAGTTCTCCAAAACATTGGGTCTGAATGAAAGACCGTAGTATTGATCTACGCCGCAATACGCATGAGACGCTTTCATTTCTTCATGTACCTTGCTCACGAAAGCAGAATATTCGGAGCCGGCTGCCGCAGTTACGATACACACCGCAACTCTGTCTCCTGCCGCTTTTCTTTTTAAGAGGGTTCCCCCCACACCTATAATTTCATCATCTCGGTGTGGAGCGATAATCAAAACGTTCATTTGCTGTCTCCTCAATCAATTGGCGCTCTGTATTTCGGGAAATAGCACTGATTCTCAATTCCGGTTCTATACCCCAACAGCTCGTCATATTTCTCTTGATTATGAATTTTCTTGCCCATATAAAATCGATTCAAATCGCCTTTATAAAAGGCTCGCTTGAACTTAAACAAGCTATCTTCCTCGGCACCGACGCCACCGCCCATATAGAGCGTTCGATACCCGTTGGCATTTCCCCAAAGCGCAGCCTCATAAAGCAACAGGTTTGTCGGAGCCAGCGAGCTAAACTCCCTGAGCGATCCGGACAAATGGTAGTTCATTCGACCGTTTGTTGCCAGCATAATACTGGCGGCGATCACCTGTCCTTCTTTCTCCGCCCAGAATATCTGCGCGTTATGCGGCAGATCCTGAAGCACCGATTCATAGAATTGGTCGCCGAAGTAGTAATAATCCTCGGCGTCATCCTTATCCATCGTGCTGTTGTAAATCGTTTTGAACTGTTTATAGATTTCGGGAAATCGTCCGTTATACACCCGAACATCGTTTTTGATCGCTTTTCGTATCATATTTCGATTCTTACTGGTTATGTTTTCCCAGATGCCATCGCGATTAGAGAGGTCCATGTGAACAACCTCTCCCAGTTGGATCACATCGTAATAGCCTTGGCACGCTTCGTGATTCTTCAGCATCGGATGAAAGCGAACGAACTCGCTGATGATTCCGTTCTGTTGAATCCAAGCGGTATAGGCGTTAAAAAGTTCAGTTGTATGAACTGTGGATTTGTTGCTTTCAATGATCCAACCGCCATATCCATACGGTGTTGCAAAGTCGAAATACAGTCCTTCCGCAATCTTGCCCGAGAAATGCTTATCCTTTGCCACATCGCGCTTCATAACCACATTAATGCCACGTGTGAGGTCGTTATCATAATAAAACAGAAGCGGATCTCCGTCTCCGTGAATCTGAAATGCTTTCACATATCCGCTCAGCCAATAAGCATCGTGTTCCTTGAAAGATCGAACAACCGCGTCCCACTGTTCCGCTTGTTCCAATGTATAAACTGTGAGCACCGTTACCTCTCCTTCCAAAATTCCTGAATCACGTCGACGATTCGGGTCATATCATTCTCGGTATATCTTTGATCGCAAACAAGACTTAGTTCATTTGCGTATATCGCTTCTGTCTTTTTATCCGGCTTGTGATACTCAGTCACAGGCCAGTGAATGGGGCAGTAGATTTCATTCTGAATCAGATGTCGCCTTAATTCGTTGCGTTTGCCATCCGGGACAAGCACCGGAACAAACATCGGACAATCTGTATCTTTCATTTCAGGGAAAATGAGCTGATCCGAAAAGGCCTGGCGGAGAATTTCTGCATTCCTTCTGCGCCTCGATCGAATGTACTCGACGTCCAGCTTCCTTGCTGCATCGACATCTCGCTCAGCCGCCGGCAGGACCCCAACATTCTCGAGCACCTCCTCGGCCTCGTTGAAAATGTCAAGGTATAATTTTCCCGTGGCACGACCATTGATATACTCGTTCTTGAGCTGCATCGCGTTCATGCGGAGCTCTGCATATCTGCAGTCGGTCGTATTGCTGTCGGCTCTCAACTTTTTTTCGTTCATTGACCAAGCATAGCCGCCGGTCCAAACGCCGCACCACTTGCGGAGCGAGCCGAAGTAGTAGTCGGCATCAGCGTAGGTGGTTGAAAAGATTGAATGTGTTACGTCGCGAATCACCACGCCGTTATAACCACTCAGATCTAGTTGCTTTTCCGTATATCCAAAGTAGTCCATGAGGAAAAGGGCATCGGAATCAAGACTCACGTCTTGTACCAAGCCTCTGTCGAAATATACCGAATAGAAATGCACCTTGATTCCTGCATCAATGAAAGGCATGACCATACTGTCACAGCACCAGGACGGCATTGAGACAGTGCGGCAATCCTTGAGCTCGGCAATGATTGCTTGCAGGGCGCTTCTGCCGGAAAGAAACCACTGCGTGGATTTCGGGAATATTCCATTGTCAATTTCGGTTTGGGGAACATCCCAAAACTCACTGCCGATTTCTTTCATTGACTTTTTTACTCCTCATACCCTCGCCGTCTTCCCGTGAGTGTAACTCTAATCCGCTGTAAACTTGTGTTTGCGTGTTATTCCAAAACCAAGGAATTACCTTCTGAATCCAGCACGCTCAGCATCGCTTTAATTTCATTGACGCGGAGATTATATTCATCCCAGTCGCTTGCTTTCAGCCATATTGAAATGAGCGTTTGTGCAGTGGTGCCGTCCTTTCCTATGATCATTCCCGGGCGAAGTCCCTGACTCACCTCCATGACATAGGGCAAATTGCGAATTTCTTCCATTCCGGAGAAGGAAGCAATTGTTTTTCCGGGGTCGCCCACGATATGGATCATGGCACAGCAATCACGGAATACAGGATTCTCTTTGGTTGGATCATAACTGTCGGTCTTTCCGGTTACGGCAAACTCGATCAATAGTTTCAGACCGTCGATTCCGGTTTGATCGTTTATAAGGGTATAATGGTGGCCGCCGCTGGGACGGTAAGTCATTTCGCACATGTAAAAACCATTGTCGTCTACAAAGCCCATGACGCCTACCATTCCGTCGGAGAAACCATTATCTGCGAACAGCTTCTTCATCGATGCATCCTGTTCCGCGAGATAACGGTTCAGATAACGAGAGGGATAGCGCGCTTCCTTTGTAATGGCAGATCCCCCTTCTTTGGCAACGTAAGGAATGCGGTCGCAAAAAGCAGACAGACGCGCGGTGCTCCCCTCAAGCTGATACGAAGAGACGATGGAATCACAATCCATAAACTTTTCCACAATCACGTTTTTGGAGGGAGAGAAGGAGAGCGCGTATTCATAGCATTCTCTCAGGTCTTCCGCACGTTCACATTTAATCACGCCGCGAGAGCCGCTGTTGTCTGTGGGCTTAATTATCAAAGGATAACCGTTCTGCTCTGAAAAAGCAACCACGGTTTCAAAATCATAGGCGTTGGTGCCCGGGATCACTCCAACTCCGCTTTCCTGGCAGGCTTTTTTGAACAGCATCTTATCGGTCGCAATTCCGAAAGCCTTTTCAGACCCATAGTAAGGCAGCCCTGCCTTTTGGCAAACCTTCAGGTAATATTCGATGTAGGAATCGGTAAATCCGGTGAGTACGCCATCGATTTCTTTTTCGCGGATATAGTCAACGAGCGCATCGATATCTGCGATACTGATCTGTGCACTCTCATCGGCTACCAGCTTGGCAGGGGAACGGAGCATGTCATAATAATCTGTTACAAACACACGGCATCCCAGACTCTGAGCCAGTTTCGTTACATTGACCATGTCTGATCCGCCACCCATAATCAGTAGTTTTTTACCCTGCAAATATTTATTTACACATGACATTTTGTCGTTCTCCCTTAGTTCTCTATTTCGGCCGGTAGTTTATATGCCGTATCGAGCTTCTCGGGTACGGATACCCATCACTCAAAACAACTTCTAACAATTTCAACAACCCGATCCTGCTGCTCTACCGTCATGTTGATGTCACTCGGCAGGCACATGCCTCGCTCAAAAATATCCGCGCCAACATCAACGCAGCCGCCTGCGATATACGCATTGGTTCTGCATCTTCCGCTACCCTCGCGGGTTACGAATTCGTGCATACGGTACATAGGCTGCATATGCATCGGCTTCCAGATCGGTCTGCCCTCGGCGTTGTATTTTGCCAGGGTTTCGAGAATCTCGGTAGGGCAGGTCTTTCCAGGCTCTTTTGCATAAAGCGCGGTTGAGTCGTCTCTGACCTGTTTGCACATATATTCTTCATCGATAATCATGGCGGACAGCCAATAGTTTGGTTCTGTGCCATCCGTAATCGGATTCATCTGAACAGGCAAATCCTTGAAGCCTTCCTTGTATCTCTCGTAAATCGCTTTTTTTCTTGCGATGTGTTCTTCCAAATAGGGGTACTGCCCACGAACAACACCGGCGATGACATTGCTCATGCGGTAGTTGTAGCCGACCTCCTCATGCTGATACCAAGGGGCATTTTCTCTTGCTTGCGTTGACCACTTGCGAGCCTTGTTGGCCACCTCGATATCGTTTGTCAAAAGACAACCGCCCGCAGAACCGGTGATAATCTTGTTGCCGTTGTAGCTGACCGCGGAGTAATCTCCGAATGAACCGCACTGTCTGCCGTTGACGGTTGCGCCCATTGCCTCGGCTGCGTCCTCGATCAGAAGCGCTCCGTGCTTCTTACAGATCTCCTTGATGAGATCCATGCGTCCGGGAAAGCCGTACAGCTCTGCGGAGACGACCAGCTTTACATCGGGGTACATTTCAAATGCCTTCTCCAATGCAACAGGATCCATATTCCATGATTCTACTTCTGTGTCAACGAACACAGGGATGCCGCCCTCGTAAACTACGGGGTTCAGCGTTGCGTCGAAGGTCATGTCGGAGCAGAACACCCGCTTGCCCTCAAGCGCGCCGTGACTGATCGCGGGCTTGCCGTACAGCGTTTCTCCTGCGTGCTTTACAGCAAGGTGGAGTGCTGCGGTGCAGCAGGACAGACCAACAGCATATTTCATTTCAGCTTTTTCGGCGGCGATCTTCTCAACTTCGTTGATGTTCTCGCCGACGGTGCTCATCCAGTTGGTGTCATAAGCCTGTTGGATATATTTGATTTCGTCTCCGTGCATGGTCGGTGTGGCAAGCCACACCTTCTTCTCGAATGGCGTAAATTGTTTTGAACCTTTCATTTGCCATGTACCTCAAAAATGTTGTTCTTCGCCCTTTTCATCGCTTGCTCGCAAAGAAGGGCATGAGCGGCGCGTGCTTCTGATCCGAATCGGAAGCACGAGTGCATGGGGTTATTTCGCAGCTGCCAAGGCTTCCTCGTCCTTTTTCATGACCTGCTTCATTTGCTCGGCATATGCCTCACCCTTCTTCTCGGAACCATGCTTGCCGGCGGGCTGATAGGTGGGGACGACCTCCGAGACAAGGTCACGGATGATGTCCTCGCGGCCGTCGTAGGCTGCGCTCATCAGCATCTGCAGCTGTCCCAAAAATTCGTCGGTGTCAAAGGGGATCGGGCGTCCGATGTGGATTAGCTTGTTGGGGGTGGTTCTCATGCCTTCCTCGGACATGAGCTTTTCCTCGTAGAGCTTCTCGCCGGGACGGAGTCCTGTATAGGAGATCTGAATGTCCACGTCGGGACGCAATCCCGAAAGACGAATCAGGTTTCTTGCGAGGGTATCGATCTTGACAGGGGAACCCATGTCAAGAACAAAGATCTCGCCGCCGTCGGCGTAGGTTCCTGCCTGCAGAACCAGAGAGGCCGCCTCGGGGATGGTCATGAAATAACGGATGATGTCGGGGTGGGTAACGGTTACGGGACCGCCCTTGGCGATCTGCTCCTTGAATCTCGGAATAACCGAACCGTTACTTCCCAAAACGTTACCAAAGCGAACCGCAACAAATTCGGTTTTCGGCTCTGCGACGGATACGTCTGCATCGGGCAAGCCGCCGTCTGCATCCCAGGCGTGGAGATGAAGGGGCGCCAGATCCTTTGATTGTCCCTCTCGGATCTTTTTGTCGAAGGACTGGATGATCATCTCGCAAAGGCGCTTGGATGCGCCCATGATGTTGGTGGGGTTGACCGCCTTATCGGTGGAAATCAGAACGAAGCGCTTGCATCCGTTCATCATTGCTGCATAAGCGGTCTTGTATGTACCGATGGCATTATTCTTGATGGATTCGCAGGGGCTGTCCTCCATGAGAGGAACGTGCTTGTGCGCGGCCGCGTGATAGACTACCTCGGGCCTGTATTTTGCAAAGACCTGGTTGATGCGCTTGCTGTCTCGAACCGAGCCGATCAGAACCTCCAAATTGAGGCTCGGGAATTTATCCTTGAGCTCAAGCCCGATCGCGTGAGCGTTGTTCTCGTAAATATCAAAGACAATCAGCTGTTTCGGATTGTGTCGGGCAATCTGTCTGCAAAGCTCGCTTCCGATGGATCCGCCGCCTCCCGTAACCAGAATGACCTTGTCGGCAATAAAGCGGTAGATTTCGTCCATGTTCACCCGAATGGGCTCACGGCCAAGCAGGTCTTCGACCGCAACGTCCTTGAGCGCGCTTGCCTTGACATCAAGGGTCACCAGCTCAAATACGCCGGGCAGATTTTTCAGCTCGCAGGATGTTTCCTTGCAGATGTCCAGAATGTCGCGTCTCTGTGCTGCTGTTGCGCTCGGGATCGCCAAAAAGATCTTTTCGATCTTGTATTTTTCTACGTTGAGGAGGATGTCGTCTCTGCCACCGACGATCGGAACGCCGTCAATAAAGCGGCCCCACTTGTTGCTGTCATCGTCAATGATGCAGCAGACGCGGTCGTTGACCTCCTTTGCGCTGTGCATATCTCTCAGGATCATCTGCCCTGCAGAGCCCGCGCCGATCAGCATGACACGGCTTGCCAGCGCCTTTTCAATCGCTTTTGCGCGCTTGCGGCTCTCAAGGGTTACAAATCTGTAGGCGAAGCGGATGAAGAGAACCGCCAAAAACTGAATCGCAACACCCACGATGTAGTAGGTGATAGGCATTCTTTCAAACATGGCAGAGATACCGACTGCATGGAAGACACCAAGGATTGCCGTACCGACCGTGATCTTTTCCAGCTCGGTAAAGCTTGCGAATTTCCACACGCTCTGATAGAGACGGAATCCCCAGAACACAAGAATGACGACAATCGCGTAGATCGGGGCGAAATTCATCCAAGCCTTCAGGAAGGGTTCGGGGATTGCCGAAAAGCGGCAATCAAAGCGCAGCCAAAGCGCTGCAAAATAGGAGCCCGCGCTGACCACCAGGTCATACGCTATGAGAAACAGGGTTACCATGTGCCAGTGCTCAAACGTCGCCTGGCGCTTGCATTCCTGCGCTACCTTCGTTTTGTTGTCCATCTTTTTCTCTCCTGCTTTTATTCGTCCAAGGAAAGCACGTTTTGCATTCTTGGCGGCTTGTGTCGCCTTCTCAAACTGTGCTTTTTATATTTTAATTTAAACATACATATACATTATATCACTCGATCGAGGTAATGTCAACTCTTTCGACAAAATTTTATGTATTCCGATGCTTGGAAAGAGAGGGAATCCAAGGCGAAGAAAAGCTGCGCGTCCGACGATCAGTCGTCGGACGCGCAGCTTTTTGGGATATTGCGTTTGTTTTCGAACCCGTCTTTGCGTTTTTACAGCCAATCCTTGTGCGTCGCCTTGTAATCGCGCAGAATGGTGTCTGCCTCCTGCAAAAGCGCGCGCGCCTCGCGTCGGCTGTAAACGGTAGCGCCCGACGCGCAGGCGTGGCCGCCTCCGTGGTAGCGCTCTGCCAGCTCGTTGATGGCAACCAGACGGGAGCGCAAACGCACGCGCACAGAGCCGTCGTCCGCCTCAATGAAAGCGATCCAGACAAGGCTTCCCCGAATGGAATCCATACAGTTGACTGCCTCGCCCGCCTGCTCCATGGAAATTCCCAGTCGGCGGCGCATGGATTTGCTGACCGAAAGATATGCCACACCATTCTCGGTGCGCTTGATCCTCGCAAGAATCTTTGCTCGGAAACGAAGCTCGTCGAAGTTATCCAGGTAGAGGTTGGAGTACATTCGTTCGGTGTCGACCCCGATATCCAACAGCATCCCTGCCAGCCGCATGGTGTCTCCCGATACCGAAGAAAAGCGAAAACGTCCCGAATCGGTCACCATACCCGTGTAAAGATAAAATGCCGCCACTTGGTTGATCCGCAGCTCATCGCGGAAGGTGTGGTAAAACTCGGCAATCATCTCACACGCCGAGGATCGCTTCTCCTCCACCCAGGAAAGTTCCCCATAGGATTCCTTTTCGATGTGATGGTCGATCTTAATGAGCTCACGGCAGAGGCTGTACTTGGGATTGGAAATGCGGTCGAGAATGGCGGTATCGATGATGATGCCGAGAGCACTCTTGTAAAAATCGTCCCCGCGAGGCTCGTCCTCTCCGCCGAGAAAGGAAACCCGATCGGAAAGATCGTTGTTCAGAACGACGATCTCCTTCTCCGGATAGGTCAACCGAAGGATCTCGCGCAGCCCCTTGGTTGCGCCAACGGCGTCTCCGTCCGGTCTTTGGTGACGGAATATGATGATGCGGTCGTATTCCCGAATCTTGTCGAGAATTGCCCTCATGCGTTCGATGCTCATGCCTATCCCTCCTTGTGCGAGCGGAGCCGCCAAGCCAAAAATCAGCTCGCGCGGTTTTTTCTTATTGTATCACACATCTCCCGATTTTGCAATCACTTTTTTGAAATTGCATGATTTTCTCAAATTAAAGGAGATACCGTACGAAAAGGCGGATTCTTCTTGCAAAAGGAATGAGAATGTGCTATAATGGCGCCATCAAGCAAGCAAGGAGATTGGACCATGGATCAAAGAGTGTTTCGGATAACCGATTTTGGCGCGGTGAGCGGCGTAGAAGCGCCTCAGACCGACGCCATTCAAAGCGCGCTGGACGCCTGCTTTTTGTCGGGAGGCGGCGAGGTCGTCGTTCCTGCCAACCAAAGCTTTGTCACGGGTGACATCCGCATCCGCAGCAACACCACCCTTCACCTCATGGAGAACGCGGTTCTGCTTGGAAGCCGTGATCCTGCCGATTATCTGCATATCCACAGCGATCCGCTGGAGCCCCTGCCCGAGGAGCAGAACACCCGCGTGCTTTGGTACACGCCAAAGGAATGGGCGGCGATGGGAGGAGGCTTCAAGAAACATCTCTACACGGCGGGAAGCCATTGGAGCTACGGGCTGATCCGCGCGGTCTATGCCCAGAACATCGCAGTCATCGGCGAGGCGGGCTCCCGCATTGACGGGCGCAATCCTTACGATCCCGACGGTGAGGAAAAATACCGCGGGCCTCACGGCATCAATATGCACTTCTGCAAGGGGGTAACCTTCCGCGGCTATACCATCGAGAACGCCGGGAACTGGGCGCACGCCATCTTCCAATCCGAGAATATCACCTTTGACGGATTGACCGTTTTGGCAGGTCACGATGCCCTTCACACCCGCGCTTGCTCCAACGTGCTCATGACCGACTGCAAGCTCATCACGGGTGACGATTGCGTGGCGGGCTTTGACAATTTGGATGTGGTGATCCGCAACTGCGAGCTCAGCTCGGCGTGCTCTGCCTTCCGCTATGGCGGAAACAACATTTTGGTGGAAAATTGCACCGTTTGGGGCCCATGCCCCTACCAGTTCCGCGGCTCCTTCAGCCAAGAGGAGAAGGTTGCGGGCGTGACGGTGTCCGAGAAGGGACGAAACAACCTGCTCAGCTTCTGGACCAACTTCGTGACCGACGATCTGCCTGTGCGAAGACCTGCCGGCAAGGTGCTCATTCGCGATTGCACCGTGAAGAACGCTGACCGTATGCTGCACCTAAACCTTTCGGGCAACGAATCCTGGCAGCGAGGCACACCTCCCACCGACATCACCTTTGAGAATATTCGCGCGGAAGGAATCCTGATGGGGCTGACCGCCTACGGAATCGAGAACTCCCCCATGGAGATCACCCTGCGAAACGTGGAGTATTCCTACCGCGAGGGAGCGGAGGAGAGCCCGATGTTCCGCGTAGCGCACTGTAACGCCATCAACCTTGAAAATGTTAAGGTCACAGGCTTTGGCGGTAATGCCTTGATCCGCACATGGAGCGACGGCGTGAAGGTCAACACTAAGAATTTCGAGTGTGATCTTGGCGACGCCGACCTGATCGTTCGCGCCGACGAAGCGTTCGTCTGCCGTCCGATCTGAATGAAAAGAATCCCCGTGTCTTGCCGTTTGGCATGACACGGGGGTTTTCTGTTTGTTAATTTGCTTCCACCTGTTCCGACCAGGTGCGGAAGATGGAGAGAATGGGCAGAATCACACCGCCGATGATGTTTCCCACAACGCAGATCAAAAGATACGCGACTGCCTTGGGGGTAAATCCAAGGAAGAAAAAGTAAAGGGTGTTTGCCACCGAGTGGTCAAATCCGCAGAAGGCAAAGACCACGATGGGGAACATAACGCCAACAGTCGTGGAAAGATTCTTTTTGGGCGCGGTCTTGACCGACCCCACCGAGAGGGTAATCAGAAATCCGCAGAGAATGGAGGAACAAAGCGCCTTCACGCCCCACAGGTCTGCAGAGAGCTTTGCGGCGATGATGTCCCGTCCAACCGGAACAACCGTGCTCGCGATGGGAGAATAGCTGACCAGCAGTGCCGTGAAAATTACGCCGATCATATTGAACAAAAAGCAAACGGGAAGCTTCCAGTAGCTCTTGGGCGCCATTTCGGGGATCTTGGAAATCATGCCCGTAAAGAGCTTCATTTCAAACATTACGATGCAGAGGATTCCCAGCGAGAAAAGCCCCGATCCGATGAGCTTGCCCCACGTGCCGTAAAGATGGATCGCCAAAAGGGATGCCGTGCCTCCCACGCCGATCATCACGCCCGAGCAGAAAGCCATGAGGCAGAAGGAAACAATCTGCGCCTTCGTCAGTTTTTTATAGGGTTTCATTGATGTACCACCTTATGTCCGTTGTTGTCGGTCTCATAGACCTCTATGATTATAATGCAAACCGTACCAAAAATCAAGACGTTTCGTCAAATTTCTGTAAAACAAACGATCGGTGGCATCAGAGCGCGATCGCTTTTGGGGGATCGAGGTAGTATTTTTCGGAATTTTCGTCGGTGGTGTTGTGGTTTTCCACGATCAGAACGCGCGCGTCCTTGGAATACACAATGCCATGCCAAACGCCGCGGCGTACGTTGTAGATCTTGAACTTCTCCATCTTGTGCTCCTCCTGCTCCTCCCCCACTACCAGGGTTGCCTTGCCTTGAAGCAGCACGAAGACCTCGTCGGTCTCCAGATGGCGCTCGTATTTATTGAGCTTTTCCAGCTCGTCGGCATAGTTCATAAACGCCACGCGCCATTCACCGTAGTTCATGGTGGGCTCGTAGCTCTCACCTGTGTAATCATAAATTTCAATGTTGTTGTTTTCAAAGAGCTTCATGGTTTTTCTCCTTTTTGGTTGATGCTTTTATTATAGCAAAGGGCACAGGAGATGTCAAGAGGGGCTGTCTCATTCATCGCAGAATCCAATCACAACCTCTGCATCGGAATGAGACAGCCCCGTCTCTTTATTCGGTGGCATCCGCCACTGCTTGCAAAATGGCTCCCGTACGTCGGAGAACCTTCCCCGTTCTTTTGGCAGCGCGGAGCATTTTTGCCTGACGGCTGTTCCACATCAGGTAGGCGCCCGTCCCCGCCAGCGCGATCCCCGCCATGACGCCTGCCGTGATCCACGCCCCCTTGGCACGCGAGGCCGATTGAACCGTCTTTTTCATCATTCCGCCGGCTCCGTCGATCATCTTGGTGTAATCCATGCTTTTTTCATCCTTTCCCCATGGGAAGCATCTTGCTCCCCGTGACGTTAGTATGGATCACGCGTCTTGATTTATTCGACATCCACAGGAAGTGTGATGCGTTTTTCGCGCAGCAGCACTGCCCCCACCGTCAAAAGTCCGCGTTTGTGTACGCGATATCCCGTTCGCCGCGAGATTCCGAGCAGATCCGCCGCGCGCTCAATGCTCTCCCCGCGTATGTAATGATAGTACAGGATCAACTTCTCTCTGCCATTTCGCAAAGAGGAGATCAGATGCTCGATCTCAAACAGCCGCGCGCGCCAGAACGCCTCGTTTCCCTCCAGGATGTCCTCGCCGTTAAATGTCTCCCCAAACGGCTTCTTGCGGCGCCGCTCATAGCGGCGGACGTTGAGCATATCCAGGCACAGCTGATATCCACACAAATATTCTCTCCCCGCTTCACTCAAAAACGTTTCCTGATCCATCTTTGAACCTCCTTTTTCTTTCTTCTGCATCTCACAGCACGAATTGATGCGAAAGCCCGATCAAACGGTAGATGTTTTGTACACTCGTTTCGCAAATCCGAACCAACTCCTCGAGATCTGCGCTCTCCACGCACTCCTCGCAATACGGCTTTCCGTCGGCTTGGTAAAACCCCTCTCCCCCCATCAGGATTTGCCCGCAGGAATGGCATTTCACCGTGAATTCATCGCTTTCTTGTTCTAAAAAACTGTGAATGTCAAAATAATCATCTTTTTTCGACATTTTTTTACCTCCTTTTTTGAAAAACTGTTGACATCTCTTTCAAAATGGTTTATAATGATTCTGCATCATGATTATAACGCATTTCCGAACTATTGTCAATATATATTTCGGAAAATCGTAATATTTGGCGATTTGAATAAAGAATAACTGGAAAATTTATGCAAATAAGTCATATATACGAGAAAAGGAGAGAGGAACATGGAATTTTCGCAGTTTGAAAGGCTTTTGCGCTCACACGGTGTGACCGTTTACCAGGTAGCAAAAGCAACGGGCATCGCTGCGTCCACCTTTTCGGACTGGAAGAGCGGACGCTCCACTCCAAAGGCAGACAAGCTGGCTCGCATTGCCGAGTTCTTTTCGGTGAGCCTTGACGAGCTTTTGGGTACCGATCTGGGACTGCGAAATGCCGAGACCTCTTACCGCAGTCTTCGCGCGAGCAAAATGGTTCCTGTGATTGGTGTGATCCGCGCAGGCTCTCCCATCGTGACCAACGAGACCATGCTCGGCAGGGAGTTTGCCGACGTAGAGGACGTGGAGGATTACTTTTATCTTGAGGTCTGCGGCGACAGCATGAAGGACTGTGGCATCGTCAACGGCACCTATGTGCTCTTCCGCAAGCAGCAATACGCGCAAAACGGCGACATCGTGGCGTGTCTGGTGGACGGCGAGAGCGCAACGGTCAAGCGGTTTGAAAAGCGCAATCACCGCATCATTCTCTCCCCCGAGAACGATGCCTACGATCCCATCGTGCTCCTGCCCGAGGATTTTGAGATGGGACGATCCCGTATTCTTGGTGTTGCCATCGAGGCAAAGACGAAATTTTAAGGTAGGGAGAGATAAGATATGTACGCATTGACTGTGAGCGATCTCTCCTTTGGAGTAGGTACAACAACGATTTTGGACAAGGTGTCCTTTGCTCTGGACGAGACCGATCGTCTTGGCATCATCGGAGTGAATGGGAGTGGAAAGTCCACCCTGTTCCGACTGATCATGGGTGAGCTTGATCCGACCGAGGGGAGCGTGTATCTCTCGCGTGGAAAGACAGTTGGAATTTTGACGCAGGACGGCGCTTTTGACGGAGAGGACGACGGCAAGCCGGTTCTCGAGAGAATGTACCGAGCCTTCCCCCACCTTTTGGCGGCGGAAGCAAGGCTGGCTGAGCTTGAGCCCCAGTTGAGCAGCGGCGATGCCCGTGTGATTCGGGAATACACCGACCTGCACGACAGATACGTGCGAGACGGAGGACTGGAATTTCGAGGACGGTGCGCCTCCATTCTCCAAAAGCTCGGCTTTGATGAGAGAATGCGGATGCAAACGGTTTCCACCCTCAGCGGAGGGCAGCGGACGCGGCTGGCGCTGGCGATCCAGCTCTCGCGCGAGCCCGACGTGCTTCTGCTTGACGAGCCCACCAACCACCTTGACATTGAGACGCTTGCCTGGCTGGAGAGCTTTCTTTCCAATTATAAAAAGAGCTTTATGGTCATCTCGCATGACCGATACTTCCTTGACCGCGTGACCACAAAGACCCTTCTGATCGAGCATCACCGCGCCAAGCTCTACAACGGCTCCTATACCGCAAGCATGGCACAAAGAGAGGCGGATCGTGAGATCGCCGAGCGACATTGGAAAAATCAGCAGCGGGAGATCGCGCGGCAGGAGGCGTACATTGCCCAGCAGCGCGCGTGGAACCGCGAGCGCAACATCATTGCCGCCGAGAGCCGACAGAAGCTGCTTGACAAGATGGAGCGTGTGGAGCGTCCACAGGACGCCCCCAAAGGAATTCGCATGAAATTTTCGGAGGCGATCGCTTCGGGAAATGACGTGCTGGAGGCAAGAGGATTCTCCATGGGGTATCCCGGCAAGCCTCTCTTTCGGGATCTTTCCTTCCTCATTAAGCGCGAAGAGCGCGTGATGGTGATCGGCCCGAACGGATGCGGAAAGTCCACCCTCATCAAGGGGATTTTGGGCAAGATTGCGCCCACGTGCGGAAGTATTTCAACGGGATACAACGTGGAGATCGGATACTACGATCAGGAAAATCAGAATCTCACCCCCGAGAACACGGTACTGGATGAGCTTTGGAATGCCTATCCCACGCGTACCGAGACCGAGATTCGAAGCGCCTTGGCGATGTTCCGATTCACCGGAGAATCGGTATTCAAGACCGTCTCGGTGCTCAGCGGCGGAGGGCGCGCAAGACTAACCTTTGCAAAGCTGATGCTGTCCCGCATGAATCTCCTCATCCTCGACGAGCCTACCAACCACATGGACATGGATTCGCGCGAGGCGCTGGAGGACGCCATCGGTCAATTTGAGGGCACGGTGGTGATGGTGTCGCACGACCGATATCTGATTGACAAGCTGGCAACCCGAATCCTGGAGCTGAAGCCGCACACGTGCTTTGGCGGAGATCTTCTCGACTATCGCGTGAGCAAGGTGGGGCGCGGCTATACCGAGTTTTCGGAGTACAAGACCGCACGCATCGCCGAGCGCGAGAGCGTGGGAGCAGAGGTCTTGGGAGACGCCGCCAAGATGACCTCCAACAAGGAGCAATACCTGCGGCAAAAGCAGGAGGCGGCGGATGCACGAAAGAAAAAGGCGCGCCGCGAGCGACTGGAGCGAGAGTGCGCCGAGCTGGAGGGACGCCTCGAGCAGATCGAGGAGGAGCTGTTTGGCGACGCGGCATCCGACTATGTCCGCGCGGCAGAATTGGATGCGGAAAAGACACAAGCCGAGGAGCGGCTCCTGGAAATCTACGAGGAGCTGGAGGGGCTGTAAGCAAAAGCCGATCAAGGCTCGTAGCCCTTCACGGATTTTGCAAGCATACGTTATGCTTCAAATCACTGAAAAACCTCACTCGTAAAATGACAGCTCGTGAAACAGCCCAAAATTCATAGCCACTTTTTCTTTGCACGAAGAAGGCGCAAAGAAAAAGTTCACAAAAAGAAACGCCGAAAGGTGAATTTCGCACTCTGCGGAGCGCGAGGAGGGCTTTGCCCCTCCACCCCACAAACTTTTGAAAAAGTTTGATCAAAACTTTTCGACGAATTGACAATGCGAATATATTTGGTCTACAACATAGAAGCATAAAGAAAGCCTCGCCGATGGCGAGGCTTTCTTTATACTTCTTTCTTGTCTGCAACCTTTTTGATCAGCAGAATCAGATAATGAACCGCAAGGCCGACCGCGATGGCAACCACCAAATCGAACACTACTGTCAGAACAAAGGTGAGTACCAGCACGAGGGTTTCGTAGATGGGCGCCTTTTTGCAGATGGACACGAAGTGTCTCCATTCGCTCATGTTGTACGCGACCATAAAGAGCACCGCCGCGATCACGGGCATCGGGATCCACGCCGCGTAGGGCATGAAAATCACCAAAACCAGCAGAAGCACGAGGGCGTGCACGATGCCGGAGACGGGAGACCGACCGCCGTTTTTGACGTTTGCGGCAGTTCTTGCAATCGCACCCGTCGCAGGGATTCCTCCAAAGAGTGCCGAGCAAATGTTGCCGGTGCCCTGTGCGATCAGCTCGGTGTTCGAATTGTGCGTATCATCAATCATCTTATCCGATACCACGCAGGAAAGCAGGGATTCAATCGCCGCAAGCAGGGCAATCGTAAACGCGCTGGGGATCAGCTCGACGATGTTTACAGAACCGAAATTCGGCAGAGCAAACGGGGGCAAGGAGGCCTTGATGGTATAAAGATCTCCAATGGTATTGACCTTCAGCCCCGTCAACGCGACCGTGACGGTGAGCAACAAAACCGCAACCAGCGATCCCGGAATCCGCTTGTTGATCTTTGGCCAGGCGATCAGAATCGCAAGTGCGACAAGACCCGTGAGGAGTGCCAGCGGGTTGAAGGTAGAGATCGACTGCGCGATCGCCTCCAGCTTTTCAACCGCCTCCACGGCGTTTGTCCCGGGAGCGAAGGTCAGTCCGAGAAAATCCTTGATCTGTCCGATGACGATTGTGACGGCAATTCCGGAGGTAAATCCCACCGTGATCGTTTCGGGAATGTATTTGATGAGGGTGCCCAGTCGCAGAAGTCCCATGATGACAAGCATAGCACCTGCCATCAGGGTTGCGATTGCCAACCCCTCAATTCCGTGCTGGGCAACGATTCCCGCAACGATGGCAGCAAATGCAGCGGTAGGTCCGGAAATGTTGACGCGGCTGCCGCCAAGCAGCGCGATGACAAGTCCACCCACAATGGCGGTGTAAAGTCCGCGCTCGGGGGAAACGCCCGATGCAATCGCCAGCGCGATGGAAAGGGGAAGCGCGATGATCGCCACGATGATTCCCGCGACGAGATCGGAAACGAATTGCTTTTTGGTATAGCTCCGAAGGGTATCCAGGAGCTTTGGCTGAAAGGTTTTCATAATGTTTCTGTCCTTTGCTTTTTCTTACAGACATATATTCTACACCTTTTTTTATAAAACCTCAATAGGTTTTTGAAATTTTTTAAAAAAATTGGCGCAGCGAATCGATTCGTCTCCGCTTTTGCCGCAATATGCAAATCTCGGAGATTGAAAAAGTTCAAAAAATGTCGTCTTTTTTGCTCCAAAGGTTGAAAATGAAATTTGAATGTGCTATAATGATCGGGTCATGAAGATTTCAGATAGGAGGTTCCCATGCGCAACCGTTTTCAAAGCCACACACGCAATCTGCTGCTCCCGTGTATTGCGTTTTCCATGGCGGCGGGCTTTGTGTCCGCGATTCTGGTCACGGCGTTCAAATTGGCGGCGGAGGCTGTAATTCATCTGTCAAATATTCTTTACGCCGGCGTGCGCGAGAATCCCGTTTGGCTTCCTCTCCTTGTGCTGGGAGCTGCGCTGGTCGGACTCGGCGCGAGCTTGATTCTGTCCCTCTCCCATAGCTGCAGAGGGGGCGGCATCCCCACGTCCGTCATCGCCATTCGCGGTATTATCAACCTGAAATGGATCGCAAGCATCCTCGTGTTACCCTTCTCTGCGCTTCTGACCTTCTTCTGCGGGCTTCCGCTCGGTACAGAAGGCCCATGCGTACAGATGGGAACTGCCATCGGAGACGGTGTCGTGAGCTGTTTTGGTGCAAAAAAACACAAGGGCTGGCGGCGATACATCATGACCGGAGGCGCGTCCGCAGGATTTTCCATTGCGACATCCGCTCCCATTTCCGGAATCCTATTTTCCATGGAGGAGCTTCACAAGCACTTCTCCCCCTTGCTGCTTGCCGTGGCGTCTCTTTCCGTCATGACTGCGGAGATCACCGCCCACGCGCTGACGCTGCTTGGAATCGGCTCAGTCGGCCTGTTTGATCTTCCCGAAATTTCCGCAATTCCTCCGAAAATGTTTTTTGCTCCGCTGCTGCTTGGCTTGATCTGTGGCGGTTGCTCCATTCTCTTTACCAATTTTTACGTTTACGTAGACAAGTGGATGCACGCGATGCTCAAAAAAATATCCGTGAAGATCCTCTTTCCCGTTCTGTTCGCGGCGGTTTCCATTGTCGGATTTTTCGCATCCGATGCGCTTGGCACAGGACATGCGCTGGTTGATGGGATCCTTCGCACGCAATCCGTGTGGCATCTGCTCGTCCTCGTCTTTTTCCTCCGTGCGATCGTGATGATGGTTTCCAATACGGCAGGAACGACGGGAGGCATTTTCCTTCCAACACTTGCATTCGGCGCAATTCTCGGCGCACTTTGCGCGGAGGGAATGATCGCGATCGGCTGGCTGGAAACGGAACAGTATGCTCTGATGGTGGTGCTCGGTATTTCTGCATTTTTAGGCGCAGCCTCGCGTATCCCCCTGACCGCGTGTGTGTTTGCCGTGGAGGCGCTGGGCGGCATTCACAACGTCCTGCCGATCCTCATTGCCACCACGGTTTCTTTCTTGGTCGTAGAGCTCTATGGCCTTGAGGACTTTACCGATACCGTGATAGAGGCAAACATCCGCTCGATCAGCAAGGGGAAGACGCCCACCATCATAGAGGTACCTCTGACCGTAACCGAAAATTCCTTTGTTGCCGGCAAGGAGATGCGCGACATTCTCTGGCCCAATGCCTGCGTCGTCATTTCCTTTGAGCGCGCAAAGGAAAACCGAGGAAATCCTTGGGTTGACGTCGGAGACGTGATTACGGTGCATTACAAAACCCGCAATCCCGCGGCAACTGCCGAGGCGCTCCGTGCGCTGGTAGGGGATCAGTCCGAGGAGATTTGCCGTATGATGAATCCCAACATCGAGAGCGCGAGCATCGGAACCAATCCAATTCCATAAAATTCCGACCGGATGCAGCGCCTGCGCTGTTGAAACGGATTAAAAAACCTCCTGTGGTAGAGAGATGTCTGCTCTATCACAGGAGGTTTTTTATATCCGAAGCGCATAGGGGAGGGCGTCGCCTCTTCACTTCTTATCAAACAAGGGGTTTTCCATTTGGAAGGGAAGTGCCTCTTTGCTTCTCACGCGGGCGATGAAGTCGGAGACGTCGGTAAGGGGTGTTTCGGTCTGCATCCCTGCCAGGGTGGGGCGGGACAGCGGCAGGTGGTTATCGGTGCCTGCAAAGGGGAGCAGTCCGTAGTGCTCGGCGTAAAGCTTTGCCATGCCGTTTTCACTCTCGGAGCGGCCGGCATTGATGATCTCCACGCCCTCTACACATCGGGGAAAAAGGCGGATGTGGTCGATATAGATTGCCTCGCGGAAGGGGTGTGCATGGATGACGAGCGCTCCCTCGGAGCTGAGAAAACGGAGCAGGTCGCTCTTCTTCATATCCTCGATCTCGGGGTGGGAGAGATACCATGCGGGGGTAAGGCCATACACCAAGAAATCGGTGCCCTTATAGGACTGCTCCACTCCGAAGAAGACCGAGATGCCGATCTCCTCGCCGACGCGGCAGGCCTCCTCGTAGTCCGATACGTAAAAGCGCACACGCTCCTCGTAGGGGAGGCTACGGTCGATGTTGATGTTGCTGTCCAAAAAATGATTGGTGACAAAGACTCCGGCAAAGCCGACCTTTTTGTAAAATTCCAGCATCTCGCGCACCGTCGCGCCGGCGCAACGGCTTACAGGATAGGTGTGCAGGTGGGTTTCGTATCGGTACATGGTATTACGCTCCTTTTTTTGATTTCACTGAATATTGTATCACAAAAACGCCCCCATGTCAATCCAAAAAGGAGAGAAATGGGGGATCTCAGATATTTCTATCGGGGTTCTCAGAGGAATGACAAGAGGCTGAAGCCAAGCAGATAGTTGAGGAAAATCACTGCGCTGACCACAGAGATAACGCCTACTGCCTGCGCCTTTTCGGGCATCTCCTTATGCTTGAGAGGCCAGTAGATCAAACCGAACAGAGGAACCAGCAGTGCAACCAGGCACAATCCGAGGCTGACCTTGTCGTTGGGGTTTGTGAGTGTCTTCTTTCCAATCGAGAAGCGGTTGCAGTTGGGGCAGATAATTGCCTTGTTATCGACTCTTCCGCCGCAATTCTTGCAATATGCTCTGGAACGCGGCAGGGATTTTTTCTCTTCTGTAGCAAAAAAAGATTTCTTGACTTTTACGGCATAACCACAGGTAGGGCAAACCATTGCCTTATCTCTCATTTTTTCGCCGCATCTTACACAGTGTTTCATAGATCTCTTGCAAACATCCCGGTGTCTTTTCGCCTTGGAATGTCCTACTTTAACCATATCATACCACAAAATGAGATGTCTGTCAATATCTCATCTCAATATTTTGCGTTTTTCTTCCTATTTATCCCAATCGTGTTTATCCTTGAGAATATTGAACAGGCCCACATAGCTGCGGTGACGGGTGCGCGGAATGGCGCGCTCCTTGACCGCCTCGAGGATGGCACAGCCCTCCTCCTTGGTGTGGGTGCATTTTTTGTAGCGGCAGGCGCCGATGTAGGGGGCGAACTCGCGGAAGGTGCCCACCAGATCTTCCTTGCCCATGAAATCAAAGCGCTCAAAATCCAGCATGGTAAAGCCCGGGGTATCGGCAAGATAGCCGCAGTCGGTGTCGTCGGATAGCGGGTAAAGCTCCACCGTTCGTGTGGTGTTCTTTCCGCGCTCAATACGGTGAGAAAGATCTCCCGTCTCCAGATTGAGGTGGGGGAAGAGGCGGTTGAGCAGGGTGGATTTTCCAACGCCCGATGCGCCCGAAAAGGCTGCGATCTTGTGCGCCGTACGGGTGCGGATGTCCTCTTGGAGGGCATCGATTCCCTCGCCTGTGGGGCTGACGACCTCAAAAACAGGGAATCCCGCGCGGCGGTAAACTCTTGCAAGCCGCTCGGACATCTCCTTGTCGCAGTCTCCCTTAGTGACGATCAGAACGGGATCAATTCCGTTGAACTCTGCGATGCAGAGCAGCTTATCCGGCGTCGCGGGGACGGGGTCGGGGGTGGCTGCGGCTGCTGTGACGTAGAGCACGTCGAGGTTTGCCATGGGAG
>JAZQVI010000071.1:0-24078 GCA_045631745.1 Eubacteriales bacterium
ACATGGCGACGATGCTCGTTTTCATCACCACTGACTGTGCAATCAGCTCCCAGATGCTCCAAAAGGCACTGTCCAGCGATATTGCGGACACCTTCAACATGGTCAGCGTAGATGGAGATACGTCTACGAACGATATGGTGACGGTGCTTGCCAACGGAATGGCGGGAAATGCCGAGATTGTTTGTGACGGTGAGGATTTCAGAGCCTTTATGAAGGCTTTGAACACCGTGACGGTCTATCTTTGCCGTTGCATTGCGGGAGACGGAGAGGGTGCGACCAAGCTGCTGGAGTGCAAGGTTACGGGCGCTGCTGATCTGTCGGTTGCAAAGACGGTTGCGAAGAGTGTGATCTGCTCCTCTCTGACGAAGGCGGCAATGTTTGGTGCTGATGCGAACTGGGGACGCGTGCTCTGCGCGATCGGTTATAGCGGTGCCTCTGTGGACGTGAGTAAGATCGATGTCGCTTTCCGCTCTGTGAAGGGAACGATTGAGGTCTGCAAGAACGGTGCGGGCGTGGAGTTTTCCGAGGAGATCGCAAAGGAGATCCTTTTGGAGCGTGAGATCGAGATCTTGGTAGAACTCAACGACGGAGACGCAGCATCCACCGCGTGGGGATGCGATCTGACGTATGATTACGTCAAAATCAACGGAGATTACAGAACCTGATAGAGGTTGTGAAAAGGTTTGGAGTATAACATGGAAATTAACAATGCCCAACGGGCGCAGGTGCTGGTAAACGCCCTGCCATACATTCAGGAATATGCGGGAAAGGTCGTTGTGGTCAAATACGGCGGCAACGCCATGATTAATGAGGAGCTTAAGGACTCCGTGATGCGGGATATCGTTCTGCTCTCCTTGATCGGTGTAAAGGTCGTTTTGGTGCATGGCGGTGGTCCCGAAATTACGGATATGCTTGCCAAGATCGGCAAGGAAAGCAAATTTGTGGACGGACTTCGCGTGACCGATAAGGAAACGGTTGACGTCGTGCAGATGGTGCTGGCAGGCAAGATCAACAAGAGTCTGGTCAACCTGATTCAGAACAAGGGCGGTCGCGCGATGGGACTGTCCGGTGTGGACGGTCACATGATCGAGGCGAAGGTCAAGGACGAGAAGTGGGGATACGTGGGTGAGATCACCTCTGTGAACGTTGCTCCTATTCAGGACGTTTTTGAGAAGGGGTACATCCCCGTGGTTTCTACCATTGGATGCGATAACGAAGGAAACGTTTATAACATCAACGCGGATACTGCTGCTGCAAGGATCGCGGGTGAACTTGGAGCGGAGGCGCTGATTTCCATGACTGACATCAGCGGAATTCTGTTTGATAAGGATGATCCCGAAACCCTGATTCCCGTGATCAAGGTCAGTGAGGCTCCGATCCTCGTGCGCGACGGCATTATCAACGGCGGCATGATCCCGAAAGTGGAGTGCTGCATCAACGCCATTCGTTGGGGTGTGCATAAGGTGTTTATCATTGACGGACGTGTTCCGCACGCGATTCTGATCGAGACACTCACAAACGAGGGTATCGGAACCATGTTTATTAACGAATAAGAGGAAGTCATGAACATTCAGCAAAAGGATCAGCTCTACATCGCGAATACCTATGCACGCTTTCCTGTGGTGATCACAAGCGGAAAGGGATCCTTGGTGTGGGACGAGAACGGAAAGCAATATATTGATTTGTCGGGTGGAATTGCCGTTAACACCTTTGGGATAGCGGATGAGGCGTGGATGGCGGCGGTGACATCGCAGCTTGGTGCGGTTCAGCACACCTCCAACCTCTACTACACCAAGCCCTGTGCGGATCTGGCAGAGAAGCTTTGTCAGCGTACGGGTATGAAAAAGGTATTTTTTGCAAATTCGGGCGCCGAGGCAAACGAATGTGCCATCAAGGTGGCGAGAAAATATGCCGCAGAAAAGCACGGAGCGGACTATTACACCATCGTAACGCTCAAGAACAGCTTCCACGGCAGAACCATTACAACGCTCGCTGCAACGGGACAGGACGTCTTCCATCAGGATTTTACACCTCTGACGGACGGCTTTGTTCACGCGGCTGCAAATGATTTTGCTGACGTGGAGCGGTGTGTCAGTGAAAATAAATGTGCAGCAATTATGATGGAGGTCGTGCAGGGCGAGGGCGGCGTAACCGCACTGGACCAAGATTTTGTCGCAGCAGTGTACGCGCTTTGCCAAAAGGAGGATCTTCTTCTCATTTGTGATGAGGTGCAGATCGGAAACGGCAGAAGCGGAAAGCTTTACGGCTACATGAATTACGGAATCACCCCGGACGTTGTCAGTACGGCAAAGGGATTGGGCGGAGGTCTTCCCATTGGTGCAACGCTGATCGGAGAAAAGGCGCAGGCGGTTCTTGGCGCTGGCTCTCACGGGTCTACGTTTGGCGGAAACCCCGTTTGCTGTGCAGGTGCCTTGAACATCCTCGACCGATTGGACGAGGAGATGCTGGAGGGCGTGCGCGCACGTTCGTCGTACATTTTTGATGCACTTGCAAACGCGGAGGGCGTGGAGAGTGTGAGCGGTATGGGACTCATGATCGGGGTCAAGACGGTTCGTCCTGCATCCGATGTTATAGCGGACTGCATGGAAAAGGGACTTTTGGTCATCAAGGCGAAGGACAAGGTTCGCTTGCTTCCTGCCCTGAACATCCCCATGGAAGTATTGAAGGAAGCGGTCGCAATTCTTAAAAATGCGATTGCGGCAAAATAAGGAGAAAACGTATGAACTTGAAGGGTAAAGATTTTCTGAAGCTTTTGGATTTTTCTCCTGCCGAGATTGAAGGACTTATTGATTTGGCGGCAGATTTGAAGGCAAAGAAGAAGGCGGGCATTGCTCACCGTTACTGTGAGGGAAAAAATATTGCGCTGATTTTTGAAAAAACGAGTACCCGTACCCGTTGCAGCTTTGAGGTAGCGGCGAGAGATCTCGGCATGGGATGCACGTATCTCGACCCGACCGGCTCGCAGATCGGCAAGAAGGAAAGTATTGCTGACACCGCACGTGTTCTGTCCGGTATTTATGACGGAATCGAGTACCGTGGGTACGGTCAGGAGATTGTGGAGGAGCTTGCGAAGTATTCTTCCGTTCCCGTTTGGAACGGGCTGACAAATGAGTTCCATCCGACGCAGATTTTGGCGGATTTTCTTACGATCCGCGAGACCTTCGGAAAACTGGAGGGGATCAATTTTGTCTACATGGGAGATGCGCGCTACAACATGGGCAATTCGCTGATGGTTGGATGCGCGAAGATGGGCATGAATTTCACCGCCTGCGCGCCTGTGAAATATTTCCCCGACAAGGCGCTGATTGCGGAGTGCGAGGCTGTTGCTAAGGAAACGGGCGCGACGCTCAGATTCTGTGAGAATCCTGCAGAGGCAGTCAAAAACGCCGACGTGATCTATACCGACGTTTGGGTTTCCATGGGAGAGCCTGCGGAGGTATGGGAGGAGCGGATTCGCGATCTGACCCCCTATCAGGTGAACTCTGCACTGATGAAACAGGCATCCGAAAATGCTATCTTCATGCACTGTCTGCCCGCCTTCCATGATCTGAAAACGACCATCGGAAAGGAAATGGGCGAGAAGTTTGGGATTGACGCGATGGAAGTGACCGACGAGGTGTTCGAGAGTGCACAGTCGGTGGTCTTCCGCGAAGCGGAAAACCGGATGCATACCATCAAGGCGGTCATGGCAGCAACGCTTGGATAAGTAAAAATGCAGTAGGTGAGTGCCTACTGCATTTTTTGTTAAAAAAGTGTGAACAATGGGGGGTAATGGTGGACTTCGTCGACAATGTATGATATAATGTATAAGCATATTTATGCCTAAATAAAGAAAAGTTTTGAGGGAGAGAATTGATGCAATTTTTTGATTTGCACACGCACTTGCTTTGCGGTGTGGATGACGGTGCAAAGACCCCGGAGGAAATGTATGCGATGCTGGATATGGCGTACGCTGACGGAACGAGAGCAATGTGCCTGACCCCCCATTTTTCGCCCTATCTGTTTGGAGATACCGCGCGTGCGTCTGAAGAATCCTTTCACCTGTTGGAGGCGTATGCAAAAAAGAAATATCCCGATATGTACCTTTACTTAGGACACGAATTGGGGTACTATTCCTCTTGTATGCAAGCGCTTGACGAAGGGCTTTGCCGTCCGCTTGGAAACAGCCGATATCTTTTGGTGGATTTTCCGGAGGCGGTCAGCTTTTTTGAGATCAAAAATGCGATGGGAAATCTTCAGAGAACGGGCTACCATCCGATTTTGGCGCATACCGAGCGATACAGATGTCTGTTCACCCACATGGATTGGGTCAGAGGTTTTGTGGAGGACGGCGGAATTGTTCAGATCAACGCATCCTCTGCGACGGGATCTTGGGGAACTCTTGCAAAAATGCAGTGGAATCGATTGGTGAAGGAGGGCTTGGCGCATATCATTGCGTCAGACGGTCACAACTTGACTTCCAGACAACCGAAGGTCTCGGTTTGCATGCCGTATCTTACCAAGTACTGCAGTCCGAGAAGAATTCGGGAACTCACGTGGGACAATGCTTGCCGCGTGATCCGTGACGAAACGTTTTGAAAAATAAGAATCGGAAAGGAATCCTAACATCATGGAAGAAGAAAGAAGCACAGAGATTGAAATCAGTTTAGGCGATCTGCTTGGAATTTTGCGTCAGTGCTGGATCATTATGCTGGCGGCAATGATCGTCGTGGGAGTTGCTCTGTATGCGTTTTTGAATGCCACACACGTGGATGAGTATACCTCACAGGCAACGATCTACGTGGGAAGTGGCAACAATGAGGGGGGCAGCGGAATGACCACCTCGGACTTTACGATTGCGGATAAGCTGGTGCAGGACTGCATTGGAGTTGCAACGCACCGCCAGACCCTGAATATTGTGATTGATAACCAGGGCAGAGAAATGGACGTTGACGATCTTGAAAAGAGAATCAAGGCTACCAACCGAACGAACACGCGTTTGATCGACGTGTCTGTTACCGCAGGTGACAAGGAGTCGGCGATGGAATTGACAGACGAATTGGCTACAGTTATCTGTGAGGAAATTAACAGAGCTAACGGAAATGACCGTTGCACGGTTTTCTATAAGGCCAATCTTCCCGAAACGATTTCTAACCCTGTTTCCAAGCTTACCGTTCTGTTGATTGCGCTTGCTTCTGCGATCGTGGTTTACGGTGTTTACGTGCTCCTCTTCTTCTTGGACGACAAGATCAACGGTCCGGAGGATGTAGAGAGATATTTGGGGCTTAGTATTTTGGGACAGATTCCCAACAAGCAGGATGCAGGACGCAGAAGAAAAGCATATGCTTATGACGCGTCATCAAAGTAAGGAGGGAGAGCTGATATGAGAACCATTGAGATGGATTTTGGCGATACAAGTAACTATTTCGTCAGAGAAGCATTTAATACTCTCCGCACCAATATTCTGTTCAGCGGAAAGGACGTTAAGGTTATCGTTGTGACCAGTTGCATGGCGCACGAGGGTAAGACGACGGTTTCCTTTGAAATGTCCAAGAGCCTTGCAGAGGCTAACAAAAAGGTACTGGTGATCGATGCCGACCTGAGAAAATCGGTGACGGTCAGCCGCTACACTAAGGAAAGAGGTGTGTGCGGACTCAGCCAGATTCTTTCCGGACAGGTATCTCTTGAGCAGGCGATCTACCGCACGCAGGTTCCCGGACTGGATATCGTGTTTGCCGGTCCTTATCCTCCGAACCCCGCAGAGCTGGTTGGATGTCCTGTATTTAAGGAAATGCTCGATTGCGTGAGAGACGCCTACGATTACATTATCATTGACGCGCCGCCTCTCGGACTTGTAATTGACGCGGCGATTATGGCAAACGTTTGCGACGGAGCCGTGATTGTGATCAATCAGGGCATGATCAAGCACCGTGTCGCGCAGGATGTCAAGGCACAGCTCTCCAAGAGCGGCTGCCGTATCCTTGGTGTTGTGCTCAACCAGACGCAGCGCAAGAAGCGCGGTGTGCGCGGACAGACGACAGCATACTATTCTCACTACGGTGAATATTACAGTGCTGATGCTGCAAAGATGGGAAAGACCGTTCCCCCTGCAACTTCGATGGCGAGAAGTACCTCTAAAATGGTGCCGCCTCCTCCGTCGAATACAAAGAAATAATGAAAAAGACCCCGATTGAAGCCGAGTGGCATCAATCGGGATCTCTTTTTTGTTTAAGATGTTCAGACGAACAAGTCAACGATTGCCATGATCAGCCAAAGCAAAAACACGGGAATCACAACGGGTGTTTTCAATGCCTCAAAAATCCGTCTCGGGTATTCCGAAAGACTTACCGAGGTGGTGTAATCTGAGGAGAGATTTGCGCGCGCGTAGAGATGATAGATTTTGCGCGCCTCGCCTGCAGAAAAGGCAGAGAAGAGCAAGAGGAGGGCGATCAGGCAGAACAGAAAAATTTCGTTGCTTCCCGCATTGACGTAAAATGCGGAGAGATAAGGCTGACCGAACAAGCAGAATACGTTATAGAGGAAATGAAGCAACATAGAGGCGAGCGCCGATCGCGTGGCATACAGCACGAATGCCAATAGAATCCCCAAAACGAGATAGTTTCCAAAGAAGGGAAACGAGAAGTGCAGCATGGAAAAGAAGAGCGCGCTGATGAATATCGATGCGCCTGCCCCAAGCCTCTCATATTCGGCGCAGAGGATAGAGCGGTAGACCAGTTCCTCGCAAAATGCGGGAAGTGCGGCATACGCAAGAATGATGTAAATGATCTCCCAAACACTTCCGTCGGTTCGAGCGACAAAGGTGTTGTATAGCGTGAAGTTTCCGCCAAGGGAGGAGATCCCTCCGCCGATAATACTGATGAGCAGACCTGAGAGGATCATGACTGCCAGCATACAAACGCAAAACCAAATGTGCTGCGGACGGATTGGGCGGATGCGGATTCTTTTGGTAAAGTGCTCCCCCTGCAGCTGCAGATAGAGAATGGCGGGGAGCATAAAAATGAACAGCTGTAAAAGAACGACCGCAATATATTCGCCGCCGCGTCTCGTCAATGCACCGTCAATGAACCGAGAGAGGACGAGGAGAAGGTAGGTTGCAAGCACAAGGAGCGGTGCCCCCATGCGCGGATGCAGGTCGTTTTTTGGGAGCGCCTTTTCCTCTTGTGGATGTAGCTTTCCGTGAATGAGGTCGCGGATCGGCTCCATCTGACGGTACAGTGCATCAGAGATACGGCTTCGAAACGTTTCGGAGCGAGATTGGCTTTTGGGGTGCGCATCCGGATTGGAAGTGATTACTCCGCGCTCGCACACAACTGTGGCAACGGGGCGATCGTTTTTATCTGTGGGAAGCTCCTTTGAGAGTGCTCGAGAATACACCGCTCCCAGCGTCATGCCCGGGAAATTCTCCAAAAAACGATCATAATATCCCTTGCCGTATCCCAAACGGTTTCCTTTTTGGTCAAAGGAAAGGCCGGGAAGAATGCAAAGTGTTTTTTGGGTTACGGTGCTTGGCTTGACTTCCTCCGAGGGCTCGGGAATTCCGTATGCGCCGGTTGTGAGACGTTCTCCCTTGGCGGGGGAGCGAAAGACGAGCGTGCCGTCCTGCATGGAAACGGGGAATCCGACCTCCTTTCCCTGCTTTCTGCAAAGCGTGACAAGAGGCAGCAGATCGATCTCTCCCTTGATGGGGTAGTATAAAAGAACCGTTTCGGCCTTTTGAAATTCGGGAGTCTGTGCAATGTATCGGCAGATGGCTTTATCCATGCGTGCTTTTTCTTCTGCAGAAATATCTGCGCGAAGCTGCCGATATTTTGTGCGAAGCGTATTCTTATCCATCAGTCCGCCAAAACTGCGCGGCGCAGCTGCTCCGCGACGTCCTTGCCCTTGAGAACCGATACCAGCTCCAGACCGAAGTCAAGCGCAACGCCCATTCCTGCCGCCGTAATCGTGTTTCCGTCGCGAACAACGCGGGAATCTGCGAGGGTGGCTCCCTCGAGCTGATCCTCAAAGCCGGGGAAGCAGGTGGCGCGTTTGCCCTTCAGGTATCCGCGGTGTCCCAGTACCATGGGGGCGGCGCAAATTGCGGCGAGATAGCCGCCGCAGGTGTGTGCCGCGCGGAGTGCGGTATCGACTACGCGTGATTCGTCCAGATTCTTCGATCCGGGCATTCCGCCGGGGAGGATAATCATTTCGGGCTTCGCATCGCGGTACATGGTGTCCGGGATATCGGCCTGCACGCAAATATGATGCGCGCCCATGACGAATTCTGCTCCGCCCACGCCAACCGTGGTGACTTCAACGCCTGCGCGGCGCAACAGATCCAGGGGGCAGAGTGCCTCGATCTCCTCAAATCCGTTTGCCAAAAAAAGATAGACCATGGTTTCTCCTCTTTCCTTTTTTATAGTTTTCCTGCGGTCAGACGGATCAAAAGCTTGATGCTGTCCGGCTGCACCTTTGCCTCGTGAGCCGCTCGATTTCGGTGAATTTCTCCACACGTTTGGCATTGGTGAAGGATGACGTAGCCTTTTTTTGCATCGGGCTCTACGCGGATGGGCTCCATTTGTCCGCAGCAGGGGTTTGCTCTGTCGCCCGGATTGATGTCAACGTGCAGGGACCAAAGACAGAAGGGACAGTGATTGCGAGAGGTATACCCAAGGGGCTTGACCTCCTTGCCGCAATGTCGGCAGATAAAGCCGTTGTCGTTTTTTGTAAATCTTTTTTGCTCCATTTTGACCTCTTTTATCAATACGTTGCCTTATTATAGCACAAAAAAAGGGGCTTGTCAAGGCGATAAACGGTCTTGACAAGCTCCTATGGTCGGATCAAAGATTGAGAAGAACGATAGAGACGACTCCAATCAAAAATCCGATGTATTGTCTTGTTGAGAACTTTTCCCGTACTACAAAGATGGAGTAGAGGAAGGAGAGAATGAGACTGCCGGAGGAAATCACGGGGAAGAGGGTGGATGCGGGGATCCTGAGGTTGAGAAGAATGACGAGATAGTTGGTTAGTCCGTTTGCGACGCCACACAAAATCGCCCAAAGAAAGCCGTGCCGAATGGTCTCGCGGACGGAGGTGCGCTCTTCACGCGAGCAGAGTGCCAAAATAAACATCAGAATCGCAACGATTGCGAGGGCGACAATCATAAAAAGGTTGTCTCCCGCTGTGCCGTGGATCTGTTGCTTTGCTTTTTGCACGGTGGAGCACATTCCGTTGCCCAAGAAGGCAAGGAGTACGAAGATGTACCATTTCAGAGAAGCCTTCTCCTCTGTTTCTTCTTTTTCGTAGTTGATGAGCACCAAGGAGACGATGAGCAGGATCGTTCCCAGAATCAATTCAAGGGAGACCGGCTCGTGCAGGAAAAGGATCCCGTAGAAGCTGGGGATGAGCAGGGAAAAGGAAATGATCAGACAGGACTTTGCCAGTGAGCCGTAGCGGATTGCCAGAACGGCAAAAAAAGTGGCCGACGCATAGGACAGAGCAAAGGCTGCGGAGGGGAGGAGGAGCTTTACGCTGTAGTAGGAATCTCGATTGATAACAATGAAAAACGCCATCGCGAACACCGCGATCATTCCGGTGAAAAAGAAGGTTCCGCTCTTGCACTTGTCATTGAATTTTTGCTTGAAAATGTTCTGACCGGTGACGGCGAGAGCTGCAATGCTTAATAAAAGATAAGGCAAAATAGTTCATCCTTTCCTCGATTTTAAACATATTGTATCAAAATTGAGACGATGGCGCAAGCATAAAATGTCTCAAAAAATGTTCAAATCTTCCCAAATATAAAAAAATAATTGACATAAGCAAAATCTTTTGTTAGAATAAAATCATCAAGTTCTGAAGGGAAGGTTAACGTAATGTTGTTCAAATTCAACATAGAAAAGCTTGAGAAGGTCCTCGAGGACTATCATGAAGTTACGGGCACTACCGTAGCGTTTTTCGACACCCAGTTTAACCGTTTGTTCTATTACCCCAAGAATATGAGTCGCTTCTGTAATATGATCCAAGGCACGCCCGAGGGTGCAAGCAGATGCGCTGCATCCGACTGCAGGCTGCTGGCAAAGTGTCTGGAGGAGAAGCGTCCTGTTAGCTACCGTTGCCATGCGGGACTTTTGGATACGGTTGTTCCGATCATGAACGGAGAGGTTCTCATCGGATTCATTGTCTTCGGTCAGATCCGCGAGGACGCCGGACAGAAGATCTCTTTTAGAGAGATTTTTGAGAATGTTAAGGATCTCGGTCTCGACAAGGAAGAGCTTCGCCGTGCGTACAACCAGCTTGTATTCCTGGATCGCAGGAAGGTCGAAAGTGCGGCTGAAATTGTCATCATGCTGACCAAATATATCTACGTGGAGCGTCTGATCGAGCAGGAGTACAGCAGCAAGGAGATGGAGCGAATCGCCGAGTACATTGACGCTCACCTGACCGAAAAGCTGTCGGTCAGCTCTCTGTGCCGATCCTTTAATCTTTCCAAGAATGCGCTCTACAACCTTTTCAATGTGCACATGGAGTGCCCTGTAAAGGAGTACATCAACGCGCGTCGACTGGAGCGTGCCGAGCAGCTGCTCAAGACCACCGAGCTGCCCATCTACGAGGTGTGTGAGCAATGCGGAATCGAGAACTACCAGTATTTCTGTCGGTTGTTCAAGAAGGAGAAGGGCGAGACCCCTCTGCAGTACAGAAAGAAAAGAAAAACATCGCGATACGGCGTAAAAAAATGAGGAAACCGCAATGTACAGGATTACCGTTCCGCTCATGCTTGAGACGGTCAACGATACCACCAAGCAGGAGTTTTTAGAGCAGCTTCAAGCAGCGAGGGCTGATCGTATCACCCTCTCGGTCAACTTTGTCGGCGCGTCGGAGGAGCATACGAAAAAGCTTTGCGACAGGCTTGCGGATGTGATCGGATTTTTTGGAGAAAATGGAATCGACGCGGGTGTGTGGATCTCCCATTCCATCGGCATGGGGCTTGATCTTGCGCTTCCCGGTCTGACCGATCCAAACGGTAGGGAATACCCCCGCTTGGTAGATCTCGCGGGCGTGGCGCACGGCGGAACGCGGTGCCCGACCGACACGCGCTTCCGTGCGGATTTTTCGCACTTCGTGGCAATGATCGCCGCGACGGGTACGAAATTCATTCTGCTGGACGATGATTTCAGATTTTCTCTGCGCGGCAAGGAGCTGTTGTGTGCGTGTGACGCGCACATGGCTCGCATCAGCGAGCTTTGTGGAGAGACCTTAGATCGTAAAACGCTCAAGGAAAAGGCGTTTTCGGGCAAGGCGAACAAATATCGCAGCGCGTGGCTTCGCGCGCAGGGAGATTCCTTGCGCGAGTTCGCAAGAGAGATCCGTGCGGCGGTGGATGAGGTTGCCCCCGATGTTTGTGTGGTGCTCTGCGCGTCCCACAGCGTGGATGACATTGATGGAACGTCTGCGACGGAATTGACCAAGATTCTTGCCGGCAGATGTGAGCCGCAGATGCGGATTCACGGCGCGCCCTATTGGGAGATTCATTGGCCAAAGCCCCTGCCGGCGGTCTTTGAGTTCGTCAGGTGCTTCTCGCGCATGGCGAAGGCAGAAGGCGTAGACCTTTTGATGGCGGAGGGCGATTGCTACCCCCGTCCCCGATTTAACACCCCGTCCTCTCACCTGGAGCTGTTCGATGCGCTCAACCGCGCCGACGGAACCGCCGGAGGAATTCTCAAATATATGATGGACTACAACGCCACCCCCTCGTACGAGACGGGATACGTGCGCCGTCATATTCACAACTTCTCCCGCATGGAGGCGCCCGAGGCGCTGTTCGCGGGAAAGCGCGATTGCGGTGTGGAGGTTCCCCTCAAGCCGCATCTGATTGAGAATGCCGACCTTAATGTGAGCGTGCTGAGCGATCAGTATCCCTATCCATCGGCGGCGAGCCTGCTTGCTATGGCGTCCATTCCCACCTCCTGCGACGGAGAGGGAATTTGCCAAGCGATTTTTGGGGAGAACGCGCGGTATGCCGACGCGGATGCGCTCGAAAAGGGCGCTCTGATCGACGGTGTTGCAGCGGTGATTTTGATGCAAAATGGTATCGACGTAGGACTTTTGGGTGAATATTGCTTTGAGGAAGGACGTCCTTCCTACGGCGTATCCCCCGACGGAAAGGATCGCTCCTGGATCATTTCCAGAAGCGTGCGCTTTTTGAATGCCGAAATCCACCCGAATGCCGAGGTGGTGATGTACGCGGATGACGGTGGCAAGCTTCGTCCTTTGATCTACCGTTACGAGAACCAAAACGGACAGCGTTTTCTGGTATACATGACCGACCCTATGGCGAAACTCTACAACCATGAGATCTGCAAGGGATACCTTATGCAGAAGGCTCTGAAGGAGGGCGTGGAGTGGATCGCAGGCAAGCGACTGCCCGCGGTTTGCCTTGGAAATCCCTCGCTCTATCTGCTCTGCAAGAGAGGTGGAGACAAGATGGCGGTGGGACTGTTCAACTGCTTTGCCGACTCGGTACTGGAGCCGACGGTCAAGCTGGACGAAGAATATCAAAAAATTCGCTTTGTTGGCTGCAGCGGACGGCTGGAGGGAGACACGGTCTACCTCGATGCTCCTCTGCCGGCATTTGAGTTTGCCGCCTTTGAGGTGGAAAAGTAAAGATCAACGAACGACCCTCGTTTGCATCAGGCAAGTGAGGGCGTTCTTGTTTTTTGGTATATAATGGGAAAAAGAGATCAAATAACACGAGAAAAAGACAAAAGTACAATTATGGAGGAAGGACTGTCCTTGAAAAGCGGTCGGTTTTCGTGATATAATTTTGTTGAAATGAATAAAGCTCGGAATGTCGAGGCGGTAGTTTGGTGTTGAATTTGTTGAAAAAAGGCGATTCTGCACCCCTTTGTCGACCTTGGGGGGATGAGCCAAATTCAATTTGCTCGCGGGGGGCGATCCCGCACAGAACAAAAACAGACAAGAAAAGGAGAACAAACACATGAAAAAGAGACTCTTAAGTATCTTGCTTGTTGCATCGATGGTAGTGGCAATGGTGCCCGCTATGGTGTTTGCAACGAGCGCAGAAACCTCCATCACGGACTGGACGGCAGATGAGATCGTCCTCATGACCAAGGATGATTACCTTGCGTTCCACGCCCAGTTGGTTGCAGGTAACAGATTCATTGGCCAGACTGTCAAGCTGGGCGCTGACATCAACCTTGGCGGCGTGACGCTTGCTCAAATTGGTAATGCTGTCACATCCCCAAATGGATTCCGCGGCACTCTGGACGGTCAGTTCCATACTCTTGAAAACTTCAAGACCGCCGCGCAGTATTCAAACGGCTTCCTGGGCAATCTGTACGAAGCGGATCCCGATGTTCACGTGCAGATCAAGAACCTCCGCGTTTTGAACTACACGAACACCGTTAGTAAGAGAGTTGGTGCGTTCTACGGACAGGTTGGCGTGAAGCTGACGTTTGAGAACGTTTACCTCAATGCATACATCAATGGTACATCCGGAGGCAACGCAGAGTATGCAGGCGGCTATATCGGAAACGTCATCGATGCGGCAGACGTTAAGTTCAATAACTGCGTGTTTGATGGCTCTGTTGCGTTTGCTTCCAACTCCAACGGCGGCTCCGCTTTTGTTGGTGCGGTTGGTCATAAAGATAGTGCTAGTGGTCACTATGACCGTCCGGATAATAAGCTTGTCTTTACGAACTGCCTTGCAACAGGTACCTTCTACTATGCAAGTGCAGGATCGTCCACGTACGTTTCGTGCAGATTCGTCGGTGTTTGGGGCGCAGGTGAAAACGAGGCGGCAACCAAAGATAAACCTTCCAATAAGGATATCAATCCTGACTTGTATGAGTACAACAACTGTATCCAGTGGTCTGAGACTCATCAGAACAACTCCGGTAGCCATAAGGCGGTTTGCGAAGAGTTGACCGGTATGTGGCCGGGTGACGACATTGAATTGGTTCGTTCCAAGCTTCCCGAGGACGGATCCTTCACCGCAAGAAGCACCTCTTACCCCATTCCCACCGCGCTCATGCCTTTTTATACTGCAGATTTCATTGACTGGGAAGCAAAGACCATCACGCTTACCAACGCTGATGACTTCAAGGCATTCCACAACAAGCTGATTGAAGGCGAGAAGTTCCTTGGCAAGACTGTCAAGCTTGGCGCTGACATTGATCTTGGCGGTGCAACGCTCGGTGCTTTGGGTGCAGTGGATACTTCCAACAACACTACGTTTAGTAACGGAAAAGGATTCTACGGAACCTTTGACGGTCAGTTCCACACGCTTTCCAACCTCAAACTTGCTTCCAATGTCACAAACGCCGGTTTGTTTGGAAGCTTGTCCAGTAAAGCGAGAGGGGATGCCACTGCCGAGTCCTTTGAGGCAAACGTTCAGATCAAGAATCTGAAGGTGGAAAACCTTTCGGCTACCGGTCTGAAGCGTTACGGACTGTTCTACGGTGACGTTAACGTGCCGGTTTCTTTTGAGAACGTTTACATGAATGCTACCACCACCAGTGGAAAGCACATGGGTGGCGGTTTCGTTGGTAATGCTCTCAAGCATGCGGTTATGTCCTTTACCAACTGCGTCTTCGATGGTAACCTGAACTACGGATGGTATATGGGCTCCGGCTTTGTTGGCGCACTGGGAGATAACCATACTGCTCCTACCACAAAGCCTGTATTCACGAACTGTGTTGTTTCCGGTACCTTCCAAAATGGCACCGAAACTGTCGGAGGTGGAGCGCACTACATTGGAAATAAGCGTGATGACGCTACCGCGGGAACATTTACGAATTGCATCCAGTACACCGACTACCGCCAAACCGGTAATGGTGCGGCTAGCGCACTTTGCCCCACATTGACCAATATTGGCTCCGGACTCACCGCAAAGACTCCCGAGGGCTTCACCGCTCGTAACACCTCTTACCCCGTTCCCACCACGCTTCTGCCTTTCTTCACCGATGAGATCAACGCGGCACATGAGACCCAGGCAGGTGGCGAGAATGCTCTCACCGTTGAGTACTCCACTGCACAGAAGAAGGCTGAAAATAGTGAGTGGAACGTTCGTCTGATCGGCGCGCTGAACGTAGCAGACGAGGCGGCTCTCGCAAACTACAAGGCAGTTGGCTTTGAGATCGTTGCAGTTAGCCAGAATACCGGCGAGGTTATGAACGTGGGCGCAACCAATATCTACGACGTTTACACCTCTTACCTTGAGAATGATGCAACCATTACGGCAGCAGAAGCAGGCGGCACGTACGTCTTCATGCTTGCGCTGGAGGACATCCCCATGGATAAGGGCATTGCAACCTTTGCGATCAAGACCTACTACACCGATGCAAACGGCGCAACCGTTTACACCGATATGTACGTATTGAACTTCAATACCGCAGCTCCCGCAGCAGCATAATTAAAGGAGGATTTCGAACATGAAGAATTATATCAATCCCATGGTTGAGATCACTCTGATCTCCCACGAGGACGTTCTGACCACCAGCACCTTGAGTCTGAAGGACGGCTCTGCCAGCGATGAAAACGCTAGACGTATTAGCTTGGCAAACGGTACGTTCTGGGGATAATTTCGTAACCTAAAACCCATTTTGGAGGGCTGTTGAATTCAAATGATCTTGAAAAGAAATTTTCTGTCCGTTTGATTCAACAGTCCTCCTTGTTTTGCAAAAGGAGATTCTGTATGATATTGGCGACGACGACCGGAGATTTTAACTGTATCAAGGACCACGCCGAGCGTGTCAGACTTGTGGCGCGGGCGGGATTTCGGCATTTGGATCTGTCGATGTATGAGATCTTCCCCGGAGATCCTCTCTTTTCGGAGGGCTGGCGGGAGTATGCGCTGGAGCTTGTGGCGCTTGCAAAGGAGCTTGGTGTTGATTTTGTGCAGGCACATTCTCCCAGCACCAACAACATGGGGAGCGAGGAGAACTATGCAGACGCCTTGTGGAAGACCGAGCGATCGATTGAGGTCTGCGGAATTCTTGGCATCGAAAATCTTGTGGTTCATGCCGGCTGGGAGCGGGGCGTGACCGACAAGGAGACGTGGTTTGAGGAAAACCGCAAATTCTTTCGCGCGCTGATTCCTGCCATGGAGCGTTGCGGCGTCAACGTGCTGTGTGAGAACACCACCAAGGCAAATATGCCCACGTGGTACTATCTTTTCTCGGGCGCGGACATGAGGGAGTTTGTGGATTATGTGGATCATCCTCGCTTTGGCGCGTGCTGGGACACCGGCCACGCAAACGTTGAGGGACACCAGTTTGACGATATTGTGGCGATGGGGGACTGCCTCCGCGCGATCCACTTCAACGACAATCGCGGCAAGCAGGACGAGCACATCCTGCCCTTTATGGGGACGATGAACGTGGACGAGGTTATGCACGCCCTCATGGAGAATGGCTTTGAGGGGCCCTTGACCTTTGAGTGCTGCTCCTCCCTGCGCCCCAAGAACTACTGGCTGGGCAACCGCCGCTCCTATGCGCCCGACACACGCCTCTCCGAGCCCCCCTTGGCGCTCATGGAGGGAATGGAGCGAATGATGTATGAGATGGGGGAGCACATCCTCACCGCATACGGCTTGTTTGAGGACTAAACAAAAACGCGCCAACGGCGACCTTTTGTCAGCCGTTGGCGCGTTTTTTATGCTTTTTTTGTGAACGTCATGCTTCTGCCGATCTTCTCTGCTTGCTCGATCAGTCCAAGGGAGACAAGCACGCGGACCGCCGAATAGGCGTCGCGGCCTGTGAGCTTGGTTGCCTGTGAGAACTGCTTGACCGTGAAGGGGGAAGGGAGACCTTCGGGCAGAAACTGCTCGAAATCAGCGGGACAATCCAAGGAAATGTCCTCGATGAGGGAGATGGGAATCCGCTCGTAGCGCTCGCCGCCGCGATGGGGGTTCTTTTTTCTTCCCGAGAGTAGTCTGAAATCGTGTGTTTCCAAAAGCAGGACGCGGAATTTCAGCCGAGGATGAGGGAGCATGGGGATGAGGGGATAGAGGCGGGGAAGGATGTCGCTTGCCTTGCCGTGGCGCGGTGAGCGCCGCCGGGGAGAGATCTCTGCCGTGGCGGGATCCACCCAGCTGACCCAGCGATCCTTTGGGATGGGATGTACAATGGTGACGGTGAGATCGGTGGAGTCGAGGTAGTAGGCGATCTTCTTCGCCATGGGGGCAAAATCGCCGGTCTGAACCTCGTAGGCGTCATTTCCTATGCGAACATCCGAGACGAATCGACGCCCATCACAAACGCGAATTTCGTGGTCTTCGGGGCTCTCGGAAAGATAGCGCTTGACGATCTGATGCTGCCATTTTTCCGCCAGCGTGCCCACGCCCTGCTCGCCCTGTGTTCTCCGTTCCTTCATAGCCGCCTCGCAAATGCGCGAGAACCGCGCGCGGCGGGCGGACATGGGTAGGGTGTCAACGATCAGCATCAGCGGTAATAGACGTAGAAAACAATGATGGTGCGCTCGGCACCGCCGTGCTCCTTGTCGGGCGCGGTGACCACCACGCCGTCCTTGGAGAGAAGCTCCCACGCCTGCAGCTTGTCAACGTCGCAGCGCAGAATGACCTCGGAGGATGCAAAGACAATGAACTCGCCGTTGCGCACGTCAATGCTGCCCTCGCGGCCGATAACCTCCTCTACGCCGTTGATTTTCTCGGTGACGTAGCGGATGCGGTGGCCGGCGATTTTTTGCGCCATCTCCTGTCGGTAGGCGAGGGAATCGGGGTTCTTCTTACCTCCGAACAGACGGGCAAAGAAGTTGTTGGACATTGTCTTTTCCTCCTGTGAGAAAGCTTCGGATCTCGTTGTATTCGGCAAGCAAGGCTGCGGCGGTGTCCGACGTCGGATCAAAATCATGGCGTCGCAGACCGCGGAGCATGATGTTCTTGGGCGTTTCATCGGGATCGATCAGCTCCAGCGCGCACACGGTGTAGCCCTTTGATTCCAAAAATTTCAGACGCAGTGCATCGGTGGCGGCATCGCAAAGCTTTTGCCGAAGCATGGAGTGTTGCGTAATGAAGGCGAGGGGGGCGCAGTCAATGTTGTGATTGAGCTCGTGATGGCAGCAGGGGGTGGAAAGAATGACGTCGGTTTCCCATGCCACGGCGCGCTCCAATACAAGGTCTGTGGCAACGTCGCAGGCGTGCAGGGAAACCACCAGGTGGACTTTTTCTCCGGCGTCATACGCCGAGACGTCCCCGCAAAGAAATTCCAACCCGTCAAAGCCAAGTGCACTTGCAACGGCGTTGCAGTGCTCCACTACGTCGGGCTTGAGATCGACGCCCGTCATGCGAACTGTTCGGCCGAGCATATTGACAAAGTAATGATAGACCGCAAAGGAGAGGTAGCTCTTTCCGCAGCAGAGGTCGCAGATGCGAAGTGTGCCCTCCTTCGGGAGAGAGGGGAGACAATCACGGACGAGCTCCAAAAAGCGGTTGATCTGGCGGAATTTTGCCTGCTTTTTGTCATGGATCCGACCGTTTTGGTCGCTGATTGCGAGATGGCGGAGAAAGGGCTCGTTGCCGCTCAGGATATAGTTTTTGCTTCGGTTATTTCCAAGCGTCTCGACGGTCGATGCGGTCTTGGCAAGAAGCTTCTTTTTGAGCTTATCTGCTCCCAAAAGCACATCGCTGTCTCCTTTTTTTGCTCGTCGGTATTCGCAGTCGCCCTCGCTTGTGAGCAGGTTGATCTGCCCATGCGATTGGATCATGTTTGCAAGACTGTCGATCCCTTCTGCGCAATCCATAGCGATGTTCTCATGGAGTGCCTTGTTGTCGGTGCAGAAGCGCTCTGCCTGAAGAAGTTCACGATTTCCGATTTGACGGAGCGTCAGAACGGTCTTTTGCTCCGCCTTGTCAGTTGGCTTGGAAAAAACAGCCTTTTTAATTGCCTTTTTCTCAACCGCCAGGATCAAAAGCTCTAAAAGTGCGTTTTGCGTATTGGTCATGTCTGATCTCCCTGATCGGAATTCGTTGTTTTTTTCAATTTCTTTTTGAGATCGAGTTTGGATTCGGTACGATTGTAGATGCGTTTGAGGTTTTCCTTGTGCTTATAGATGACAAAGCATGCGCTGAGTGCCGCTGTTGCAACGCAAAGCCCTGCCTGCTCGGGATCCGAGAAGGAGTGGAGAATCACCGGGTAGAGGAACGCTGCCGTGACAGATGCCATCGAAACATACTGCGTGCCGATGATAACTACGAAAAAGATGATTGCCAGGAAAATGAAAGAAAAGGGAACGAAGGGAAAGAGGAAGTTGTTTGTAAAGATGCTGGTGAAAAGTGCAACTGCGGTCAAACAAGCAACGCCCTTTCCTCCCTTGAATTTTTCGAAGATGGGATACATATGTCCGAAAACAACAAAGAAGCCTGCCAACGCCAAACCGTTCATTTCCCATACAAGAAGTCCCCAAACGCAGGAGAGAATTGCCTTGGACAGGTCGCATACGAAGGTTAGAATTGCTGCTTTTTTTCCGTAGGTGCGGAGCATATTGGTGCTGCCTGCATTTCCGCTTCCGTGCTCGCGGATATCGGCATGAAACATTTTACGGGAAATGAGAATAGCAGGGTTGATGCTGCCGAGCAGATAGGGAACGGCGATGCAGGCCAAAATACCGACGATGTACGCGATCCACCACCATGCCGATTCGGGAAGAAACTGAAATTTGTTGATGCACCAGTCGAGAAGATTGAAGCGTACGATCTTTACGGCTTGTGCGTTGAGTGCGATTTGCGTGAGATTCATATTCATGATTCCTTTCGGATTTCTTAGAGCTCGATCAGCTCTTTGGTGCTCTTGGTAAAGTTGTAGACGGTTCCGTCGGGTCTGATCGCTACCATGTCTTCAATACGGCAGCCATACTTGCCTTCCAGGTAGATGCCCGGCTCAAAGGTGACCACGTTGCCGCGCTGCAGACATTCGTTCGCGGACGCTCTTGAGGAGAGTCTCGGATTTTCGTGAACCAGAAGTCCTACACCGTGCCCAAGCGAGTGACCAAATGTGCCCTTGTAGCAATCGTCTGCATCGATGATGTCTCGCGCAATTTTGTCAAGTCCTGCGCAGGATGCGCCTTCCTTGGCAGCATCCAGTGCGGCGAGCTGTGCAGACAGAACGGTGTTGTATAGCTTTTTAATCTCGGCATCTGCCCGTCCGATGACAACGGTTCGCGTCATGTCCGAGCAATAGCCATCCACACGCGCGCCGAAATCCATGGTGAGAAATCCCTTTTCAAGCTTGCACGCTCTCGGAACGCCATGGGGGAGTGAGGATGCGCTGCCCGAGACGGCAATGGTGTTGAATGCCAGCCCGTCAGCTCCCTGACGGCGCATGAAGAACTCCAACTCCAGTGCAATGTCAATCTCGGTCATGCTTGGTGTGATGACCTTGAGAATGTGTGAGAATGCGGCATCGGTAATCGCCTGCGCGCGCGCCATGCACGCCAGTTCCTCGTCGTCTTTGGTCTGACGTTGCGCCTCGAGAATTGCCGAAGCGCCCGTTTCCAGGGTAATTCCGGAGAGCCTTTCTCGGTATCGAAGGAAGTCTGCATAGGAGAGCGCAGCTTCTTCGATAGCGGCCTTGTTAATTCCGGCATCTTCCAAAATTCCTCTGATGCAAGCCAGATGACCTTGCTCGGGAGTTAGGATCTCAAAATCTCGGGATGCCTGCGCCTTTGCGGCTTCGGTGTAGCGGAAATCGGTCAGAAGATGGGCGCTTGTATCGGTGACCAGCACCAGTCCGTCGTCGAAATCAAATCCTGTTAAATAAAGCTGGTTCAATTTATCCGAGATAATAGCTGCAGAGAAGCCTGCTTCTCTTAAATGGTTTCTGAATATTGAAAGATGAGACATAAATCCTCCTTGCGATGTGCCCGTGGTTTTGCATAGGACATACTATTCTATTATATCATAGCACATTTTTTACCAAAAGTAAAGAATTCCAAAAAAATTTTTATGAAGTTCTCAATCCGACAAAATTATAGTGATGAGAGCGGTATAATAGAGGCGCGACTGTTCCACGCGGGGAGGGAGAGAATCTATGCAACAGGAGGTGTACGCAGATCTGTATGTGCTTGTGAATGCAGGCATGGATCTGCTTTGCTTTATGATTACGGCATTGTTGATGCATCGGAAGATCCTGCGCCGCAGAGCCATTCCGGGAGCGTTTCTCGGCGGACTGTATGCATTGGGTGTTCTTTTGATCGGAGCGGGTGGTTTTCTCGCGATTGCGCTGGATCTTTTGGCAATGCTTTTCATGTGTTCGATCGTGTTTTACTCAAAGGAAGAAAAGCTTTTCTTCCTTTTAAAGGTTACGGTGGTCAACGTGATCGTTTCGGCATTTCTCGGCGGTGTGATGACGGCGTTGTATGCATGGCTCAATCGCTTGAATCTGCCGATTGAGGTCTTGGAGGGGGATGGAATCTCGGTTTGGATCTTTGCGATCCTGGCGGCGATTTCGGGACTTCTGACTGCGCGCGGCGGAATGTTCCTTGGGATATCGCGAAAAACGAGGAGCGTTAAGGTGGAGGCTGTTCTTTTTGGAACGCAGGTCACACTTTCCGCACTGGTGGATTCGGGAAATTTTTTGAGAGATCCGATGGGTGGCAGAGGTGTGATTGTTGTCGAACGCAAAAAAATTGCCCATGCGCTACCAAGTAATTTCCCTCGTGAGGGGCAACTGAACCAATCGGCGGAGCTGGCAACCAAGCTGCGGCTGATTCCCGCGAGAACCGCGACGGGGGATGGGATGCTGGAAGCGATCGTGCCGGATTTTTTGGCGATTGTTGATCGGGAGGGGAGACATGAGGCGGATTATCTGATTGCGCCCATTTCTTTGGGGGATAGCGCAAAGGGATTTGATGCGTTAATTCCGTTGGAATAAATATTACATAAAGGCAGGTAAGATCATGAAACGAATCAGGTTGATTTTCCGGGGGGTGAAACGGAGGATACTGCTCCTTTTTTGGCGGAGAGGAAGAAGGGGCGTTTTTTACATCAATGGGCCAGACACGCTTCCTCCTCCCTTGGAGAAGGAGGAGGAGCTTGCATGGATTGCGCGGATCGATGAGCCGGAAGCGAGAAATGTCTTGGTGGAACGAAATCTTCGTCTGGTCGTATATATTGCGAAACGCTTTGAAAATACGGGAACCTCTATCGAGGATCTGATTTCCATCGGCACGCTGGGACTGATCAAGGCGATCAATACCTTTCGTGCGGACAAAAGCATCAAGCTGGCAACGTATGCTTCGCGCTGCATTGAAAATGAGATTTTGATGTACATCCGAAAGCATGGGGGACAGCGGTGTGAAGTGTCTATGGATGAACCTCTGAATGTGGATTGGGACGGGAACGAGCTTTTATTGTCGGATGTCCTCGGGAGCGAGGAGGACGGTGTCGCATACGAATTAGAGCAGAAGGAGGAGAGAGAGCTGGTTCGCACGGCGGTTGCAGCGCTCGAACCAAGAGAACGCGAGCTGATCGAGCTGCGATACGGGCTGTGTGGCGGAAACGAGCTGACACAAAAGGAGGTGGCGGATCGCATGGGAATCTCGCAATCCTACATCTCAAGACTGGAAAAAAGAATCCTATCTGATTTGAAGCTTGCCATAGCGGGGAAAATTTAGCCTATAGAACGGCCCGGATGTGCTCTAAGCGTTGCATATCCTCAACTGCGTCCAAAAGCAATGCACGCGCCGTACAGAAGCCGTACAGATCCTTGCTTTGCGCACAGGCGACCAGGGTTGAGGCTTGCTCGCCGATCCGATCGACAATGGAGTGATTGACCGAGATGTGGATCCATCGGGCGTCCTTTTTCCATTGTGTCTCCAATTCCGAGACTATAGCGAGGCAGCTCGGATCAGTGGGGAGAGGAAGTTGTTCCGCGTCCTTTTGTATGCGGTTTCCAACCTCATTTATATATATACCGTTCATTACCACTCCGCCGACCATCAAAAGGGCCAAAATGAGGGAGATAAGAAAGCTTTTCATTTGCCTTGCCTCCTTTGCTCGTTGGACTTCAAAAGAATGATGTTGGTTTCGCCCAGCCGATTGGCGAGCATACAAAAGATCTGCTCCTCGGCAAGGTTTTTGGAACGAAGGATTTCATGGAGCCAATCGGGATCCTTTTGGATAATGGAAAGTCCGGAGCGGTTGCATTTTCCGTCTGAGAATACAACGTGCATGAGGGGATCCTCCTTTGCATTCAATCCAAGCTGATCTGCGGTCGGCTGTGCGTATTGCGGCTTTGGGAGAATGGTGAATTTTCCGTTTTTCTCAAGGATCGCATCGTTGATCTGATCGATAGAGGAATATCCCTGCTGGCGGATCTCTCCCATGAGCTCTTCCATGGAGATGCGAATGGAACGAAGGGCCGCTTGATCCAAATTCCCGTCGCAGATGAGAATGGTTGGGTGAGCGGACACAAGGGATTTAAGAAAAGGGATTCGGATCAGGATCACCGAGGAGGTGACCTCCAAAAAAAGCAGGGTGATCATGGGAATGAGGGCGTGCGAAACAGGGATGTTGGTGTCCGTGATGGGGAGTGCGGCGATTTCGGACAGCATGAGTGTTGTGACAAGATCCGTGACCTCAAGTTCCCCAATCTGACGTTTTCCCATGATTCGCACTGTTGCGATCAGGATCACGTAGATGAGCAACGTGCGAAAAAGTATCGTAATCAACTATCCCTCACCGTCCCGCGCTTGAAAATTTGTTTATATTTTCTCCCCTTTCAAAAAAAATATGCAAAATGTAAAAAAAGATAAAAAAGGGGCTTGACAAGTAAAAATGAACGTGGTATAATATGCGAGCACGCTTGAAAAAGCGTGAAAAAATATACTGCAAATGAGCCTGTTTTTCAAGACACAAAAAAGTTGAAAAAACTTTAAAAAAGTGCTTGACAAACGAAAATCACTGTGGTATAATAACAAGGTCGCGCGAAAGAAGCGCGGCGCTGATCTTTGAAAATTGAACAACAAGAGATGAAGTACAAAGCATATTTAGATATGTGTAAGTGCGAACGAATCTCGACAATTCTTTACAAGAGAATACTACTC
>JAZQVI010000072.1:0-14284 GCA_045631745.1 Eubacteriales bacterium
GGGATAACCAGACCGATAGCCTTAGCAGCACCGGTGGAGTTGGGAACGATGTTCTGAGCACCTGCGCGAGCGCGGCGGAGGTCACCCTTTCTGTGGGGGCCGTCCAGGATCATCTGGTCGCCGGTATAAGCGTGAACGGTGGTCATGATACCGCTCTGGATGGGAGCGTACTCGTTGAGTGCCTTAGCCATGGGAGCGAGGCAGTTGGTGGTGCAGGATGCAGCGGAAATGATCTTGTCATCCTTGGTCAGGGTCTTTTCATTTACAGAGTAAACGATGGTCTTCAGATCCTTGCCTGCGGGTGCGGAGATAACAACCTTCTTTGCACCTGCATTGATGTGAGCCATGGACTTCTCGGTAGAGCAGTAGAAGCCGGTGCACTCCAGAACAACGTCTACGTCGAGTGCGCCCCAAGGACAGTCGTTAGCGTCCTTGCAAGCATAGATCTTGATGGTCTTGCCATCAACAGTGATGCTGTCCTCGCCTGCAACTACGGTGTCAGCCAGAGCGTACTTGCCCTGTGCGGAATCGTACTTGAGAAGGTGAGCGAGCATAGCGGGGCTGGTCAGGTCGTTGATTGCAACGATCTCATAACCCTCTGCGCCGAACATCTGGCGGAATGCGAGACGGCCGATACGGCCAAATCCGTTAATCGCAACTTTTACGTTTGCCATTGGAATCAATCCTCCGTTTTTTGTTTTTTCTTGATTTTGGTTTTCCATTTGTTGAAAAGGAAAGCCTTTCCATACAGATATATTGTACCGCATTTTCCCCAAAGATACAAGGGGTTTGACGAAAATTTATCATTTTTGTAACATTGAATTTATTTTTTTTCGAATCTTAGGCCTGTTTTGTGCATTTTATTACGTTTTGGGATCAAAAATATCACTCGATGCCACGGGGACTTATCCTTCGAATCCGTGAATGAAGCCCGAGACGTCTGCCGAGCAGATGTCTCCGCCGATGACGCGGTTTCGATAGACCAGCACGTTTGCATAAACGGTTCCCTCAAAGTCGGCGTAGTTGGTGATGCTGAAGGTGTAGCGCGTGACCTCCTTGTTCTTGAACTTGAGGAGGTTGAGCCCCTGGGCCTTTTGGATCTCGTTGTAGGCGGCGAAGACCTTGTCAAATTCAGAGGGAATGGTGACCGTCTTGATCTCGATCGGCTGTCCCTCCACCTGCCAGCCGAACTGGGAGAGGAACTGCACCACATCGTCGGTCGTCTTGATCTTATCATAGGAATAGTTGACCGCGGTTTCCCCCGCATTTGCAGCGGTGGAGTTGTCGGTGGAATAGGTTGGAACAAAGGCGATGAGCGTGATGAGCACGGTCAAGGCAACGCAGATCACGCCAACAAGCTTTACCGTCCCGGCGCGCAAGGAATAAATGAACATAAGAAAACCCTCCCGATTCATGTAGTTCTGCTAAACTATATGAGCACGGGAGGGGTTTTATGTTTTGCAAGGTCACTCCAAAAGAGAAATATCGATGTCCAAGGTGTCGGCGCGTGATTCCTTCATCGCCTCGGAGTGGGAATAGACGCTGTGCACAAGTCCCATCATCATAAACGTGGCGAGCATCGAGGAGCCGCCGCAGGAGAGAAAGGGGAGCGTGATGCCAACCACGGGGAGCATGGCAAGATTCATGCCGATGTTCTCCAGGATCTGTGTGACGAACATGGCGCCCACGCCCACGCAGATGAATCCTCCGAAGTCGGAGTGGATGGAGAAGCGCGCGATCATGAAGATACGCACCACGATGACCATAAAGAGGATCAGAACCAAAAGACCTCCCAAAAAGCCGAATTTCTCGCAGATGGTGGCAAAGATGAAGTCGGTGTGCGAGGCGTCCAGGATCTCGTAATAATGCCCCCCCATGATGCCGTTTCCGATAAATCCACCGTTGCTGATTGCCTGGCGGCTGAGCAGGGGCTGGTATCCCTTTCCTAAGGGGTCGAGATCGGGGTTGAAGCCCACGATGATGCGTCTTTGCTGATAGGGCTCCAACGCGTCCCAAAGATAGGGGGAGAGAAGGGTGAGCAGCACCGCTGCACCTCCGAAATATCCCCAGTGCAGACCTGCGCAAAAGAGCATAAGGGCGATGATGCAAAGATATACCAGTGCCACGCCAAGGTCTCCGGAGAGCAGGATCAGAGCAACGATCGAGCCTGCGTGAAGGGCGAGGTAAAGCACCGATTTTGGCTTATTGAGCTGCCCCTGCAGGTCGAACAGGTGCTTGGAAAAGCTGCACACAAGGGCAAATTTGACGAACTCGGAGGGCTGGATCATATAGTTGATCAGGGGAATCCTGAGCCAGCTTTTGTTTCCGGTTTCCATATTCACGCCGCTCTCGCCAAACAAGAGGGTGATGATGAGAATGACGGCGGAGGCGGCCAGCATGGGGAGCCACAGACGCTCCACGATGAGGCGGTAGTCGATGGAGGCGATCACCACGGTGACGATACTGCCGACGATGAACATGGCGATCTGCATCCTGAGCTTGGATTGTCCGAAATTATCCACCGCACCGTAGATGGTGACGATACTGATCAAACACAGCGCCATTACAGAGAAAAACAGAACGGGGTCAACGCTTTTTGCGGCGTGTGCGGCATACCGCTTGAATTTTTCCATGGGATTCCTCCTTTCCTGAGCATAATACGCTACAAGGGACTGTTGCACGAAAGAAAATGCCGCAGTCCCTTGATGAACGGTTGAATTTTAGTACTGTCTTCCCCAGATGACCATGTGCTTTGCAGGCTTTCCGCAGCAAGCGCAGGTGTCGCCGAGGTTTTCCTCCACGAAGGGAATACAACGGGACTTGACGCCTCCGGTGATGTCCTTGATCTCCTCCTCGCAGGCGGTCTCTCCGCACCACATTGCCTTAATGTAGCCGGGCTTGTTCTCTGCGATGTCGATGAATTCCTCGCGGTTGTGGGCAACATAGGTCTTGCTGTTGCGGTTCTCCAGCGCGCGCTGATAGAGCTCGTTGTGAACCTTCTGGAGTGCCTCTGCAACAGCTGCTTCGAGGTTATCGAGGCTGACAAAGGTCTTTTCTCTAGTAACACGGCTGACCAGGACGCAGGAGTTGTTCTCAATGTCGCGGGGACCGATCTCCAAACGGAGCGGAACGCCCTTCATCTCGTACTGGCTGAACTTCCAGCCGGTGGAGTTATCGCTGTCGTCAAGCTTGACGCGGAAGCTCTTGGAGAGTGCTGCGCGAAGCTCCTCTGCTTTTTCCAGTACGCCCTCCTTGTGCTGTGCCACAGGAATGATGACCAGCTGAATGGGAGCGACGCGAGGGGGGAGGATCAGACCGTTGTCATCGCCGTGCGTCATGATGATGGCGCCGATGGAACGGGTGGATACACCCCAAGAGGTTTGGAAGGGATATTTCTGAACGTTGTCGCGTCCGGTAAAGGTGATGTCAAATGCTCTTGCAAAGCCGTCTCCGAAGAAGTGGGAGGTTCCGCCCTGGAGCGCTACGCCGTTGTGCATCATAGGCTCGATGGTATAGGTCTCCTCCGCGCCCGCAAACTTTTCCTTGTCGGTCTTGCGGCCGGTGTAGGCGGGGATCGCCAGTGCCTCGGAGTAGAAGTCCTCGTAGACCTTCAGCATCTGCTGGGTCTCCTGTCTTGCCTCCTCCTCGGTTTCGTGCATGGTGTGACCCTCCTGCCACAAGAACTCGGGGGTGCGCAGGAAGGGACGGGTGGTCTTTTCCCATCTGACAACGTTGCACCACTGGTTGTAGAGCTTGGGAAGGTCGCGGTAGGACTGGATCACGGTCTTGAAATGCTCGCAGAAGAGCGTCTCAGAGGTGGGACGGATGGCAAGTCTCTCGGTGAGCTTGTTCTCGCCGCCAACGGTTACCCACGCGCACTCGGGCGCAAATCCCTGTACGTGATCCTTTTCCTTTTGGAGAAGGCTTTCGGGAATAAACATGGGCATATAAATATTCTCGTGACCAAGCGCCTTGAAGCGCGCATCAAGATCCTTTTGAATGTTCTCCCAAATCGCATAGCCGTAGGGACGGATGATCATACATCCCTTGACGCCGGAGTAGTCAACCAGCTCTGCTTTTTTTACAACGTCGGTGAACCATTGCGCGAAGTCCACGTCCATGGACGTGATCTGCTCCACCATTTTTGCATTGTTCTTTGCCATGATTGTTTTGTGTGATCCTTTCTCTTTGGGTTGATGCGATTCGGCAATTTTTGTAAGACGCCGATCAGTCGCATAAAACCGCATTGATACATTATACTTAATTATATCGTGCGACAGTGAAAATGTCAAGTCCTTTTTGGGAGATGCGCGCGAATTTTGCTTTTTGGAAGGGAAGTGCGGGAATCGATGAAGATCACGGTTGGAGGGGTTATGTTTGACAATCTGACAACGGCAGAGGCGGTACGGGAGGCCATGCGTGGAGAAGAGGCGTGTCGGGTCTACACCCCCAATGCGCTGATGCTCCGCGCTTGTGCCGAGAATCCTGCATACGCCGAGCTGCTCAACTCGGCATCCATGGTGCTGCCCGATGGCTCCGGGGTTCTTTTGGCGGCAAAGCGGCAGGGGACTCCATTGCGAGAACGTGTAGCGGGCATCTCCTTTGGGGAGGCGCTCCTTTGTGAAGCCGCAAGGCGTGGGGATCGCGTTTTTCTCTTGGGTGGGAAGGACGGCGTGGCGTCCCGTGCGGCAGAAAAATTGCAGAAAAAGCACCCGGGTCTTGTTGTTTGCGGTACCTACTGGGGGTATTTTGAGAAGGAGGGGGAGGAGAACCGACGGGTTCTCGGCATGATCAGAGCCTGCCGCCCCGAGATCCTGTTGGTGTGCTTTGGCTTTCCTGTTCAGGAGGTATGGATCCGAGAAAACCTGTGGCAGCTGCCCTCGGTGCGGGTGGCGGCAGGGCTGGGGGGATCGCTTGACGTTTGGGCGGGAGATGTACGCCGCGCTCCTGTTTTTCTGCAAAAGAGGGGACTGGAATGGGCATGGCGCATGGCGGCAGAGCCGAAACGCCTCTCACAGCTCCCCGAGATCCTTCGCTTTGCGCAGGATGCCCAAAGACAGGCTCATTCGAGCGTTAAAAAACCAATTTAAAAAATGAAAGAACCATCTTTAAAAAATCAAAAATGTGCTTGACTTTTACAGAGGTGTGTGCTATACTATCTTCTTGGTGTCTAAAGGATAACACATATAATAGAAAGAAGGTTTTATCATCATGTCTACCACGGCATCCACGCTGCTCAGTCTGTCCATCGCCCTGCTTGCAGGTCTTTTGCTCTCCAGACTGGCAAAAAAGATTCAGCTTCCCGCCGTAACCGCCTACCTCGTTGCAGGCGTTCTCATCGGGCCCTTCCTCCTGGGAGCACTCGGAGTTCCCGGGATCGGAATTTCCCACGAGCAGGTCAAGAGCTTTGGCATCATTGCCGACGTTGCGCTTGGCTTTATCGCGTTTTCTATGGGTAATGAGTTCCGCTTGGCGCAGCTCAAGGAGATTGGCCGTCAGGCGACGGTGATCGGTATTTTCCAGGCTATCTTTACCACCCTGGTTGTGGATGCAGGACTCATTGGCTTACATCTTCTCATGCCCGATAAGCTGTCTCTCTCTGCGGCGATCGTGTTGGGTGCCGTTGCAACGGCGACCGCTCCTGCGGCAACGCTCATGGTTGTTCGCCAGTATAAGGCGAAGGGCCCCCTGACCGACATTCTGCTCCCCGTGGTTGCGCTGGACGACGCGGTGGGTCTGATGGTCTTTGCCGTATCCTTCGGTGTGGCAAAATCCCTGAGCCTGTCGGTCATCAATCCGCTTGCCATCATTCTGGAGCCCATTCTGGAGGTCATTCTTTCTCTCCTCTTGGGACTTGTTATGGGCGGACTGTTCACCCTTTGTGAGAGATTTTTCCACTCCCGCTCCAAGCGTATGGCAGTATCGGTTACCTTTGTGATGATGACGGTGGCAATCTCCTCTCTTTCCTTTACTGTGAATGGAATTCACATCGGATTCTCCTCTCTGCTTGCCTGCATGATGCTGGGAACGGTGTTCTGCAACTTCTGCGACGTGTCCGAGGAGCTCATGGACCGAGCAGACCGTTGGACGGCACCCATTCTGATCCTGTTCTTTGTTATCAGCGGTGCCGAGCTGGAGCTTTCCGTGTTCAGCCAGTGGGCGGTCGTTCTGATCGGCATGGCGTATATTGCAACTCGTTCTCTCGGTAAATATTTTGGTGCTCGCATCAGCGCGCAGATGACCAAGTGCAATCCGAATATTATCAAGTATCTGGGTATTACCCTCCTGCCTCAGGCAGGCGTGGCGCTCGGTATGGCGATCAAGGCAACCGAGCTTGGCGCGGATGGTTCCATCGTGAGAAACATCACCCTGTTTGCAGTTTTGATCTATGAGATCGTCGGCCCCTTCCTGACCAAGATTTCGCTCACCAAGGCTGGAGACATTAAGGCAGAGGGCAAGACCTCGGCTCGTGAGGAAGCAAAGCAGGCGATCGAGGCTGCCAAGGCGCAGGTTTGATGCGCGCTTGACAAAATTGGCGTTTTGTGCTATGATAGGGACAGAACGCATAGGATGGTTAGGATTTATGAAAAACTTCTTTAAGGGAATCGTGGTCGGAATCGGAGGCATCTCTCCCGGGCTCAGCGGCAGCGTCTTGCTGGTGATCTTTGGGCTTTACCAAAGGGTTGTGGATGCCATTGGATCGATTTTCAAGAATTTCAAAAAGAATCTGTTGTTTCTTCTCCCCCTATTTTTGGGAATGGGGGTCGGCGTGGTTCTGTTCAGCAAGATTACCGACTTTTTTCTCGAGACCTTTGAGATGCAGACGCGGTACCTCTTCCTGGGACTTGTTGTGGGAACGCTGCCGCTCTTTCACAAGGAGGTCAAGAAAGAGGGATTTGCCAAGAAGTATTATCTCTACATTGCAGGAGCGGCGCTCTTTGGCTTGATCCTCTTCGTGGTCAACAAGGATCTTTTCCCGCAGGTGGAGAACCCCAATTTCCTGCAATCAATGCTGCTCGGCGTGGCAGTTGCAGGCTCGGCGTTGATCCCGGGTGTGGACAGTGCGGTGATTCTTTCCTCCTTCGGCCTGTACGAACTGTGGGTTTCCTCGGTGGCAGATTTCAACTTTACGGTTTTGATTCCCGCCGCCATCGGCGTGGGACTGGGTGTGCTGGTCATTTCCTTTGGAATGAGCAAGCTTATCAAACGGTTCTATACCGCCACGTTTTCCATTGTGTTCGGTCTGTTCATCTCCATCATTCCGAGGGTGCTCAACGAGAGCTGCGTTCCCGCGAATAATGTGGGTACAGCGGTGTCCTTCCTGCTTGCTGTGGTAGGCTTTGCGATCTCCTTCTATCTTGGAGATATCCCCAAGCATAACGCTTGGATCAAAGAGAAATTTGGAAAGAAAGATATTCAGGAATAAATGAAAAGCGACCCCAATCGGATCGGATTGAGGTCTCTCTTTGGTTTTATCGGAACTCCTTGACGCCGTCCATCGCATAGACGTGCGTGCGGAGAATGGAGTATTCCTCCTTGGCGGGGTCGCCCGAGAGGATCCTGCACTCGCGCTTTGCCGCGTTTATGAGCATTTCGGGATTGAGGTATTCGCTGCCCGATGCCGAGAGCACCGCGCTGATATGGATCTGACCTGCGCGGTCGGGATTGTAGGTCACGCGGATTGCCTTAATCATGGGGATCAGGTCGATCTCCTTCTCTCCCGATTTGGTCTTCTTGGTCATGGTAAGAGGAGAGGTTTCGAAGAGCTTTTGGAGCTCAGCTGCCTTTTCCTCACACGCGCCCTCAAACCGCAGGTTCATCTCGTACTTTGCCCAGCCGATGTCTGCAAACTTGGTGGTGGGCTCGTAAACCTCCTCCACGCGCATCTCCTCGGTCAGCTCGGCATTGAGCCGATCGCGCAGCTCGGCAGGGGAAATGTCGCGGTCAAGGCGAAGATCGATCATCTCGCACTCGCTTTCGGTTCCCACAGACAGAGGAAGTCCGAAGATCACCTTGGCGTGGGGATTGAAGCCCTGGGTGTACCACATGGGGACGTCGGCGCGCATCAAGACACGCGCAAAGGTTCGCTGCAGGTCAAGGTGAGAGATGTATTGCAAACTGCCCACCTTGCGGAACTTGATCCGCAGGGTCTTGGGGGTGTCGAGCTTTTTCCATTGGCTCATGGTTTCTGCCCGATTTGGAATCTCGGGGATGGTGAGGGCAGAAGGCTTTTCCGCCTCGGCGTTTGCCACGTGGGGGCAAACGGCACGAACGCCACCCAGCTTGTTTGCGCCGCATCCGCTGCACTGCTCGCGGCAGTTGGGGGTGGTTGCGGCTGCATATGCCTTGGCTCTCTCGCGCAGGAAAAATTCCTTGCTCACGCCACAGTCGATGATGTCCCAGGGAAGGATCTCGTCAAGCCCGAACGCGCGGTTCGCGTAGAAGGCGGGATCCACGCCCGTTCTTTCAAAGACGCTCAGCCAGTTCTCGTAGTTAAAGTACTCATCCCAAGAATCGAATCGGAATCCCTCACGGCAGGCAAGCTCCAGCGCGTCGCCAAGACGGCGGTCGCCTCTGGCAAGAACCGCTTCGATCCGGCTGACCTCGGCATTGTGGTGCTGGTAGCGCACGTGGCGGTTGGTGATCTTCGTCTTGAGGTATTTCTGCTTTTCCACGAGCTCTTCCATGGTGTCCTGCGCCTCCCATTGGAAGGGGGTGAAGGGCTTGGGGATAAAACAGGAAACGCTTACCGTCACCTGTACCTGACGGGATTTGTTTCTCTTGGGGTTCTGATAGTAGGAATCCACTACCGTCTCGGCAAGCTTGGCGATGCCGTCCAGGTCCTCGAGTGTCTCGGTGGGAAGTCCTTCCATGAAGTAAAGCTTGACGGCGTTCTTGCCCGCGTCAAAGGCGACCTTCATGGTGCGGAGCACGTCCTCCTCGCAGACGTTCTTGTTGATGACGTCGCGCAGTCTCTGCGTACCTGCCTCGGGGGCAAAGGTGAGCGAGGAGGAGCGCACCGAGTCGATGCGCTTCATCAGCTCCTGGCTGAAGTTGTCTACGCGCAGGGAGGGAAGAGAGAGGCTGACCATGTTCTCATCCGTCCAGGAGAGAAGCTTGTCGCACAGGGGCTCAAGCTGGGTGTAGTCACTGATGGAAAGGGAGGAGAGGGACATCTCCTCGTAACCCGTGCTGTTGTAGAGGCACTTTGCTTGACTGTTGAGCACCTCGGGGGTTTTCTCGCGCACGGGGCGGTAGATCATGCCCGCCTGGCAGAAGCGGCAGCCGCGAATACATCCGCGGTAGACCTCCAGCATGATGCGGTCATGTACCGTTTCAATGTAAGGCATAACCACCTTGTCGGGGAAATATACCTGATCGAGGTCGCGAATGATCTGCTTTTGGACTTTTTTGGGAATATCGTCGTAGATGGGGGTGTAGGCTTCGATCGTTCCGTCGGATTTGTAGGAAACCTTGTAAAGAGAGGGAACATACACGCCCGGGATGGTGCGCGCTGCCTCGTGGAGGAACGCCTCGCGGGTGTATCTGCCCTCGTCCTTCATGCGGATATAGAGGCGCACGATGTCGGGGAGCATATTCTCTCCCTCGCCGATGTTAAAGAGATCAAAGAAGTCTGCCACAGGCTCGGGGTTGTAGGCGCAGGGGCCGCCTCCGATGACGATGGGGTCGGATTCGCCTCTTTCTGTCGTGCGCAGAGGGATCTTTGCCAAATCCAGCATATTGAGCACGTTGGTGTAGCTCATCTCATACTGGAGCGTGAATCCGAGGAAGTCGAAGCAACCAAGCGGATCCTTGCTCTCCAGCGCGACCAGGGGAAGGTCGTGCTTTTTCATTTCCTCCTGCATATCCACCCACGGGTCGAACGCACGCTCGCACCAGATGTCGGGATGCTCGTTGAGGGAGCCGTAGAGCAGGCGCATGCCGAGGTTGGACATCCCGATCTCATAGGTGTCGGGGAAGCAGAAAGCAAAGCGTGCCTTGACCTTGGATTTATCTTTGAGCACCTCTCCGTACTCTCCGCCGGCGTATCGACCGGGCTTGGAGACCGATTTGAGAATGGTGCTGTTTGGACGATTGGAATTCATAGTATCGGAATGCCTTTCTTTATTTGAAGTTTTGCGCCGATCCGAAACGGAAGGACAGGCGGGTTGTCAGCCACGCAGCCAGTGTGCCGACGCCTTGGAAGACAAGGGCGAGAAGCAGGGGGATGCCCTGCAGCAGCTCGGTCATGTGGTGGGCGATCACGGCGGAGAGAATTGCTCCGACGATGGCAAGCGCCAGCAGTGTGTAGTATCCGGCCGATCGGATACGGCAGATGACGCTGGCGGCAACAAGGGGGCGCACCGCATCAAAGCGGTCTCCCAGTGCCAATGCACCGCAGTCGGAAATCTCGGTCGCATCGTCGTTTTCGTATTTTCCGGGCTTGATGACGCGGACGTATTCGGCGCCCGACGCTCGGCTTGCCTGCAGGAAGGCGTCATTGATGGCAGGATCGTAGGTTCGGATCGCGCAGTCGGTTGCGTTCTCAGCCAGGATCGTCACCGTTTGCTCAAATTTGGGGGAGACCTCATATTCGATCTCGTAGGTCAATTTCAGGATGCCATTGATGGCGATATAGGTCACGCTGACGTTTTCTGTGCGGGAAGCCGCGCGGTCGGTGCTCTCCTTGGGAATTCTAACGCCGCTTCTCGTGAGGAAGCCGGCATCTCCTGCCAGAAGGTGGTAGCGGTTGTCAATGACTGCCTCGGTTCCGCTCTCTCCCAGCCGCACGAAGGTTACGGGTGGGTCGCTCGGATTGACCTTGCAATGGGGATTGAAGGCACCGTTCATCTTTCTGAAGAGAATGCTTGCCAGCTGCATATCATGGCGGAAGTCCTCTCCCTCGCGGACCATGGTCTGGGTGCATTTCTTTGCAAGATACAGATCGCTGTCATGGAAAATGACGGTCTTTTGCTTGGCGTATTCCATGACCGACTCCTCTCCGACCAGGGCGCATCCCTTCGGATTCAGAAGATGGTTGGCGCGGCAGAGGGGGTAATAAAAGAGCAGAATCCCGGGCAGGGGAAGGGAGAACAGAAGGGTGAGGATCCCGGCGGATACCACGCTCTCTGCCTGCATGGAGGAGACCGCACAAATGAAACCAACGAGGAAGGTGAGTGCCGCGCTTGCAAGGAGCAAAAATCCAAAGGGGCGCGCGGCGGACGCGGTGTCGTTGCATCGGCGGAAGAATCCTGTGATGCGCTTCGCGCGGTGCAGTCTGTACAGGTTTTGATCGGCGTCATCGTTGACGATCTTGACGATCTTGTCGCCGTGGCGGAGCTTTTGCTTGTGTGCCTCTGCCGGCTCAAGAACCGTTTTGTCTGCGGCATCTGCGAGGATACGGAACACGCGCATCTCGGATGCGAGGCGTGCGGTATCCGTGACAGCGGTCAGAAGGAGAGCTGCCAGAACAGGCAACGCCCCCGATAGGATTCCATCGCCGCGTCCTACCAAAAAGACGTTTGCAATTTGGGAAAGCAGTCCGATGGGATAGAGAATGGCACAGACCGAATAGGGGGTTGGGGCGAAGCGGAAAAAGCTTTGCAGGCCGGCATAGATCTGTCGCCGAGAGAAGAACCCTGCGATCGCCAAAACGAGGATCGCTGACAGGGGGAAAAGCTGAGGAATTCGCTCACGAATGCCCGAGAGCGGCTCGCCAAAGAGCAAGGGAAGCTCGATGGGCAACAGGATAAGAGTGAGAAGCGCGGTGAGAACAAGACGGACAAGCAACACTTTTTTGTCCTTGACATAATGGGAGAGGATGCGCTCCTTGGCTTCTTCGCCTGTGTATTCGCGGTTGCGGTAACCGAATGCCGTGCGATAGGTTGACGGGTCGGTCGGCCTTGTGGAACGAAGATGCGCCGCCTTGAGCTGGCGCAGGGGCTCCGAGCCGATCAGTCGGCCAAGCTCATGGTCGTATCCAAGCTCCAGGATCATGCTGACGTCGTCCGGCGTCATGCCTGTCTTCCGCTCCACGTATCGCAAAAGCTCCTCGTGGGTGAGGGCGTGTACGTTTCCTTTCAGATTGCTTGCGGTGGCAGCGCTTTCTGCGAAGGACGTGCCGGCAAAGGGATCCTCATGTGCGACGTGCTCCAGGACGACGTCAAGACCCTCGTCCTCGGGATGTGTGCGGAGTGGCGTCTGTCGCTCTTGCGATCTGTGTGCCGACTTGCCCCTTGCGGCAGGTGTGCGCTTGGGATCTGCCGACCGCGGAACGGATACGCCCGGTCGTGCAGGTTCAGCGGCAGGCTTTGTCGGTGTCGGACGGGGCGCAGAGTCTCCGGGCTTTTGTGGGGGTGTAATTTTTTGAGTTGTTCTTGGCATAGATGCGGTTCCCTCCACTCTGATGGGTTGGGGCGATCTCTCAGGCCGCTTGGGCTTGATCACGATGGGGGTCGTAGATCTGAGGTCGCTCTTTGGTTTGATGACAATGGTATCGCTCGGCGTCTCTTTTTTTGGTGCCGCCTTTTTCGGAACCTTGGGAGGCTCCTGTTCTATCACGGGGCCGATGACGCGTACGAGCGGCTTTTTTGGCTCGGGCGGGGGCAGGGGAGCTGCCTCTGCCTGTTGTTCCTCGGGCTGAGGCTCGGGGAATTGTGTTTCTGTTTGTTCAAGCGGAGACGCTTCGGTCGGAGCCGGATCCATGTCCTCCTCAATTAAGGATTCCTCAATGGGATCTTCTTCGATCGGAGGTTCTTCCGTGACCGATTCTTCCTCTGCCGTGGGCTCCTCCGGGGGGATCTCCTCTACCACAGGCTCTTCGGGGAGCACGTCTTCAATCGGCGCTTCCTTGGCGAGGGGCGTGATCTCCTCGGTCAGCTCGGGGCGCGGTTCCTCGGGCAACGGGAGGGGGATTTCTTCCTCTATGGGTTCCTCAAAGACGATCGGCCGAGGTTGCGGGGGACTGTCGGACGATTGTGTGGTAGGCTTCGGCTGTTTTTTCTTGCCGCCTTTTTTTGTTTTGCCCTCGGGGGACTTGCCACCCGTGACGCGGCTGAGCATTCCCGCGATCTTCTTTTGAAATTCCAGCTCGTCCGAATCAGGCTCCTCCTCGCGGGGCTCCTTCTTTTGGGAGGACGACAAAACAGCCTCCTGCAGCTTTTGCAGAAGATCGGATGCTTTTTGTGAATCGAAATTCTTCTTTTTCAAGCGTCATTCCTCCCATCGGATCTCATTGAATTTCTTAGTTCTTGTGATGCTGGCGTGCTACCTCTGCCAAAATGATGGCGGTAGCGGCGGAAACATTGAAGGAGTTCACCTCGCCGTAGATCGGGATGGAGACGATTCCGTCGCACGCCTTGACGACGGATTGCGAGACGCCGTCTCCCTCACTGCCCATGACGATGGCGCAGGGACCTGTGAAATCGGTGTCATAGACGTTGGGCCCTCCCGCCTCGGCGGCAAACACCCAAACGCCCTCCTTCTTGAGCTGCTCCACGGTGTTAGCGATATTTGCAACCTTGGCGATGGGCAGATGCTCGATCGCGCCTGCTGACGCCTTGGTGACAAGGGGTGTCAGACCGCTTGCGCGTCGCTTGGGAATTACCAGACCATGCGCGCCGCAGCAGACGGCACTCCGAATGATCGCACCGAGGTTGTAGGGGTCGGTCACGCCGTCACAGAGGACGAGGAAGGGAGGCTCGTTCTTTTCCCGTGCAGCGGCGAGAATGTCCTCCACGGTGCAATATTCCTTCTCGGATGCTTGCGCGATCACGCCCTGGTGAGGAGCAAAGCCTGCCATGGCGTCCAGCTTCGCCTTGTCGGTCTCCACGACGGGGATTCCTTTTTCGATCGCCTGTGCAACGAGCACCACGATCGAGCCTGTCCGCTCGCCGCGCTGGACGAGGAGCTTGTCGATGGTGCGGTCGGATTTGAGCAGCTCGCGCACGGCGTTTCTGCCGATGACCAGACCGTTTTCTGCGTCCTCAACGCCGACCGATACGTTATCGCGCTCCTGCGCACGAGGCTTCTCGGCGTAGGGGCGGGCGGGCTTGTCCCGTCTGTCGAAGGAATAGGGACGGTCGCCCTCGGGACGGCGGTCGCGGGCGTTGTTTTTCTGCTTGGTTTTCGACTTATAATCCATAAGAATGATTGTTTAGATATTCGCTATTATCTGGTCAAAGGACACAGCGGGATCAGTGATGCCAAACCCTTCTTTTTTTAGTTTCTGTTTTCGATGTTGTATGGCAGAGACGGAGATAAGATAGATGGCGGATAAGTCGGA